>NZ_CP192510.1:643452-965178 GCF_050613175.1 Halomonas sp. H5
CGCGCCCTGGCCACCGAGCCGGGCCTGCTGCTGCTCGACGAGCCGCTCTCCGCCCTGGATGCCCGGGTGCGGGTGCACCTGCGTGGCCAGATCAAGGCCCTGCAGGCGCGCCTGGGGGTGACCACCATCATGGTCACCCACGACCAGGAGGAGGCCCTGGCCATGGCCGACCGCATCGTGGTGATGAATCACGGCACCATCGAGCAGGTGGGCACCCCGGCCGAGATCTACCGCCAGCCGGCCAGTGCCTTCGTGGCGGAATTCATCGGCAGCATGAACTTCCTCGAGGTGCGTCCCGAGGGCGCCCATGCCCTGCGCCTGGGCCGGCGTCGCCTGGATTGCCCGGCCCATGACTGCGCCGGTGACACCCGCGCCCGCCTGGCCATCCGCCCCGAGGCGGTCAAGCTGTGTGCCGCGAACGAGGGGCTGTCGGCCCGGGTCGAGCATATCGAGTTCCTGGGCGCCTTCCTGCGCGTCGGCCTGACCCTGGCGGAGACCGACCAGGCGCTGGTCGCGGATATCGCCGTGCGCGACGCCGAGGCCCTGGGCCTGGCGCCCGGCGCGAGCCTGGGGGTCCTGTTGCCCAGCGAAGCGCTGCGCCTCTATCCGGGCCGGGAGGCGCGGGCATGAGGGTGGCGTTTCCGATGGACGGGTCGCGACGGCTCTCCGGCGAGGCGCTGGTGCGCCTGCTGGCGCTGCTGGCGGCCCTGGCCCTGCTGGTGGTGGGGCTGCTCTTCCCGCTGGCCAGCATGCTGGTCAAGAGCCTCCAGGACCGCGCCGGCGACTTCGTCGGCCTGGCCAATTTCGCCCGCTATGTCCAGACCCCGGCCCTGGTGGGCTCCATTGTCAACTCCCTGACGGTGGCCCTGACCAGCACCGCCCTGGTGGTGGGCCTGGCCTTCCTCTGCGCCTACGGCATCACCCGCACCTGCATGCCCGGCAAGCGACTGTTCCGCATGCTGGCCGTGCTGCCGATCCTGGCACCCTCGCTGCTGCCGGCCATCAGCCTGGTCTACCTGTTCGGCAACCAGGGCTGGTTCCGCGAGGCGCTGCTGGGGCAGAGCATCTACGGTCCCATCGGCATCGTCCTGGGCATGTGTTTCTGGATCTTTCCCCATGCGCTGATGATCCTGACCACGGCGCTCTCCACCAGCGACGCCCGCCTCTATGAGGCCGCCGAAGCGCTGGGTACACCCAAGTGGCGCAGCTTCCTGACCATCACCCTGCCCGGGGCCCGCTACGGGCTGATCTCCTGCGCCTTCGTGGTCTTCACCCTGGCGATCACCGACTTCGGCGTGCCCAAGATCATCGGCGGCCAGTTCAGCGTGCTGGCCACCGATGTCTACCGCCAGGTGGTGGGGCAACAGAACTTCCAGATGGGTGCCGTGGTCAGCGTGATCCTGCTGCTGCCGGCCCTGGCCTCCTTCATGGTGGATCGCTGGATCCAGCGCCGCCAGGTGGCCCAGCTCTCCGCCCGGGCGGTGCCCTGGCGGCCCACCCCCAGCCCGCTGCGCGACTGGACCTTCGCAGGGCTCTGCTACGCCGTGGGGGCGGCCATCCTGCTGGTGATCGGCACCGCCATCTACGCCTCCCTGGTGCAGTTCTGGCCCTATGACCTGTCGCTGACCCTCGAGCACTATGCCTTCGAGATGCTGGCCGGCGGCGGCTGGGCGTCCTGGTTCAACTCCCTGAAGCTGGCCTTCTCGGTGGCGCTGATCGGTACCCTGGTGATCTTCTTCAATGCCTGGCTGATCGAGAAGAGCGACGGCTATCGCGTGCTGCGCCAGGGGCTGCACTTCCTGGCCATGCTGCCCATGGCGGTGCCGGGGATGGTGCTGGGCCTGGCCTATATCTTCTTCTTCAATCAGGCCGGCAACCCGCTGAACTGGCTCTACGGCACCCTGGCGATCCTGGTGCTCAACACCCTGGTGCACTTCTACACCGTCTGCCACCTCACCTCGGTGACCGCCCTCAAGCAGCTCGACCCGGAGTTCGAGGCGGTCGGCGCCTCCCTCAAGGTGCCCTTCTGGGTGACCTTCCGCCGCGTGACCCTGCCGGTCTCGCTGCCGGCGGTGCTGGATATCTCGGTGTATCTGTTCGTCAACGCCATGACCACGGTCTCGGCGGTGGTCTTCCTCTACACCAGCGATACCCGCCTGGCCTCGGTGGCGGTGATGCACCTGGACGAGGCCGGCTACTTCGCCAGCGCGGCGGCCATGGCGGTGCTGATCTTCTTCACCTCCCTGGCGGTCAAGCTCGCCCATGCGGCACTCAGCCATCTGCTGCTGCATCACGCCCAGGGGTGGCGCCAGGCGGGCTAGGCCCGCCGCTGCACAAATTTTTTTGTACGAATCCACTGGTATAGACCAATGCTTGATGCCATGACCGACCCTTACCTGCTGACCCCGGGGCCGCTGACCACCAGCGCCACCGTCAAGGCCGCGATGCGGCGCGACTGGGGCTCCTGGGATAGCGACTTCAATGCCATGACCGCCGAGATCTGCCGGCGCCTGCTGGGGCACGCCAATGCCCGGGGCAGCCATGCCTGCGTGCCGCTCCAGGGCAGCGGCACCTTCGCCGTGGAGGCGGCCCTCGGTACCCTGATCGATCCGGCGCGCACCACCCTGGTGCTGAGCAACGGCGCCTACGGCAAGCGCCTGGCCGCCCTGCTCGAGCGCATGGGGCGTCCCTTCGAGGTGCTCGACAGCGGCGACGCCGCCCCGCCCAGCCCCCAGGCGGTCGCCGAGCGGCTGCGGGACAACCCCGCCATCGGCTATGTGGCGCTGATTCACTGCGAGACCAGCTCCGGCATCCTCAATCCCCTGGCGGCCATCGCCGAGGCGGTGGCCGCCGAGGGCCGCGAGCTGATCGTCGATTCCATGAGCGCCTTCGGCGCCGTGCCGGTGGACGCCCGGCGCACCCCCTTCCTGGCGCTGGTGTCGTCGGCCAACAAGTGCTTCGAGGGCGTGCCCGGCTTCGGTTTCGTGATCGCCCGCCGCGACGCCCTGGCGGCCGCCGAGGGCCGCTGTCACTCGCTCTCCCTCGACCTGCACGATCAATGGCGCTACCTGGAGCGCACCGGCCAGTGGCGCTATACGCCGCCCACCCATGTGGTGGCGGCCTTCCTCCAGGCGCTCGATGAGCATGACGCCGAAGGCGGGGTGGCCGGGCGCCTGGCTCGCTATACCGCCAATCGCGATGCCCTGGTGGCGGGCATGCGTCGGCGGGGCTTCGCGACCCTGCTGGAGGATCGCTGGCTGTCGCCGATCATCACCACCTTCCTCAGCCCCGCCCATCCCGGCTTCGACTTCCCGCGCTTCTACGCCGAGCTCAAGGCCCGCGGCTTCATTATCTACCCCGGCAAGCTCACCGAGGTGGAGAGCTTCCGCATCGGCAATATCGGCCGTCTCGATATCGCCGTGATCGCACAACTGCTGGATGCCGTGGACGCGGCCCTGGCCACCCTGGGCGTGGACGACTGCCGTCCCGCCGCCTGACTCATTGGAGATACCCCGATGCACTATCAATCCCCCGAACGCCTGCAGTGCGCCATCCTCGACTGGGCCGGCACCGTGGTGGACTTCGGCTCCTTCGCCCCGACCCAGATCTTCGTCGAGGCCTTCGCCGAGCTGGGCGTCGAACTCAGCCTGGCAGAGGCCCGCGGGCCCATGGGCATGGGCAAGTGGGAGCATATCCGCGCCCTCTGCGACGTCCCGGCGATCGCCGCGCGGTTCGAGGCGGCGGTGGGTCACGCCCCCGGCGACGCCGACGTCGATGCGCTGTATGAGCGTTTTATGCCGCTGCAGATCGCCAAGATCGGCGCGCACTCGGCGTTGATCCCCGGCGCGCTCGACGCCATCGCCGCGCTGCGCGAGCGGGGCCTGAAGATCGGCTCCTGCTCCGGCTACCCCGCCGTGGTGATGGAGCAGGTGGTGGCCCGGGCCCGGGACAACGGCTATGTGGCCGATCATGTGGTCGCCAGCGACGAGGTGCCCAAGGGTCGCCCGCACCCGGCCCAGGCGCTGGCCAACGTGATCGCCCTCGGCGTGAGTGACGTGGCCGCCTGCGTCAAGGTGGACGACACCGCGCCGGGCATTCTCGAGGGGCGCAGCGCCGGCATGTGGACGGTGGCGCTGACCTGCTCGGGTAACGCCCTGGGACTGACCTATGCCGAGTATCGCGACCTGGACGCGGCCGAGCTGGCCGAGCGTCGCGGGCGCATCGAGGCGCAGTTCGCCCCCTCCCAGCCGCACTTTATGATCGATACCCTCGCCGAGCTGCCGGCGGTGGTGGCCGAGATCGATGCTCGTCTGGCGCGTGGCGAGCGGCCGTGACGTTGGCCATGGCGGTGGCTGAGAACGATGCCCCCTCGGGTCCGAACCCGCGGCGAGCGGTCGTGAGGGTGGCCACGATATTGGCCATGGCGGTGGCCGAGAGCGATGCCTCTCTGGCCCGACCCCACGGGGAACGGCCGTGAGTCCTGCCGTCTTCGGCCTGGTGCTGGTCTCGGTGTGCCTGCACGCCGGCTGGAACCTGCTGGGCAAGCGGCGCGCGCCATCCCTGGCCTTCTTTACCCTGGCCATCGCCGCCGGGGGCCTGGCGCTCAGCCCCTTGCTGCTGCTGGGGCCGCCCCTGGCGAGCCTGCCGGCGAGCTTCTGGGGCTGGCTGGCCGCCTCGGGGCTATGCCAGATGCTCTACATGGGCGGCCTGGCCTGGGCCTATGCCCGGGGCGAGGTGAGCGTGCTCTATCCCCTGGCCCGGGCCCTGCCGGTGGTGCTGGTGCCCCTGGTGGCGGTGGGGCTGCTGGGCCGTCACGAGCTGGCGGGGGGCGATCTTTTCGGCATGGGGCTGATCCTGGCCGGCGCCCTCTGCCTGCCCCTGGCCGGGGCCCCGCGGCTGGCCAGCTACCTGACCCCGGCGCTGGGCTTCGCCCTGCTGGCGGCGCTGGCCACGGCGGGCTACTCGCTGATCGACGCCCAGGCCCTGGCGCTGATGGTGGGGACCGGCGTGTCGCCGCTGGCCGCCGGGGCGGTCTTTATGGTGCTCCAGGCCCTGGTGACCCCGCTCTGGGCGCTGCCGCTGCTCCTCGCGCTGCCCGCCGAGCGGCGTCGCCTGCCGGGGCTCTGGGCCGAGGAGCGCCTCGGCCTGCTGGTGACCGGGCTGATGATCACCGCCACCTATGGCCTGGTGCTGGTGGCCCTGGCGCAGAGCGATGCGGTGAGCCATATCGTCGCCCTGCGCCAGCTCTCCATCCCCCTGGGGGTGATGCTGGGCATCCTCTGGCTCAAGGAGCGCCCCGCTCCGGCCAAGCTGATCGGCACCGTCATCATGCTGGCGGGGCTCTGGCTGGTGGCCCTGGGCTGAAAATGAGCGGGGCGCTGCCCCGGCCACTGCATCGAAGATCAGCCACCGCCATCATGCTGGCGGGGCTCTGGCTGGTGGCCCTGGGCTGAGTCGGAGTGAGCTGGAGGGGGCGCCGCCCCGGCCACTGCATCGAAGATCAGCCACCGTCATCATGCTGGCGGGGCTCTGGTTGGTGGCCCTGGGTTGAACTGGCGCCCCGCGCCCCCCACCTTTAAGGCATCGCCCATTTTTCCCACCCCGGAGTTGAGATGACTTCCACCGTATTGATCACCGGCGCCAATCGCGGCGTCGGCCTGGCCCTGGCCCGCCACTATCACGCCGCCGGTTGGGCGGTGATCGGGGTCTGCCGCAGCTGCGGCGAGGCGGCCGCCGAGCTCGGCGAGATCGCCGAGACGCTGATCGAGGGCATCGACGTGACCCGCCCCGAAGACGTCACCCGGCTGCAACGGGAGCTGGTGGGGCGCCGCCTGGACCTGCTGATCAACAACGCCGGCCTGCTCAAGGACGAGGCGCTGGGGAGCATCGACTTCGACTCGATTCGCGAACAGATGGAGATCAACGCCTATGCGCCGCTGCGGGTCAGCGAGGCGCTGCTGGGCAACCTGGGTGAGGGCGCCAAGATCGCCAATATCACCAGCCGCATGGGTTCCATCGCCGACAACGACTCCGGCGGCCGCTACGGCTACCGCGCCTCCAAGGCGGCCCTCAACGCCTTCGGCAAGTCCCTGGCGGTGGACCTCAAGCCCCGCGGCATCGCCGTGGCCCAGATTCACCCCGGCTATGTGAAGACCCGCATGGTCAACTTCGGCGGCCTGATCGAAGCCGAAGAGGCCGCCGCCGGTATCGCCCAACGCATCGAGGAACTGACCCTGCGCACCAGCGGCGGCTTCTGGCACAGCAGCGGCGAGGCACTGCCCTGGTAGCGCAACTGACCCGTCCTCGCCCAAGGTCGCCTGGGGCGTCGTGAGGATTCGCGCTAGGCTCTCCCTGGACTCGACGAGGAGACAGGGATGAACGACTTCTGCAAGCGACTGGGTATCGAGGTGCCGATCCTCCAGGCGCCCATGGCGGGCTCCCAGGGTATCGAGCTGGCCCTGGCGGTGGGCGAGGGGGGCGGGTTGGGGGCGCTGCCGGCGGCCATGCTGGATAGCCAGGCCCTGGACGCGGCCCTGGCGCGCCATCGCCGGGAGGGGGTGGGGCCCCTCAACGTCAACTTCTTCTGCCATGCCCCACCCGCCCCGGACCAGGCCGCCGAGGCGCGCTGGCGCCGGGCCCTGGCGCCCTACTATCGGGAACTGGATCTCGATATCGACTCGGTGCCGGCGGGCCCCGGGCGACGCCCCTTCGATGCGGCGGCCTGCGCGGTGCTGGAGGCCCATCGCCCGGCGGTGGTGAGCTTCCACTTTGGCCTGCCGGACGCGGCGCTGCTGGACCGGGTCAAGGCCTGGGGCGCCCGGGTCGTCTCCACCGCCACCACCCTGGAGGAGGCGCTGTGGCTCCAGGCCCGGGGCGTCGATGCGGTGATCGCCCAGGGGCTGGAGGCCGGCGGCCATCGCGGCCACTTCCTCGACCACGACCTCACGAAACAGCTGGGCACCTTCGCCCTGCTGCCCCAGTTAGTGGCGGCCCTGGACATTCCGGTGATCGCCGCCGGCGGCATCGGCGATGCCCGCGGCGTGCGGGCGGCGCTGGCGCTGGGGGCCAGCGCCGTCCAGGTGGGCACCGCCTACCTGCTCTGCCCCGAGGCCACCACCGGTGCCGTGCACCGGGCCGCCCTGGCCGGCGAGGCGGCCCGCCATACCGCCCTGACCAACCTCTTCTCCGGGCGCCCGGCCCGGGGCATCGTCAATCGCCTGATGTGCGAGCTGGGCCCATTGAGCGACGCCCCGCCGGCTTTCCCCCTGGCCACCGCCGCCATCGCGCCCCTGCGCAGTGCCGCCGAGGCCCGGGGCAGCGGCGACTTCTCGCCGCTCTGGGCCGGCCAGAATGTAACCGGTTGCCGGGAGCTTCCCGCCGCCGAGCTGACCCGCCAGTTAGCGGAAGGCAGCCGTTAGGCCGGGCACCATATCGGGCCGGCGTTATCGCGGCGACTCGCGCTTTCCTATCGGGGCCGGCCAGAATGTAACTGGTTGCCGGGAGATCCCCGCCGCCGAGCTGACCCGCCAGTTAGCGGAAGGCAGCCGTTAGGCCGGGCACCATATCGGGGCCGGCGTTATCGCGGCGACTCGCGCTTTCCTATCGGGGCCGGCCAGAACGTAACCGGTTGCCGGGAGCTTCCCGCCGCCGAGCTGACCCGGCAGCTGGCGGAGGGAGCGCTTTAGGCGCTCTGACGTAGTGCCACCACCTTGGCGGGGGTGCAGAAACTGTCGGCGCGGCTCTCCTCCCAGAAGCGCTGGAAGAGCGGGTGGTCGGGGGTATGACGCAGCAGCTCCCCCGGGGCCAGGCAGGGATAGAGCTCCGCATAGGAGCTGATATGGTGGCGCGAGATGCGGTGCATGATATGCGCCGGGCGTAGCTCCTCGGGGTGGGCCAGGCCCGCGGCGGCGAGCATCTCCGCCAGGGCGTTCAGGGTGTTGCGGTGGAAGTGGTAGACCCGCTCGCGCTTGTCGGCCACGTCCAGGTGGCGGCCGCGCCGCGGGTCCTGGGTGGCCACGCCGCTGGGGCAGCGGTCGGTATGGCAGTTCATGGCCTGGATGCAGCCCAGCGAGAACATGAAGCCCCGCGCCGCGTTGCACCAGTCGGCGCCCAGCGCCAGGGCGCGGGCCATCTGGAAGGCGGAGGTGATCTTGCCGGCGGCGGCCAGGCGAACTTTGGGCCGCAGGCCGGCGCCCACCAGGCTGCTGTGCACCAGGGCCAGCGCCTCCAGCAGCGGCATGCCCAGGCGATTGATGAATTCCAGCGGCGAGGCGCCGGTGCCGCCCTCGCCGCCGTCCACGACGATAAAGTCGGGGTGGATGCCGCTCTCCAGCATCGCCTTGACCAGCCCGAACCACTCCCAGGGGTGACCGATGGCCAGCTTGAAGCCCACCGGCTTGTCGTCGGAGAGCTCGCGCAGCCGCTGGATAAAGTGCATCAGTTCCAGGGGCGTGGAGAAGGCCGAGTGGCTGGCCGGGGAGACCACGTCCTGGCCCACCGGCACGCCCCGGGCCTCGGCC
Organism: Halomonas sp. H5; assembly: GCF_050613175.1. GTDB lineage: Bacteria > Pseudomonadota > Gammaproteobacteria > Pseudomonadales > Halomonadaceae > Bisbaumannia > Bisbaumannia salifodinae. The sequence goes on from NZ_CP192510.1 coordinate 651,972, forward strand.
ACTTCCGCGGTGACCTTGGCCCCGGGCAGGATACCGCCGTGGCCCGGCTTGGCGCCCTGGGAGAGCTTGATCTCGATCATCTTCACCTCGGGGCGGGCGGCGTTGCGGGCGAAGGCCTCGGGGTCGAAGCGGCCCGCGGTGTCGCGGCAACCGAAATAGCCCGAGCCGATCTCCCAGACCAGGTCGCCGCCGTGCAGATGGTGGCGGGAGATGCCGCCCTCGCCGGTATCGTGGTAGAAGCCGCCGCGTTGGGCGCCCTGGTTCAGCGCCTGGATGGCATGGCCGGAGAGCGCGCCGAAGCTCATGGCGGAGATATTCAGCAGGCTGACCCGGTAGGGGTGGCGACGCTCGCCGCCCACCTCCACTCGCAGGGCCGCTTCGTCCAGGGGGGCGGCCGGGGCCAGCGAGGAGTTGATCCACTCATAGCCCTCGGCGTACATGTCCAGCACCGAGCCGAAGGGCTTCTTGTCGAGCACGTTCTTGGCGCGTTGATAGACGGCGCTGCGCTGCTCCCGGGAGAAGGGCCGCTCCTCGGTATCCGACTGGATAAAGTACTGGCGCATCTCCGGACCGATGCTCTCCAGGCAGTAGCGGAAGTGGGCGAGGATCGGGTAGTTGCGGCGCAGGGTGCGCGAGCGCTGGCGCAGATCCCAGCTGCCCAGGGCCACCAGGCCGGCGAAGGGCAGGGTCCACCAGAAGGGCGCGCCCAGGGGCCAGGCGATCAGGGTGGCCGCCAGCCCCAGCCAGCTGGCGGCATAGGCGCCATAGCGCAGCGGAATGGACCATCGGTGGGGCAGTGACATGGAGGCTCCTTGTCGATCGGTGGTGATTCCCGTGGGGCGCCAGATCCAGCGACCCGCCTATAGCCTACGGCCTGCCAGCCACGAGGCCAACTGCTACCATGGCGCCATGATGCCGCTACCCATTGCCTCCCTGAGCGATCCCCGCTACTACCTGGCCAACTTCCGCGCCGCCCTGGACTGGGTGGCGGCGCGCTATGACGACCTGCTGGGGGGCGAGGAACGCGACTTCCTGAGCGTCTTCGCCGCCCTGCCCGAGGCCGCCCAGGCGCTGCTGGTGCGCCTGGTGATGCGCCGCGGCGAGCACTTTCGCACCTCGCGGCTCAGTTATGCCGAGATCGGTGACACCGACGCCGCCCTGGCGCCCTTGATCGCCTCGGGCCTGGTGGAGGCGGACCCGGCGCTCTCCGTCGAGGAACTGTGCCGGCAGCTGCGCCTGGTGGAGCTGCGCCAGGCGTTCGCGGAGACGCTCGCCGAGGCGGGGCTGAGCCGCGCCACCAAGGGCGAGCTGACGACGCGACTCCCGGAACTGATGCCGGCGCCGCGGCGTTACTCCGCCTGGTGGCCCGAGGCCCCGGATCGGCTGGTGCGCCTTACGGCGATGCCGACCTGTGAGCGGCTGCGGCTGATGTTCTTCGGCAACCTGCGCCAGGACTGGTCGGAGTTCGTGCTGACGGAACTGGGCCACCAGCGCTTCGAGACGGTGCCCTTCGGCGCCGAGTCCCGGGCCTTCCGGCACCGCGCGGAGCTGGACGCCTACCTGGTCCTGCACGACCTGGGCGAGCGATTGGCGGCGGGGGAAGCAGTGAGCGACCTGGTCGAAGCGCTGTCCGAGAACCTGCCCGAGCCACCGCGGAATCCCTGGCTGGCGGCCCGGCGGCATCGCCTGGCCCTGCGCCTGGGGCGGGAGGCCGAACGCCAGGGTGATACCGAGCTGGCGCTCGGCCTCTATGCCCAGGGCGGCGAGGACGAGGCCCTGGTACGCCGGCTGCGCCTGCTGGAGCGCCTCGGCGAGCATCGCGTCGCCCTGGATCTGGCGCGGCCCTTCCTGGACACCCCGGCCAGCGAGGCCCAGCGCCAGGCCCTGGCGCGGCTGGTGCCGCGCCTCGAGAAGCGCCTGGGCCTGGCGGTCACGCCGTCGCCGGCCGAGCCCGCCCCCGAGCGGCTGACCCTGACCCTGCCTCAGACCCTGGTGGCCGGCGGCGGGGTGGAGCGGGCGGTGGCCGAGCACCTCTCATTGCCCGAGGCGCCGGTGCGCTACGTGGAGAACGGCCTGCTCACCGGGCTCTTCGGCCTGCTCTGCTGGGAGGCGATCTATGCGCCCCTGCCCGGCGCCTTCTTCCATCCCTTCCAGAGCGGCCCCGCGGACCTCTATCGCCCCGACTTCGTGAGCCGGCGTCGGGCGCGCTTCGACGCCTGCCTGGCGCGCCTGGAAAATGGCGACTACCGGGCGGCGATCCGCGCCACCTGGGCGGCCAAGCGGGGCCTGGCCTCGCCCTTCGTGGCCTGGGAGCTATTGGATCAAGAGCTCCTCGAGCTGGCCCTGGCGAGCCTGCCTCCGGCCCATCTGCGTGCCTGCTTCGAGCGCCTGCTGGCGGACCTCAAGGCCAACCGGGCCGGCCTCCCGGACCTGATCCAGTGCTTCCCCGAGCGCGGCGACTACCGGCTGATCGAGGTCAAGGGGCCGGGGGATCGCCTCCAGGACAACCAGCGCCGCTGGCTCGCCTTCTTCCATGATCGGGGTATCCCCGCGGCGGTCTGCCAGGTTCGTTGGCAATGAATCACGGGGCGGATACCTATCGGGTGGCGGTGCGGGCGCTATGCGATTTCACCGCCCGGCGCGGCGACCTGGACCATCGCTTTACCCCGGCGCCCAGCGCCCGGGAGGGCATCGCCGGCCATGCCCGGGTGGTGGCCCGCCGCGGCGCCGATTATCGCGCCGAGCTGCCCCTGGAGGGCGAGTTCCGCGAGTCGGGCCTGTGCCTGGTGGTGCGCGGTCGCGCCGACGGCTATGACCCCCGGGAGGCCTGCCTGGAGGAGATCAAGACCCACCGCGGCGACCTGGGGCGCCAGGCCGCCAACCAGCGCGCCCTGCACTGGGTCCAGGCGCGCACCTACGGGGCCCTGCTATGTCGTTCCGAGGGGTTGGCCCGGGTGACGATTCGCCTGGTCTACCTGGAGATTGCCAGCGGCGAGGAGACCCGCCTCGACGAGACCGTGGAGGCCGCCGAGCTGGAGGCGGAGTTCGTCGCCCGCTGTCGCGACTTCCTGGCCTGGGCCCGCCAGGAATCGGCCCATCGCCGCGCCCGGGACGCCGCCCTGGCCCGCTTGCGCTTCCCCCATGGCGAGTTCCGCCCCGGGCAGCGGGCCCTGGCCGAGGCCGCCTACAAGGCCGCCGCCACCGGCCGCTGCCTGCTGGCCCAGGCGCCCACCGGCATCGGCAAGACCCTCGGCACCCTCTTCCCGCTGCTCACCGCTATGCCCCGCCAGGGGCTGGATCGCCTGGCCTTCCTGACCATGAAGACCCCGGGGCGGCGCCTGGCCCTGGACGCCCTGGCCAGCCTGGGCGCCGCCGAGGGCGACCCCCCGCTACGGGTGCTGGAACTGATCGCCCGGGACAAGGCCTGCGAGTATCCCGGCACCCCCTGCCAGGGCGAGGCCTGCCCCCTGGCCGAGGGCTTCTATGATCGCCTGCCGGCGGCGCGCCGGGCGGCGGTGGCCCGGGGCTGGCTGGATCGCGGCGCGCTGCGCGAGCTGGCCCTGGCCCATCGGGTCTGCCCCTACTACCTGGGCCAGGAGCTGGCCCGCTGGTGCGATGTGATCGTCGGCGACGTCAACCACTACTTCGACGACACGGCGCTGCTGTATGGCCTGGCCCAATCGGACGGCTGGCGCCTGGGGCTCTTGGTCGACGAGGCCCATAACCTGGTGGGTCGCGCCCGGGGCATGTACAGCGCCGAGCTGGATCAGGCGCGACTGAATCGCCTAAAGCGCACCGCCCCCGCGGTATTGAAGGGGGGCCTGGAGCGGCTAAGCCGTCAGTGGCAGGGCCTGGTGCGGGAGAGCGGCCTCGCCGAGGGCTCGCCGCAGCGCCCCGCCTACGGTGTGCTCGATGGCCTGCCCGGCGGCCTGGTGGGGGTGCTGCAGGGGCTGGTGGCGCGCCTCGGCGACTACCTGGTGGAGCACCCCGGCCAGGGGGAGTGGCAGGAGCTGCTCTTCGAGGCCCTGGCCTTCGGCCGATTGGCGGAGCGCTTCGGTGACCACTCCCTGTGCGACCTGGAGCGCCGCGGGCGGGGCAGGGCACGGCTGGGGCTGCGCAACCTGGTGCCGGCGGACTTCCTGGCGCCGCGCTTCGCCGCCGCCCACTGCGCGGTGCTCTTCTCCGCCACCCTGAGCCCCGCCGGCTATCATCGTGACCTCTTGGGCCTGCCCGAGGGCACGGTGTGGCAAGCGGTGCCCGCGCCCTTTCACGCCAAGCAGCTAGAAGTCAGGGTGCGTAGCGATATCTCCACCCGCCTGGCGGATCGCCCCGCCTCCCTGGGGCCCATCGTCGCCACCCTCGCCGAGCAGTACCGGCGCCGCCCGGGGCACTACCTGGCCTTCTTCAGCAGCTTCGCCTACCTGGAGGTGGCCCGGGAGGCGCTGGCCGCGGCGCATCCCGAGATTCCCCGGCGCAGCCAGACCCGCGGCATGGACGAGGCGGCCCGGGAGGCCTTCCTGGCAGGCTTCGCCCCAGGGGGCCGGGGCATCGGCTTCGCGGTGCTGGGCGGGGCCTTCGGCGAGGGCATCGACCTGCCCGGGGAGCGGCTGATCGGCGCCTTTATCGCGACCCTGGGGCTGCCGCCCTCGGACCCCTTCAACGAGGCGCTGCGCGCCCGGCTCCAGGCGCGTTTCGGGCGCGGCTACGACTACGCCTACCGGATCCCCGGCCTGACCAAGGTGGTGCAGGCCGCCGGTCGGGTGATCCGCGGCCCGGAGGACGAGGGGGTGGTGGTGCTGATGGACGAGCGCTTCGCCCGCCGCGAGGTGCGGGCCCTGCTGCCCGAGTGGTGGGAGGCGTGAAGCCCAAGGAGTGAGGCGTCAGGCGTCGTGGAGGCGCCGCTTCCAGTTGCCCTTGTGCTCCCGCTGGCAGGCCTCTTCGCTGTCGAAGCGCACCTGACGGCGCAGCGCCGCGGGCTTGATGGCGGCGGCGGCCAGCTTGGCCTGGAGCAGTTGGCAGAGGTAGTCGTCCTCCCGGGCCTCCCGGGCCCGGGCCAGGGCGTCATCGCTGTCGAAGACGCAGACGATGCGCAGGCTATCGGGGAAGCGCTGGTAGTCGGCCAGGTGGGTCAGCCAGCGAAAGCCCGGCACGCTCTCCAGGGCCAGTTCGCAGGCCTCCATCAGGGCACCGCGCAAGCGGTTGTCGAGCTGTTTATCGCTTTTGCGCATGGGGGCCTCCGGGTGGGGTGGCGATCTCCTCGTCGGCCTCGAAGAGGCTTTCCAGCTCCCGGGCCGCCTCCTGGACCGTCTGAATATATTGGCTCTCGTTGCCGAACACCTCCAGCTGGCGCAGCAGGGTCTGCTCGTCATGCTCGCGGAAGGTGGCCACCCCGTGGTCGGCCTGCTCCGGGGGCAGGCCGAGGGCGACCAGCACCTCGCGGGTCAGCTCCAGGCTGGCGGGCAGTATCTCGCGTACCAGGTCGTGGATGCCGGCGCGCATCAGCAGGTGGGCGTGGTAGCGGTTGCGGGCCCGGGCGAAGATGCGCAACTGGGGGAAGCGCCGCCTGACCCGTTCGGCGATGCGCATGGAGGCCTCGATATCGCCCATGGCCAGCACCAGGATGCGCGCCTTGTCGGCGCCGGCGGCGGTCATCAGGTCGAGGCGGGCGGCGTCGCCGTAGTAGACCTTGTTGCCGTAGCGGCGCACGAAATCGACCTGCTCGGCGTTGATATCCAGCACCGTATAGGGAATCTGCAGGCCCTGGAGCACCCGGCCGAGGATCTGCCCGAAGCGCCCGAAACCGGCGATGATCACCTGGGGGGCGTCGTCCTCGGGGGTGTCGTAGCCGGGCCGCTTGCGGGTCCTGGCGAAGCGCGGGCGCAGCCAGCGGGCATAGCCGCCATAGAGCAGCGGGGTGGTGGCCATGGACAGCGAGATCACCAGCACCAGCAGCTCGGTGAGCTCGCGGTCGAGCAGGGCCACCGCGGCGGCGGCGGTGAGCAGCACGAAGGCGAATTCGCCGCCCTGGGAGAGCAGTACCCCGAGGCCGGTGGCCTCCTTCCAGGAGCCGCCATAGAGGCGGCTGGCCAGCACCAGGCTGGCGCCCTTGAGCAGCAGCAGCCCCAGGGTCAGGCCCAGCACCGTCAGCGGTATCTCCGCCAGCAGGCCGATCTGCGCCATCATCCCCACCGCCATGAAGAAGAGCCCCAGCAGCAGGCCGCGGAAGGGCTCGATATCCGCCTCGATGCTGTGGCGATACTCGGAATCGGCCAGCAGCACCCCGGCGATAAAGGCGCCGAGGGCCATGGAGAGGCCGGCCAGCTCCATCAGCAGGGCGGCACCGATTACCACCAGCAGGGTGGTGCCGGTGAACACCTGGCGGCTCCGGGTGCGGGCGGCCAGATGGAAGAGCGGGCGCAGCAGGTAGCGCCCGCCGAGGATCAGCACCAGGAAGGCGCCCAGCGCCAGGGCCGCCTCCCACAGCAGCACTTCGGGGCCCGCCGCCAGTAGCGAGCCGGCGGCGAGGATGGGAATGGCCGCCAGCACCGGGATCGCCGCCAGGTCCTGGAACAGCAGCAGGGCGAAGCCGTTGCGGCCCTGGCGGGTGGAGAGCTCCTTGCGCTCGCCGAGCAGTTGCAGCACTAGGGGCGTGGAGCAGAGCCCCAGGCTGAAGCCCACCACCAGGGCCGCCAGGGGCGACAACCCCAGCCACCAGGCGGCCAGGGCCAGGAGGGCGGTGGTCAGGGTCACCTGCAGGCTGCCGAAGCCGAACACCGCCCGGCGCATCACCTTCAGGCGTGCCGGCTTGAGCTCCAGGCCGATCACGAAGAGCAGGACGACGATGCCCACCTGGGAGAACTGCAGCACCCCCTCGGCGTCCGGCACCAGCCCCAGCACCGAGGGGCCGATAAGTACCCCGGCCACCAGGTAGCCCAGTACCTCGCCGAGCCCCAGGGCCTTGAACAGCGGCACCATCAGCACGGCGGCGGCGAGGAAGATGGCGGCATTGAGCAGCAGGTCGACGGCCAAGGTCAGGGGCTCCGGTGGCGGTGAGTCACAGGGGATGATAATGGCGGCCGGGGCCGGGAATGCCAAGCCGGGCCGGGTCGCGATTGTGCCTGACACCGAAAGCGTGCTACTCCTGAGGCCTCACCAAGCGCCCACGAAGGAGTGTGACCATGGGGATCGAAGTGGCCGGCCTGTTCGGGCTGATCTGGCTGATCATCGTTATCTGGGCCATCGTCAAGGTGGCCAAGAGCGGCGCGGGGCCGGTGGTCAAGCTGCTGTGGATCCTGATCCTGCTGTTCTTCCCCCTGATCGGCCTGATTGCCTGGCTGCTATTGGGGCCCAAGGGATAGCGCCGGCGAGGCGGTGCCAGCGGCGGGCGGACCCTCGGGTCCGCCCGCGTCGTTCCGAGCCTCAGGCGTAGCGGGCCAGTTGGGCCGCCATCAGGGCCTCGATCTCCGCCACCGTCGCCGCGTCATAGCCGTCCTGTCCCAGGCGGCGCAGCAGTGGCTCGCGGCCCACCAGGAAGAAGACGATCTGCCCCACCAGGGTATGGGTTTCGAGGATCACCCGCCTGTCGTCGGGGTCGCGCCCGGTCAGCCTGGCGATCAGGGTGCTCAGGGTCATCTGGATCGGCTGGAAGGCCCGGGCCTGAAGGATATCGAAGGCCTCGCCGGGGCTGACCTGCTCGCGGATCACCAGCAGCAGCCACTGGCGGCAGTCGTCGTCCTCGGTAAAGGTATGCACCATGCGCGCGACCAGGGTGCGCAGGGTCGCGAAGCTGGCCACCCGGTCCGTGGGGGCGGGCAGCGGCGGCGGCGCCAGGCGACGATGCAGCTCGTCGGCGATATACGCCGCCGACGCCAGATAGAGGCCGTGCTTGTTGGTGAAGTGATAGGCGATGGAGCCGATATTGGCACCGGCGGCCTCCGCCAGCTGGCGGGTCGTGGTGCCCTTGAAACCGTGTTCGCCGAAGAGCTGAATGGCCGCCTGGATCAGCCGCTCCCGGGTCTCGGCGCTATTTGCGATCTGGTTCATGGCGCGCTCCTCCGCGGCGTCTTGCGGGTGTCGATGCCGAAGAACAGGGTATAGAGCACCGGCACCATGCCCAGGCTCATGATGGTTCCCACCCCGAGGCCGAAGGCCATGGCGGCGGCCATGCCGTAGAACAGCGGGTCGCGACCGAGGACCAGGGGCAGGAAGCCGAGGATGGTGGTGATGGCCGACATCAGGATCGGGCGCAGGCGCCGCGCCGAGGCACGGATCACCGCGTCGCGCCCCGAGAGCAGGGGATTCTGGCGCTCGATATCGATGCGATCGATCAGCACGATGGCGTTATTGATGATGATGCCGGCCAGGCTGTAGATGCCCAGCAGCACCATGAACCCGAAATCGGCCCGGGAGGCGAGCAGCCCCAGGGCCACCCCGACGATCACCAGGGGAATGGTGGCGATGATCACCAGGGGGCGCTTGAAGGAGTTGAACTGGGCCACCAGCAGCACGAAGATCAGGCCGATGCAGAGTGGCAGGTTGGCCTGCAGCGCCGCCTGACCCTCCGCCGATTCCGTGACCACCCCATCGAACTCGATCCAGTGTCCCGGCGGCAGGCCCGCCTCCAGCTCGCGCAGCGCCGGTTCCAGGCGCGGCACCATGTCCTCGGCGGTCAGGGTGTCATGACGCCCCTCCACGGTGATGGTGCGCACCAGGTTCTCCCGGTCGATGCGGTAGTAGCCGTTGTCGAGGCGGATCTCCGCGACCTGGTTGAGGGGCACGCCGGGGCCGGGCTCGCCCAGGGGATAGACCGTCAGCGAGGCCAGCCGCTCGAGGCTGTGGCGCTGCTGATCGGCATAGCGCAGCATCACCGGGATGATGTCGTCCCCCTCCCGGTAGTGGCTGAGGCGGTAGCCGTCGATGGCGCCGGCCAGCGACTGGGCGATGTCCTCGGAGGTGATGCCGGCATTGCGCGCCTGGGTCTGATCCACCGCGATGCGCAGCGACGGAATGCGCGCCTCCCAGCTCTGGCGCACGTCGCGGCTACCCTCCAGCTTATGCAGCAAGGCCTCTATTTCCCGGGCGCTGGCGAAGAGCACCTCCCGATCCGGGCCCTTGACCTGGACCTGCAGCAGGGTGCTGTCGGCGGGGCCGAGGAACATCCGCGTCACCTGGGGCGAGAGGTCGGGGTGGTGGCGGCCCAGGTAGTCCCGGGTGGCCTGGATCACCGCCGCGACCCGGTCGCGGTCGGCCACGTTGAGCACCATGAAGCCCTTGTTGGGGGCCGGGTCGATGGGCGTCAGCGAGAGCACGAAGCGTGGCCCGCCGAAGCCGGCATAGGCGGCCACGCCGGTGACGTCCGCGGCCAGGCCGGGCGCCTCGCCGAGCTCCCGGCTCAGCGCCTGGACCCGGCGGTCGGTGGTGCCCGCGGCGCTGTCCGAGGGGAAGTCGAGGGTCACCAGCACCTGATTGCGGTCCGAATCGGGGAAGAACTTGTGGGGCACCGCCTGCATCATGGCCAGCCCGGCCACCAGGGCCAGGCCCATCAGGCCGAGGAACAGCGCCCGGTGGTGCAGCACCCGCACCAGCAGCAGCCCATAGCGCCGCGACACCCAGTTGAAGACCCGGTCGGAGAGATTGGGGCCGTCGGTCGCCTCGCCGGTAACGCCGCCGGTGTCGCTGCGAGAGGGCGCCTTAAGGAAACGATGGCAGAGGGCCGGAGTCAGCGTCAGCGACAGGAACCAGGAGCTCAGCAGGGTGATGGCGATGACGATGGAGATGGAGCGGGTGTATTCGCCGGCGGCGTGGACGGCGAGCATCAGTGGCAGGAACACCAGGATGGTGGTCAGGCTGGACGACAGCAGCGGCAGGGCCAGCTCGCGGCCACTCTCCTCCAGGGCCCGGTCGCGGTCCAGGCCCGCCTCCAGGCGGGTCTTGAAGTCCTCGGCGACGACGATGGCGTTGTCCACCAGCAGCCCCAGGGCGATCACCAGGGTCGCCAGGCTGGCGCGCTGCAGGCTGACCTCCATCAGGCCCATGATCGCCAGGGTGACCAGCATCACGGTGGGGATAATCGAGCCGACGATCAGCCCGGTGCGCATGCCCAGGAAGAGGATCACCACCCCCAGCACGATGGCCAGGGTCTGGATCACGCTGCGGGTCACCCCGTAGACGGCGTTGGCTACCTGCTCGGGCTGGAAGGTCATGATCTCCAGCCGGTAGCCCGCCGGCAGGCTGGGACGGACTTCCGCCAGGGTGGCCTGGACGGCCTCGCCGTAGTCCAGCACGCTGGCCCCGTCGAGCATGGAGAGGGCGAAGACGATGGCCGACTCGCCGTTGAAGTAGGCGCCGCGCTCGGCGGGGTCCTGATAGCCGCGACGGATCTCGCCCAGGTCGCGCAGGCGCAGGGTGCCGCCCTCGGGCAGGCGCAGCTCGGCATCACCCAGGGCCGCGAGGTCGCTGAACTCGCCGCTGACCTCCAGGGCCAGGCGCTGCTCGTCCACCTCCATGACGCCGCCGGGGGGGAAGATATTGCGGCGCTGGATCTGCGCCGCCAGGTCCCTCGGGGTCAGGCCCAGCTCGGCGAGCCGCGCCTCGGCGATATCGATGAAGATGCGCTGCTCCTGAATGCCCAGCAGCTCCACCTTCTTGGTGCCCTCCACCCCGTAGAGCAGGGCGCGCACATGCTCGGCGATCTCCTGCTGGTCGGCCTGGGGGTAGTCCGGGGCGGTCAGGGCCACGGTGATGACCGCCACGTCGCCGAAGTCGGTGTTGATCACCGGGTCCCGGGTGCCCTCGGGCAGCCGGGGGCGGGCCGTGGCCACCTTGTGGCGCACCTCGTCCCAGATCTGCTCCAGGTCGAAGTAGCGATCCTGGATCTGCACATGGATGATGGAGCGGCCGCGCAGGGAGGTGGAGCGCAGCTCCTTGATCTCGCCGATGGTGCGAACGCTCTCCTCGAGGGCCTTGGTGATGTTCTCCTCCACCTGTTCCGCCGGCAGACCGGGGAATTCGGTGGTGATCACCGCCTCGCGCACCAGGATCTCCGGGTCCTCCCGGGCGGGCAGGGTGAAGTAGCTGTAGACGCCGAGCAGCATGGCCAGCAGGGTGGCCAGGTAGAGCACGGGGCGACGGCGGTAGGCGATCTGGCTCAGGTTCATGGTGGCCTCAGTGGTAGCGCTCGGGGCTCTCGCCGAGCAGGCTGACCCGCTGGCCGGCGCGGACGAACTCGGCGCCCCGGGCGACGATGCGCTGGCCCGGGGCCAGGTCACCGCGCACCCGGGCCCAGCCGTCGCCGATAGCGAGCACCTCCACCGCGACCCGCTCCAGGCGCGCCTCGCCGTCGATACGCAGCACATGGGCGGTGGCGTCGGTGTAGACCAGGGCGGTCAGGGGCACCGGTAGGCCGGGCTCTTCGCTCCCGGGCCCCAGCGTCAGCGCCACCCGGGCGGTCATCCCGGAGCGCAGGTCCGGGGGCGGCGACTCCAGGCTCAGGATCAGCGGATAGTCGTTGGAGGAGCGCGGCTGAGTACCCAGGTGGCGCAGGGTGGCCGGCAGCGTGCGGTTACCCAGGGCCGGCAGTGTCACCTCGTGACGCGAGCCCACCGCCAGGGCGCCGACCATCGTCTCGGGGATGCGGGTCTCCACCTCGAAGCCCTCCCGGTCGGAGATTATCTCGAGGATCGGCTGATTGGCGGCGACCCGCTCGCCGGGCTCCACCTGGCGTTGGCTCACCGAGCCGTCGAAGGGCGCCTCCAGGGTGGTCAGGGCCAGGTCGCGCTCGGCCAGGGCCAGGGCCGCCGCCGCGGTGGCCTGGCGGGACTCGGCGCTGGCCAGGGCGGCGCGCACGCTCTCCAACTGGTTGGCGCTGACATAGTCGCGTTCGGCCAACTGGGCATGGCGCCGGTAGTCCTGGCGCTTCTCCTCGAGCAGCGCCTCGGCCTCGCGCAGCTCGGCGCGACGCTGCTCGGCCACCAACTGGTAGCGTTCCGCCTCCAGGCGGGCCAGCGGCTCGCCGGCGCGGATTCGATCGCCGGCCTCCACCCGCAGGAAACTCACCCGACCGGGCAGCTCGAAGCTCAGGGTGCTGCGTTCGGCGGCGCGGACTCGGCCGCTGAGGTGGGAGATCGTGGCCCCATTGCCGGGCTCGAGAAGGTGGCTATCCACCACCCGGGGCGATTCGCTGGGTGGGGCGGCCTCCGGTGAACAGCCCGCCAGCAGCCATAGCAGGGCGAGGGCGGCGGTGACCGCGAGACGATGGGGGGAGGGCGACATGGCGGCGATCCTCGATCGGGCTTCGCGAAGGTCCCGAGAGTGTATTAATCAATTGATTAAATCGCAATGAAGCATCACCGCAGCGCCTTGCTGCGGTGCAACATAGGGGCCTATACTGCACGCCAATATGGCAAGGATGGCGAGGAGAGGGCATGGCCAAGCGAGCGGTCAAGCGGATCGACCTGGCGCTTCAGGGCGGCGGCTCCCACGGGGCCCTCACCTGGGGCGTGCTGGACCGGCTGCTGGAGGACGAACGCCTCGAGATCGATGGCATCAGCGGCACCAGCGCCGGCGCCATGAATGCGGTGGTACTGGCGGATGGCCTGCAGCGGGGCGGACGCGAGGGAGCCCGGGAGGCCCTGGCCGGCTTCTGGCAGGCGGTCAGCGAGGCGGCGCGCTTCTCGCCCATCCAGCGCAGTCTCTGGGATCGACTGATCGGCAACGACAGCCTCGACCATTCGCCCAGCTACCTCTTCTTCGAGAACCTCACCCAACTGATCGCCCCGGCCTACCTCAACCCCCTGGATATCAATCCGCTGCGGGACCTGGTGGCGGAGCGCATCGACTTCGCCCGGGTCAATGCCTGCACCCAGGTCAAGGTCTTCGTCACCGCCACCAATGTGCGCACCGGTCACGCCACCATCTTTCGTCAGCCCGATCTCGGCGTCGAGACCCTGATGGCCTCCGCCTGTCTGCCGTTTCTCTACCGGGCCGTGGAGATCGACGGCGAGGCCTACTGGGATGGCGGCTACAGCGGTAACCCGGCGCTCTATCCGCTGGTGGACGACCAGGGCTGCCGTGACCTGGTGGTGGTGCAGATCAATCCCCTGGTGCGCCGCCAGCTGCCGGGCAGCGCCCGGGAGATCCTCAACCGCCTCAACGAGATCACCTTCAACTCCAGCCTGGTCAAGGAGCTGCGCAGCATCCAGCTGCTGCAGCGGCTGATCGAGGCGGAGGGGCTCGAGCTGGAGAGCTACCGGGCCATGCGCTTGCACCTGATCCACTGCGAGCAGGAGGTGGAGAGCCTCAGCGCCTCCAGCAAGATGAACGCCGAGTGGGACTTCCTGACCCGGCTCTTCGCCCAGGGGCGTGCCTGGGCGGATGCCTGGCTGGCGGAGCACTTCGATGACATCGGCCAGCGCTCCAGCTTCGACCTGGATCGCCTCTTCTCCGACACCTTCCGTCCCCTGGATGGGGCGCCCGATGAGGAGCTGACCCCATGATCGGCATCGTCGCCATCGTCCTGGCCCTGGGGCTGCTGATGTACCTGGCCTATCGTGGCCTGAGCCTGCTGCTGCTGGCGCCCGCGCTGGCTATGCTGGTGGCCCTGGCGGCCCAGGTGCCGCTGCTGGCCAGCTATACCCAGGTCTTTATGGGGGCCGCCGGGGGCTTCGTGATCAGCTACTTCCCGCTCTTCCTGCTGGGGGCGGTGTTCGGCAAGCTGATGGAGGATTCCGGCAGCGCCGAGGTGCTGGCGGGGGCCATCGTCGCCCGCCTGGGAGAGGCCCGGGCCATCCTGGCGGTGGTGCTGGCCTGTGCGGTGATGACCTATGGCGGGGTCTCGCTGTTCGTGGTGGCCTTCGCCGTCTACCCCATCGCCGCGGCCCTGTTCCGCCGCGCCGACCTGCCCAAGCGATTGATGCCCGCCACCATCGCCCTCGGCGCCTTCACCTTCACCATGACCGCCCTGCCGGGGACCCCGGCGATCCAGAACGCCATCCCCATGCCTTATTTCGGCACCTCGCCCTTCGCCGCCCCGGGGCTCGGGATCATCACCGGCCTGGTGATGCTGGGGCTGGGCCAGGTCTGGCTGAGTCATCGGGCGCGCCGGGCGCGGCTGGCGGGGGAGGGCTATGGGGCCCATGAGGAGGCGCGACCCACCACGGCGGGGCTGCGTGAGCGCGCCGCCGGGGAGGGCTTCGACCTGGCCGAGGTGGCGCCCACGCCGGACGTGGCCAGCCCGCCGAGCCTGGCGCTGGCGGTGACGCCCATCGTGCTGGTGATCGCCCTCAACCTGGTGTTCACCGCCTGGGTGATTCCCGCCATGGAGACCGGCTACCTGGCCGAGTCCCGCTATGGAGCCACCGGCATCGAGGCGCTGCGCGGGCTCTGGTCGGTGATCGCCGCCCTGGTGATCGCCATCGGGGTATTGATCCTGACCAACCGCCGGCGCCTGCCGGGGCTGACCGGGAGCCTGGATAGCGGCGCCAATGCCTCGCTGCTGCCGATCTTCAATACCGCCAGCCTGGTGGGCTTCGGCGCGGTGATCGCCTCCCTGGCGGCCTTCGAGACCCTGAGCGCCTGGGTCACCTCCCTGGGCGGCGACAATCCGCTGATCTCCCTGGCCATCGCCGTCAACCTGCTGGCCGGCATGACCGGTTCCGCCTCCGGGGGCATGAGCATCGCCCTGGCGACCCTGGGGGAGACCTACCTGGCCATGGGCCAGGCCGCCGGTATCGCCCCGGAGTTGCTGCACCGGGTCACCGCCGTGGCCACCGGGGGCCTGGATGCGCTGCCCCACAACGGCGCCGTGATCACCCTGCTCTCCATCTGCGGCTTGAGCCACCGGGAGTCCTACCTGGATATCGCCGTGGTGGCGGTGCTGGTGCCGCTGCTGTCGCTGGGGCTGCTGATCGTGCTGGGGAGCCTGTTCGGCGCCTTCTAGACTTTGTCCGAAAACTGCCTGCGCTCACCCATACGGCGTTAAAAATCGGCTCAAAGTACTCATTTACACCGCGTAAACTCCGTCTTTTCGCCGATTTTTGCCTTGTCTGGCCATCGCTCGCCGACTTTTCAGGCAAAGCCTAGCACTAAACCCCGACGCCCCGGTCGCGGGACCGGGGCGTCGAGGAAACTGGAAGCCGAGGAGGGGATCAGCGGCGCGGCGGCGCCTTGTAGTGACCGGGCACCCTGACCCGCTCGCCATTGGGCAGCTGGCGCACATGGGTGGGGACATAGACGCGCTTGATAATGCTCTTGGGCTCACTCATCGCACTCTCCTCCTTGTTATGCCACTACCCTAGCAGCCTGGGCGGCATCCTGTCCTTGACGGGGGTCAAGGACAGGATAGCGGGACCCGATAAGCGTGGCGGTTCGATCAGACCGCTGCGTCGATTTCCAGGCGCTCCATCAGGGGCAGGACCCGGTCTCGCGTCAGCGGCGCCAGGGCAAGACGCTGGGCCTGTGCCGGGGTGACCCAGCACAGGGTGTCGATCTCCGCACCGGGTTGCGGCGCTGCGTCCAGTTCCACCTGGAACAGATGGGCATGCAGGCGGTGTCCCGGCTCGTTGGCGGCGGGGGCGAGATACTCGCCCAGGTAGCGCAGCCGTCGCGGCAGGCACCCCAATTCCTCGCCCAGCTCCCGGCGCAGTGCGGCCTCCGGTGTCTCTCCGGGTTCGATCTTGCCGCCGGCCTGCATAAAGGCCCGGGTGTCGCGCTTGCGCACCAGTAGCAGCCGCCCCCGCCCGTCATGGATCACGGCGGCGGCGACATAGAGGGTAGGTGGGGCGCTCGACATCGATAGAGGCTCGTCTTCAATTTCAATGGTAGTGGTTCGATTGGCGGGTGAAGCGTACCGGCGGACTATGTCGCTGTCCCGTGGCGGCCCGCTCCGGGGCCGGCCTGACCCGCCAGCCTCGCGAGTTCGCCCAGGCCTTGAGCTTCCGGTAATCGATCAGGGGGTGGTCATTGGCGTAAGGATGGGGGGAGGGGGAAGGAAAAGCGAAGGCCACATGAGGGTAGTGAGCGAGCGCCTCCCAGCCATCATGGGCGGACAGGGCACGCTCCAAGGCGGCCTGCCAGGCCCAGGAGTCATCGGGAACTAGGGTCGGAGCAACTTGCATGGCATTGCCCTCCAGGGTGGGGGAGATTCCTCTTCCCCCTGGGTCGCAAGGGTGGTCAGCACGTCTTCGAAAGCGGCTTGGGCGTCGAGCGGCGGTGTGGTTTCACCGCCACCGTCTTGGGCCCAGGCTTCGGAGAAGTACGAGTCGGACGGCAAGTGGTCTTTGACTTGGCCATCGTCGTCACCTCCATTTCTCTGGAGTGGCGCGACCAACTTGACCCTGGCTAGACTAGAAAGGACAATGCCTTCGCTTTGGTAGCTAGCCTACCCAGGCCGGCCCGAGGGGTGGTCACACACCCTGCCGGTCAAGACGCTCGAAGTTGCCGCTTCGGGCGTCTTTTCGTTTGGGCCCCGCCATATGGCGAGGCCCATTGCTTTCCTGTCGATCAATCCCAACTCAGGGCGCCGCCCACCTGGTACTCGGTGACGCGGGTCTCGAAGAAGTTCTTCTCCTTGCGCAGGTCGATGATCTCGCTCATCCACGGGAAGGGGTTCTGGGCGCCGGGGAACTGCTCCTTCAGGCCGATCTGGGCCAGGCGGCGGTTGCAGATGAAGTGCAGGTACTCTTCCATGATCGCCGCGTTCATGCCCAGCACGCCGCGGGGCATGGAGTCGCGGGCATAGGCGATCTCGAGCTCGGTGCCCTCGAGGATCATCTGGGTCACCTCGTCCTGGAACTCGGCGGTCCACAGGTGCGGGTTCTCGATCTTGATCTGGTTGATCATGTCCACGCCGAAGTTCAGGTGCATGGACTCGTCGCGCAGGATGTACTGGAACTGCTCGGCCACGCCGGTCATCTTGTTGCGGCGACCCATGGAGAGGATCTGGCTGAAGCCGCAGTAGAAGAAGATGCCTTCGGTGACGCAGTAGAAGGCGATC
This sequence comes from Halomonas sp. H5, assembly GCF_050613175.1. GTDB lineage: Bacteria > Pseudomonadota > Gammaproteobacteria > Pseudomonadales > Halomonadaceae > Bisbaumannia > Bisbaumannia salifodinae. The sequence continues at coordinate 668,962 of NZ_CP192510.1, forward strand.
AGGTTGCGCAGCAGCTCCTGGTCGGTCTCCGGGGTGCCGGTGTGGAAGTCCGGGCGCGACAGCGACTGGGTGTGCTTGAGGCTCCAGGCGGACTTGGCGGCCACCGAGGGCACTTCCCGGTACATGTTGAAGACCTCGCCCTCGTCCATGGCCAGGGACTCCACGCAGTACTGGTAGGCGTGGGTGTGGATGGCTTCCTCGAAGGCCTGGCGCAGCAGGTACTGGCGGCACTCGGGGTTGGTGATCAGGCGATAGACCGCCAGCACCAGGTTGTTGGCCACCAGGGAGTCGGCGGTGGAGAAGTAGCCGAGGCTGCGCATCACGATCAGCCGTTCGTCCTCGGTCAGGCCATCCTGGCTCTTCCACAGGGCGATATCGGCGTTCATGTTCACTTCCTGGGGCATCCAGTGGTTGGCGCTGCCATCCAGGTACTTCTGCCAGGCCCACTCGTACTTGAAGGGCACCAGCTGGTTGAGGTCGGCGCGGGCATTGATCATGCGCTTCTGGTCGACCTCGATGCGCGCCGCGCCCATCTCCAGTTCTTCCAGGCCGGCGGCCACGTCCAGGGCCTCCAGGGACTGACGGGCCCGCTCCAGGCGATCGCCCTCGGCGACCCGGTAGTCGCCGCGGCTCTCGGCCACGGCGGGCTCGGCCTCGGCGGAGGGCGCCGCCTGGGGCGCGGGCGCCGGGGCGGCCTTGGGCTGCTCGGCGACGGGGGTCTCGTCTTCGTGGAACTCGTCCCAGTTCAGCATCTCTATCTCTCTCCCAAATATTGGCGTATCGCCGCAGATGCCATCATGGGGGCGATGTCATCTGCTGGAGGAACAGGTGCTGGAAGCCGTGGTTTTTTACTTACGGCTTCCAGCTTATAGCTCAAGGGGCTACTGGCAGGCCTCGCAGCCCAGTTCGTCGATATCGCCCGCCGAGGGCGCCCGGGAGCCGCTGCCGCTCTGGCCCTGCAGGAAGTCCTCGATACCGCGGGGCACGCTCTGCGCGGAGGGCTCCTGAGCCGAGGGCGCCGGGCCACTACCATTACTGACCGCATTGAGCTTGCCGCGATCCACGGTGGACTTCTCCACCGAGGTGGCGCCCAGGGCACGCAGGTAGTAGGTGGTCTTGAGGCCGCGGAACCAGGCCATGCGGTAGGTCACGTCGAGCTTCTTGCCGGAGACCCCCTGGATATAGAGGTTCAGCGACTGGGCCTGGTCGATCCACTTCTGGCGCCGGGCGGCGGCCTCCACCAGCCACTTGGGCTCCACCTCGAAGGCGGTGGCGTACTTGGCCTTGAGGTCGTCCGGGATGCGGTCGATGGGCTGCACGCTGCCGTCGTAGTATTTGAGGTCGTTGATCATCACCTCGTCCCACAGGCCGCGTTCCTTGAGGTCGTGGACCAGGTAGGCGTTGACCACGGTGAACTCGCCGGAGAGGTTCGACTTGACGAAGAGGTTCTGATAGGTCGGCTCGATGGACTGCGAGACGCCACAGATATTGGAGATGGTCGCGGTCGGGGCGATGGCCATCACATTGGAGTTGCGCATGCCCTGGGCGGCGATCTTGTCGCGGATGCGGTCCCAGTCCTGGGTGGCGCCGGTGTCGATCTCGATGTACTTCTCGCCGCGCTCCAGGCGCAGCTTCTCGATGGAGTCGATGGGCAGTATGCCCTGGCTCCACAGCGAGCCCTCGAAGCTCTCGTAGCCACCGCGCTCGGCGGCCAGGTCGCTGGAGGCCTCGATGGCGTGGTAGCTGACCAGCTCCATGGAACGGTCGGCGAAGGCCACCGCCTCCTGGGACGCGTAGGCGATGCCCTGAGCATAGAGGGCGTCCTGGAAGCCCATGATGCCCAGGCCCACCGGGCGGTGCCGGAAGTTGGAGCGCTTGGCCTGGGGCACCGCGTAGTAGTTGATGTCGATAACGTTATCGAGCATGCGCACGGCGGTGCGCACGGTCTTCTTCAGCTTGTCGTTATCGAGCTCGCCGTCCACCACGTGCTGGGCCAGGTTGACGGAGCCCAGGTTGCACACCGCGATCTCGTCGACGCTGGTGTTGAGGGTGATCTCGGTGCACAGGTTGGAGGAGTGCACCACGCCGGCGTGCTGCTGCGGGCTGCGCAGGTTGCACGGATCCTTGAAGGTGATCCAGGGGTGGCCGGTCTCGAACAGCATGGAGAGCATCTTGCGCCACAGGTCCTTGGCACGCACGCGCTTGAACAGCTTGAGCTGGCCGCTGCGGGTCATCTCCTCGTACTCGGCGTAGCGCTTCTCGAAGGCGGCGCCGTAGAGGTCATGGAGGTCCGGGCAGGTGGCCGGCGAGAACAGCGTCCACTCCTTGTCGTCGAAGACCCGCTTCATGAACAGGTCCGGCACCCAGTTGGCGGTGTTCATGTCGTGGGTCCGGCGACGGTCGTCACCGGTGTTCTTGCGCAGCTCGAGGAATTCCTCGATATCCAGGTGCCAGGTCTCCAGGTAGGCGCAGACCGCGCCCTTGCGCTTGCCGCCCTGGTTGACCGCCACGGCGGTGTCGTTGACCACCTTGAGGAAGGGCACCACGCCCTGGGACTTGCCGTTGGTGCCCTTGATGTAGGAGCCCAGCGCGCGCACCGGGGTCCAGTCGTTGCCGAGGCCCCCGGCCCACTTGGAGAGCAGGGCGTTGTCGCGGATGGCGCTGTAGATGTGGTCCAGGTCGTCGGGCACGGTGGTCAGGTAGCAGCTGGAGAGCTGGCTGCGCTGGGTGCCGGAGTTGAACAGGGTCGGCGTGGAGGCCATGTAGTCGAAGCTGGAGAGCAGCTCGTAGAACTCGATGGCCCGCGCCTCGCGGTCGTCCTCGTTGAGCGCCAGGCCCATGGCCACGCGCATGAACATCACCTGGGGCAGCTCGTAGCGCACGTCATCCTTGTGGATGAAGTAGCGGTCATAGAGGGTCTGCAGGCCCAGGTAGGTGAAGGCGTTGTCGCGGCTGTGGTCCAGGGCGTCGCCCAGGCGCTCCAGGTCGAACTCGGCGAGCTTCTCGTCGAGCTGCTCGAACTCGATGCCCTTGGCCACATAGGCCTTGAAGGCGGGCTTGTAGAGCTCGGCCATGTCACCGAAGGTGGCGTCTTCGGCGATGCCCAGGAAGGACAGCGCCTCGCGGCGCAGGCTGTCCTGCAGCAGGCGCGCGGTGACGTAGGTGTAGTTGGGCTCCTTCTCCACCAGGGTGCGGGCGGTCATCATCAGCGCCTGGGAGACGCCGTCGATGGTCACGCCGTCGTAGAGGTTCTTCAGGGAGTCCTCGACGATCTTGCCCGGCTCCACATTGGCCAGGTCTTCGCAGGCGTCATAGACCAGGGTCTCGACCCGGCCCAGGTCCAGCGGCTGGCGGTTGCCGTCGGGCAGGGTGACGTTGAGGCTCGGGTGGGGCTTCTCGATGTCCTGGCCCGCCTCGGCGCGGGCCCGGGCGTGCTCCTCGCGGTAGAGGACATAGGCGCGGGCGACCTTCTGTTCGCCGGCGCGCATCAGGGCCAGTTCCACCTGGTCCTGGATATCCTCGATATGCAGGGTGCCGCCATCGGGCAGGCGGCGCCGGAAGGCCTCGACGATGGCCTGGCTGGATTGGGTTACGAAGTCCCGAACCCGCGACGAGGTGCCGGCGTTGTCCCCCTCCACGGCGATAAAGGCCTTGGTCATGGCGACGGCGATCTTGCTGGCGTCGAAGGCGACCACGTCGCCATTACGCTTGATCACCCGCAGTTGCTGGGGGGCGGTCACGTTCACAGACGTCTTGCCGGGGGTAAGGGTGGTATCCATGGCGCCGTGTATCCCTGACGATGGTTGATGGATGGAGCGAAGTCGAAACGATGCCGTGGGTTGAGAAACCCGCGAAAACCGGCGTCGTCGGCGCCCCGAAGGGGCCGTTTGACAGTGGCGACCGAAGTTGCTAGGGGCACACTATCTAGTGGTTAATCGGTTGGTGAGCACAAGATAGTGTGCCCTGCGGCTTTCATCAAGTGGATAAGCTGTGCGTATCTTGTGTCTCTTCTGGGGGCGGCCGGTGGGCGCTTCGGGAGAGGCGCTGGGACGCGGTTTCGCGATTGAATCAGATAACCCTTATTATCTCTCGTCTTCGACGTTTTCGTTACCGGCAATGGCGACGAAAATACGTTACATGAGATAACCTAGGGGTCGGAGTGCCCTCGGATGGCCAGATGCCATGAGGGGCGGCTCATATGAACGAGGAAACGCACTCATGGGAGTGGATGGCAGCGTGACAAGCAGCGACCTGGAACATGTGCTGATTGTCGAGGATGACGAGCGGCTCGCCGAGCTGACACGCGACTACCTGGAGGCCAACGGCTTCCGCGTCAGCGTCGAGGCGGATGGTGCCAAGGGGGTGGCGCGCATCCTCGAACTGCAGCCGGATCTGGTGATTCTTGACCTGATGTTGCCCGGCGAGGACGGCCTGTCGATCTGTCGCCGGGTACGTGGCGACTATCATGGCCCCATCCTGATGCTGACCGCCCGCACCGACGACATGGATCAGGTGCTGGGCCTGGAGATGGGCGCCGACGACTATGTGCCCAAGCCGGTACAGCCGCGGGTGCTGCTGGCACGGATGCGCGCCCTGCTGCGCCGCGCCGAGAGCAGCGAGGCGAGCGGCGAGGCGCAGTTGAGCTTCCGCGACCTGGCCATCGATAGTGCCACCCGGGAGGCCTGGCTGAACGGCGAGCGCATCGACCTGACCAGTGCCGAGTTCGATCTGCTCTGGCTGTTGGCCAGCAACGCCGGGCGGGTCCTGACCCGGGAGGAGATCTTCTCGCAACTGCGTGGCATCAAGTACGACGGTCAGGATCGTTCCATCGACGTGCGGGTCTCACGGATCCGTCCCAAGATCGGTGATGATCCCAACCAGCCCCATCGCATCAAGACGGTTCGCAGCAAGGGCTATCTCTTCGTCAAGGACGGTTGATGCCGATCCGCTTCCTGCCCCGGCCCCTGGCCGACAGCACCTTCCTGAGGGTCTATGTCCTGCTGGCCCTGGCCCTGCTGGTGATCGGTGGCCTGGCCCTGGGGGGCTTCGCGGTGATCGACCAGGTGCGCCGCGAGCACTACCGGGAAGAGTTGGCCAGCGCCCCCATGCTGGTATTGGCCCACCGCTATGCCGCCCTGCCCGCCGAGGTTCGCAGCGACTGGCTGGAACGACGCTCCCGGGAGCTGGATATCCGCCTCTCGGTGGTACCGGTGACCTCCCCGTTGCTCAACTACTTCGACCGTTCGCGCCTCGAGGAGGGCCAGACCCTGGTGGAATCCCGGGATGGCCAGGGCTGGCGGCTGTGGCGCCGGCTGCCCGGCGGATCGGGGTTGATGGTGGCGGAGCTGGATAGCCTCAACGAGCAACAGTTGCGTGGCCTGGCGGTGGAGCTGGGGCGCTGGCTGAACGAGGCCGCGCCCGCCCGGCGGGAGGCTCGCCTGGCGCTGCTCGCCGAGACCGCCCTGCCGGTGAGCCTCAGTGCGACCCCGCCGGAAGGCTGGGCCCAGGCGCCCCCCGAGCGCCTCCAGGAGGCGGAGGTCACCATTCGCCTGCTGCCCCAGCGCTGGGCGATCTCCCTCTATCTGCCGTTGCCCGCCGAGGCCGGTGGCGAGCGGTGGCTGGCGGTGGGGCCCATGGAGGCCTTCGAGCCCATGCCGATGAGCCTGGCGTTGCTGCTGATCGGCGTGCTGCTACTGGGGCTGGCGGCCAGCATCTATCTGATCGTGCGCGGCCTGGAGTCGCGCATGGCGGGGCTCGAGCAGGCGGCCTCGAGAATCGCCGCGGGCCACCTGGATACCCGGGTCAAGGTGGAGAGCGGCGACTTCCTGGGGCGCCTGGGCATGGCCTTCAACGGCATGGCGGCCCGGGTGCAGTCACTGCTGCGCACCCAGCAGGAGATGATCCGCGCCGTCTCCCACGAGCTGCGTACCCCGGTGGCGCGGATTCGCTTCGCGGTGCAGATGGTCGAGGACATGACCGAGGATGGCGGTATTCGCCGCCAGTTGCAGGGCATCGATGCCGATATCGAGGAGCTCGACGCCCTGGTGGACGAGATCCTCACCTATGCCCGCTTGGGAGGGGACCCCGGCCAGGGCCAGGTACTCAGCCGCGAGAGCCTGGACTGCCGGGAGATGGCGCGGCGGGTGGTGGAGACCCTGGCGCCCCTGCATGGTGACCTCGACCTGGTGCTGGTGCCCGGCCCGCCGGTGGAGACGGAGGCCGATCCGCGCTATCTGCAGCGCGCCCTGCAGAACCTGGTGGCCAACGCCTGCCGCCACGCCACCGCACGGGTGGAGGTGCGCCTGACCCAGGAGCCCTGGGCGCTGCGCATCGATGTGGAGGACGACGGTCCCGGGGTGCCGGTGGAGGCGCGGGAGGGAATCTTCAAGCCCTTCGCGCGCCTCGACGACAGCCGTACCCGCCGCTCCGGCGGCTATGGCCTGGGGCTCTCCATCGTGCAGAAGGTGATGGCCTGGCACGGCGGTAGCGTGGCGGTGGACGACAGCCCGCATCTGGGCGGCGCCCGCTTTAGCCTGTTATTGCCCCTGGAACGCCGCTGAGTTGTCTCACCATGCGTCCCGTGGACGATAGCCGCTCTCCATCACCCCGGCGGCGCCCGCTTTAGCCTGTTATTGCCCCTGGAACGCCGCTGAGTTGTCTCACCATGCGTCCCGTGGACGATAGCCGCTTCCATCACCCCTGCGGCGCCCGTTTCTGCCCATAAATCAGGCGCCTCGTGGGAGATTCTATGTTGCCTGCAAGTCGCCACCATGGTTTCTGTGGGAGCTCGGCTATGCCGCGCGATATCGCCCGCAGGGCGATCTGGAAGGCCTTGGCTGTCACCCAAGGGCGACTTCGTCGCCCAATCGTTCGGGGAACCCGAATTCCCACGACCCCAGTGGCCACGCAACCTGCAGTGGGAATTACCACCCAACCTATTGTGGGATGGCGACTTCGTCGCCCAATCGTTCTGGGCCTCCTTCAAACATACAAGCTCGGCTGTGCCGAGCGATGGCCAGGTCGGGCGTCTACGATAGTTACGCCGGCTTGATCCCCTCCAGCACCGCGAAGGAGGTCTCCCTGGCGGTGCGCAGGAAATCCTCCATCCAGGGCGCGTCGCGATTCTCCTCGCGGATCGCCGCGAACAGGGTGCTCCAGACGCCGTTTTCCCCCAGCGCTACGGCGCGCACATAATCCCGCTCCAGGTATTCGGTGAGCGCCCAGTTGGGCAAGGCACAGACGCCGCGGCCGCTGGCCACCAGTTGCATCATCATGATGGTCAGCTCGGCGGTACGCACCTCCTTGGGCTTGACCCCGGCGGGGTCGAGGAACTGGGTAAAGACATCCAGGCGCCCCTGCTCCACCGGGTAGAGGATCAGGGTCTCCTCGGCCAGGTCCTGGGGCAGGATATAGGGGCGCTCGGCGAAAGGGTGCTGCTTGGCCACGGCCAGGAGTCCCTGGTAGCGGAACAACGGTTCGTAGAAGACCCCCGGCAGGGGCTGGGGGTCGGCGGTGATCACCAGGTCGAGCTGCTCCCGGGCCAGGGCCGGCAGCGGGTCGAAGTTGTGGCCGCTGGGAATGTCCACCTCCACCTCGGGCCAGTGATCGCGGAAATAGTCGATGGTGGGCATCAGCCACTGGAAGCAGCTATGACACTCGATAGCCATATGCAGGCGGCCCTGCTCGTTGCCGGCCAGCCGCGCCAGGTCGCGTTCGGCCATGCGCACCTGGGGTAGCACCTGCTCGGCCAGCGCCAGCAGGCGCTGGCCGGCGCGGGTGAACTCCACCGGGCGGGTCTTGCGCAGGAAGAGGGGGTTGCCCAGGCGCTCCTCCAGGTCCTTGATCTGGTGAGAGAGGGCCGACTGGGTCAGATGCACGCGTTCGGCGGCTTCCACCAGGGAACCGGCGTCGCGCAGGGCCACCAGGGTGCGGAGGTGTCGCAGTTCCAACATGATCATGAGCTTCTTTCACTTTAACGATTAGTTAATTTAGTTTGATTCACCTCCCATGGCCAGCCAGACTTTCCCCATCGCTTATGGCAAATCGTGCCATAAACACTGATTTTAATATCATGAGGGAATAAGCATGACGCTGGCACATACCCTGGGCTACCCACGGATCGGCGCCAACCGGGAGCTGAAGAAGGCCACCGAGGCTTACTGGAAGGGCGAGCTGGACCGCGAGGGCCTCGAGACCGTGGGGCGCGAATTGCGTGCCCGCCACTGGCAGGCCCAGCGGGACGCCGGCCTCGACCTGGTCACCGTGGGCGATTTCGCCTTCTACGACCAGGTGCTCAATGTCTCGGCGCTGCTGGGGGCCATTCCGAGTCGCTTCGGCGCCGATAGCGAAGTGGCCGAGGGCGACGTCTCCCTGGATACCTATTTCCGCCTGGCCCGGGGCCGGGCCCCCAGTGGCACGCCCGCCGCCGCCTGCGAGATGACCAAGTACTTCGATACCAACTACCACTACCTGGTGCCGGAATTGCACGAGGGGCAGCGTTTCCGGCTGGCCAGCCGGCGCCTCTTCGACGAGGTGGCCGAGGCCCAGGCCGCCGGCCACCCGGTCAAGGTGGCCCTGGTCGGCCCGCTGACCTGGCTGTGGCTGGGCAAGACCAAGGGCGCCGACTTCGATCGCCTGAGCCTGCTGGACGAGGTGGTGACGGTCTATGGCCAGCTGCTGGCGCGCCTGGCGGCGCAGGGCGTGGAGTGGGTGCAACTCGACGAGCCGGCGCTGGCGCAGGACCTGCCCCAGGCCTGGCGCCAGGCCTATGAGGCCGCCTACAACCGGCTCGGCAGCGTGCCCCCCAAGCTGCTGGTGGCCAGCTACTTCGGTGCCCTGGGCGACAACCTGCAACTGGCGGTGAGCCTGCCGGTGGATGGCCTGCATATCGATGCGGTGCGTGCCCCCGAGCAGCTGACCCCGGTGCTGGATAACCTGCCCGCCTACAAGGTGCTCTCGGTGGGGGCCATCGACGGTCGCAATATCTGGCGTGCCGACCTGGCGGCGCGGCACGAGGGGCTCGCCGACGCTCAGAAACGCCTGGGCGCGCGGTTGTGGATCGCTCCTTCCTGCTCGCTGCTGCATGTGCCGGTGGACCTCGAAGCCGAGACCGAGCTGGACGGCGAGCTCAGGGGCTGGTTGGCCTTTGCCCGCCAGAAGCTCGACGAGACCGTGACCCTGGCACGGTTGCTGGGTGGTCGCGCCACCCCGGACGACCGGGCCCGGGTCGAGGCCGCCAGTGCGGCCCTGGCGGCCCGCGCCGCCTCGCCGCGAATTCACAAGCCGGCGGTGGCCCAGCGCCTGGCGGCGGTCACCGCCGAGGATACCGAGCGCGCCAGCCCCTATGCCCGGCGCGCCGTCGAGCAGCATCGTCGTCTGGGGCTGCCGCTGCTGCCCACTACCACCATCGGCTCCTTCCCCCAGACCGCCGAGATTCGCGCCGCCCGTCGCGCCTTCAAGGCCGGCGAGCTGGACCGCGAGACCTACGAGGCGCGGATGCGTGAGGAGGTCGCCCAGGCGGTGGCTCGCCAGGAGGCCCTGGGCCTGGATATGCCGGTGCATGGCGAGCCCGAGCGTAACGACATGGTGGAGTACTTCGGCGAGCTGCTGGAGGGCTTCGCCTTCACCCGCCATGGCTGGGTGCAGAGCTATGGCTCGCGCTGCGTCAAGCCGCCGGTGATCTATGGCGATATCAGCCGCCCGGCGCCGATGACGGTGCGCTGGAGCGAATACGCCCAGTCGCTGACCGACAAGCCCATGAAGGGCATGCTCACCGGCCCGGTGACCCTCCTGCAGTGGTCCTTCGTGCGCGACGACCAGCCCCGGGAGACCACCTGCCGGCAGATCGCCCTGGCGCTGCGCGACGAGGTGGCGGACCTGGAGCGGGCGGGGATCGCGGCGATCCAGATCGACGAGCCGGCGTTGCGCGAGGGGCTGCCGCTGCGCCAGGGGGCCTGGGCCGGTTACCTGAGCTGGGCGGTGGAGTGCTTCAGGCTCAGCGCCGCCGTGGCCGGCGACGCTACCCAGATCCACACCCATATGTGCTACTCGGAATTCAATGACATCATCGACGCCATCGCCGCCCTGGATGCGGACGTGATCACCATCGAGACCTCGCGCTCGGATATGCAGCTGCTGGATGCCTTCCAGGACTTCGCCTATCCCAACGAGATCGGGCCCGGAGTCTACGATATCCACTCGCCGAACCTGCCCGAGGTGGCGTGGATGGTGCATCTGATGGAGAAAGCCGCCGAGCGTATTCCGGTCGAGCGGCTGTGGATCAACCCGGACTGCGGCCTCAAGACCCGCACCTGGGCCGAGGTGGAGCCGGCCCTGGCCAATATGGTGGAGGCGGCGCAGCAGCTGCGTCGCAAATACGGCTAAGGCTATGCGTCTTCCCTCGCGCCGACGGTAACTCACTGCCGTCACAGCGTTGGTAGAGCGAAGCAGGCGCCGGGGCCAAGGGCCCCGGCGCCTGATATGCTGGTGGCGGAATCTCAGACGTTGCAAGGAGTTCGCATGACCCGCATCCCCCCTATCCTGCGTGGTCCCCTGTGGCTGGGAAGCCTCCTGGTCCTGGCCGGCTGTGCCGTGGCGCCGGCGGAGCGGCCCGTGGTGGAGGGCCGTCCCGGCATCGAGGCCGAACCGGCGGCGGTGGAAGACGCTACTCAGGTGCGGCCCACGGCGCCACTGTTGCCGTCGGCGCTCTTTCCCGGCGATGCCGAGGAGTTTATCGCCTGGCGCTGCACCCCGGCCCAGGACCTGGTCGCCGCCTTCGGCGAGGAGGAGCTGCGCCTCTGGTCGGCCCATGGCGCCTATCGCCTGACCCCGGCGGTGGTGGCCTCCGGGGCCCGCTACGAGCAGGCGGGGCTGAGCTTCTGGAATCGCGGCGATACCGCCCTGGTAGAGAGCGACAACGGTCGGCTGGAGTGCCGCAGCGATATCGCCCGGCGGGCCCTGACCCGGGAGCAGCGTCCCGGGGTAATGTTCCATGGCCGCGGCAACGAGCCGGGCTGGGCGGTACGCCTGGCCCATGACGTGCCGGAGCTGGACCTGACCCTGGATTATGGGCAGCGCGAGCTGAGCCTGCCCTATCGGGTCACCGAGATAAACAACGACGCCGGCCGGGTGGTGCTGGCGAGCGGGCGCGCCGACACGCCCTTTACCCTGACCCTGGAGGCGCGGGCCTGCTTCGATTATATGAGCGGCGAGCCCTTCCCGGCTCGGGTCACCCTGGAGATGGCGGGGCAGCAGTATCGGGGCTGTGGTCAGGGCATCGCACCCTGAGACCATCGCTCTCGGCTAGTGCTATCGCGGCAATCTTTTGCTTTTATCGAAAGATTGCCGCGTTTTTTTGCGCTTATCATCTCAAAAAATACATCTAGAATGGCGATCATTAGCTCGGCAACGACTCACGACCCGTTGCCCCTTTGACCAGGAGAATCGCCATGACCACCAAGATCCTCGTAATCACCAGCTCCATCCTCGGCGGCAATTCCCAGGCCCTGGCCGACCACCTGGTCGCCGAGGCGGCTCGCCGCGATGACCTCGCCATCACCCGCCGTGACCTGGTGGCCGACGACCTGCCCCACCTGGGCCTGGCCGAACTGGGCAGCTGGCAGGTGGATGCCGCCGAGCGCAGCGCCGAGCAGCAGGCCCTGGCGGCCCGTTCCGATGCGCTGATCGAGGAACTGAAGGCCCATGACGTGGTGGTGCTGGCGGTGCCCCTGTACAACTTCGGGGTACCCACCCAGCTCAAGGCCTGGTTCGACCGGGTGATGCGTGCCGGGGTCACCTTCCGCTACACCGAGAACGGCCCCCAGGGCCTGGTGGAAGGCAAGCGCGCCGTGCTGTTGCTGGCCCGGGGCGGCCAGTATGCCGGCACCCCCATGGACACCCAGACCCCGCACCTCAAGGCGATGCTCGGCATGATCGGCATCTCCGAGGTGGACAGCATCTTCGCCGAGGGCCTCAATATGGGCCATCAGCAGGAAGCCCTGGGCGAGGCGAAGTCAGCCATCGAGCAATTGGTCGCCAAGCTTTAAGGCCAGGATCTAAGGCTGGGCTCCGTTACCTCCCAGGAAATGGCGGCGCCCCCGACTAGTCGGGGGCGCCGTTTTTTGTGGGGCGCGAGGCGGGAAAGGCTAGCAGTGGCTCGGTGCCTCGACGATCCACTCGGCGGTCACGAAGTGGCTGGTACACAGCGGTGGTTCGGGGCCCCATAGCCGTGAGGCGAGGCGCCTCAGGGCCTGGCGGCGGTCGCCATTGGCCTGGTAGGGGCTCGCCAGTTGCTCGCTCACCAGCACCGGCTGCCAGGTACCGCCCTCGCGGGTCGCCAGGGTAAAGGCGAAGGGATGGAAGCCGGGAAAGCCCAGGCGCAGGTCGGTGGCGATCAGGGTCTCCTGCCCCTGGTGGGCACGGACCTCGTAGCGCAGGAAGGGGCCGGCGAACCAGGCCAGGCGTTCGCCGCGGGGGTGACTCAGGGCCAGGGGCTGCCACTCGACGCCACGGCGGTAGCGTTCCAGGGTCGGCTCCGTGGCGCCATCGAACAGCCCCACCAGGGCCTCGTAGTGATCGTCGCCCTCGATCACCGTGGCCCGCCATACCAGGGTGTTGAAGGGCGTCGGTTGCACCAGCCGCGGCGCCGATTCCAGGCCCCGGGCCGCCAGTGCCGGAGCCAGGTGCCGCTCCACCGTCAGCTTGGCGCCGGTAGCGAAGAGCAGATAGGCGCAAGAGAGCGCCAGCCCCCAGGCGCAGGCGCGGCGCACCCGGGGGCCGACCAGGGCGGCGAGGAGCCCCCCCAGCAGTGCCAGGGTATAGAGCGGATCGATGATAAAGACGATGGGGTAGGCGCTGGGCCCGGTGTCCAGGGGCCACCATAGCTGGGTGCCATAGGTGGTCAGGGCATCCAGCAGGGGATGGCTGACCAGGCAGAGCACGAAGAAGGCCCACCATCGGCCCAGGGAGATGTTCCGGGCCGGGGCGAAGCGCCGGAACAGCAGGGCCAGCAGGCTGGCGAGGCCGGTGAGCACGAACAGCGAATGGCTGACGCCGCGGTGTTCGGTGACATTGGCCACGGCGTCGCCATAGTCCAGCACCACGTCCAGGTCGGGCAGGGTCCCCAGCAGGGCCCCGAGCAACACCGCCTTGCGGCCCAGGCGCCGCCCCAGCACCGCGCCACCCACCGCCGCCCCCAGGGCCGCCTGAGTCAATGAGTCCATGCCTGACTCCTAGCCGCGGGCCCAGGCGGGGCCGGCGGCCAGGATCCGCGACTGCACCGGGCAGTCGTCCCGGTGAGCGCCAGACAGGTAGCCGGTACTCATCAGGAACTCGCCGACGATCTCCGGACCGGTAAAGCGGAAGGTGCGGCGAAAGAGCTTGACCCAGTCCGCATGACTCAGGGGGTGATGCGCCTCCAGCCAGGCGTGAAAGCCGCCGTGGGACTCACGCAGCGCGCGAATGACCCCGGCGTTATGGATCACGGCGTCGACCTTCAAGCGATTGCGAATAATCCCGGCGTCGGCCAGCAGCCGGGCGCGTTCGTCCTCGCCATAGGTGGCGACCCGGTCGACCTCGAAACCCTCGAAGGCGCTATGGAAAGCCGCGCGCTTGTTCAGCACGGTGAGCCAGGAAAGCCCCGCCTGATTGATCTCCAACACCAGTCGCTCGAAGAGCGAGGCCTCGTCGGCGATGGGAAAGCCATACTCATGATCATGGTAGGGCGCATGCACGGGGTGGGAGGGGGCCGTGTCGCAGTAGTGGGGCATGGTGGCTCCTGTCCTGGCAGGGTATCCTGCCGTCGGTTCCTGAGAAGGGGAGACGATCGATGTTGGCAAGAGACATTCTACGCCGCCTGGCGGCCCTGGGGCTGGGCCTGATGCTTTCCCCCCTGGCCGTTGCCGGCCCGCTGGTAGAAATCTGGAAGGATCCCGACTGCGGCTGCTGCACCGCCTGGGCGGAGCACCTGGAGGCCGAGGGTTTCGAGGTGCGTCTCCATGACACCCGGGAGATGCGCCAGATCAAGAGCGAGCAGGGCGTGCCGCCGCGGCTCGCCTCCTGTCATACCGCGGTGGTGGAGGGCTATGTGATCGAGGGCCATGTGCCCGCCGCCGATATTCACCGCCTGCTGGAGGAGGATCCCGAGCTGGCCGGCCTGGCGGTCCCCGGCATGCCCCACGGCTCGCCGGGGATGGAGACCGGCCGGGTCGACGACTATGCGGTCTACGGCTGGCACGCCGACGACCGTGCCCCGGAGATCTTCCAGCGCTATATTCAGCAGTAAAGGAGCCCTCGTTATGCAATACCTACACACCATGGTCCGCGTCAGCGATCTGGAGGAGTCCCTCTACTTCTACTGCGACCTGCTGGGAATGATCGAGATCAGCCGCAAGGAGAGCGAGAAGGGGCGCTTTACGCTGGTGTTCCTGGCCGCGCCGGAGGACGAACTGGCGGCTCGGGAGAACCGCACGCCGATGCTGGAGCTGACCCACAACTGGGATCCGGAAACCTACCAGGGCGGGCGCAACTTCGGCCACCTGGCCTACCGGGTCAATGATATCTATGCCCTGTGCGAGAGGCTGCAGGCCGGGGGCGTGACCATCAATCGCCCACCCCGGGATGGCCATATGGCCTTCGTGAAGAGTCCCGACGGCATCTCCGTGGAACTGCTCCAGGCCGGCGAGCCGCTGGCGCCCAAGGCGCCCTGGAACGAGATGGAGAACCACGGCACCTGGTAGGGGCCGCCGGTTCGGCGAGACGCCGCCCGGGGAAGCCCGGGCGGCGTTTTCCTCGGCCGCGTGTTAATCCGGGCGGACGGCCATTCGCCCACTGCCCAGGAAAATCAGTGCCACGGCGCCGAACAGGAAGAGGCCCTGCAGCTCCAGTTGCCAGCCGCCGCTCTGGTTGAGCATAAAGAGCTCGTGAGTATGCACCAGGGCGATGGCGACCAGCATATTGCCGGCCATCAGCAGGCCCGCCACCCGGGTCTGCCAGCCGACGATGGCCATCAGCGGGGCGAGCAGCTCGCCGATCAGCACGCCATAGGCCAGGAAGCTGGGCAGGCCATAACCGGCCAGCAGGTCGCCGATCCAGTTGAGGCTACCCGGGTCGAGCAGCTTGCTGATGCCATGCAGCAGCATCAGGATGCCCACCGAGAGGCGCAGGATCAGTTTGCCCAGGGCATCGTTATGAAGGGCTCGCAGCATAAGAAGGCTCCTTGATTGGGGTGGGGCACTGCCCCGGACCCGTTTAGCATAGCCGCTCCATTGTTCCCTAGTCCGTTGGTAAAGAGAATACCGATAAACCCCCACTCCCCAGATCACCCTGGCCTCGGGGCACTGGCCAAGGCGTGGTGGATAGGGCACCCTTAGGCCTTTCGGATCAGCAACTTTCGGATCGGCAAGAGGAAGGACGATGGTAAAGCTCCGGTGGATCGGTGCCCTGGCGATGAGTCTCCTGGTGGGCTGTGGCAGCACGCCGCCGGCCCCCGAGCGGGAGGCCGCGACGCCGACGGTGAGCAGTGACTCCCCGGTGATCGGCCCGCGCTGGCAACTGATCCTGCTGGGCAGCGACGAGCGCTGGCAGGGCGCCGAGCCGGCCTGGTTCGAGGCGGAGTCCGGGCGTAGCGGGCTGCGCCTGAGTGGCAGCGACGGCTGTCGTCGCCTCGACGGCAATCTGGCCCTGGACGATGGCAATCGCATCGCCATCGAGGGACTCGGCGCGGGTCGCGACTGTGCCGGTGCCCCCCAGGCGGTCCGGGTCGCCGAGATGATGCAGGCCGCCCACCGCTACCTGATCGATCACGATCGGCTGGTGTTCTTCGGCCGCGATAGCCGGGTGCTGGGGGGCTTCCAGCGCCGCTGATTCCTGCGCCCCGGCATAAGAAAGGCCAGGCTCCTTATCGGGGCCTGGCCTTTTTGGTGGGGCGTGGCGGTGTCCTAGCGGGCCGGTCGCAGTCGTCCCTGGAGGGCGATCAGGCCGCGGGTAATGGCCGCCGCGGTGCGCGGTGCCAGGGGCGTGCACAGGACCCAGGGCAGCAGGATCAGGGCGATGGCCAGGGCCCCGAAGTAGATATCGCTGAACCAGTGGGCGCCGCCGAGGATACGCGGGGCGCTGAACAGCACCACCAGGGCGGCGCCCACCAGGCCGACCCGACGGCCGGCGAAGCGCCACATAAAGGCGGCGAAGATCATCAGCATCAGGCCGTGGTCGCCGGGGAAGCTGCTCGCGGAGACCGCCTTGGTGGCGTAGTCCACCAGCTCGGTGACCCGATTGGCATTGTCGTAGACCAGGGTGGGGCTGGCATGACTATAGGTGACGACATAGGCCTCGATGCGATTGATGATGCCGGCGGTGAGCAGCAGGGTCAGGCCGATGCCGCCCCAGCGCAGCCATCGGTGCTCCGCCCGGGGATCGCGACGCATGGCCCACAGGAAGACCGCGGCCAGCGCCAGCAGGCTGATGCCATCGAAGGCGCGGTTGTTGGAGAGCGCCACCAGGTGCACCCAG
The DNA here is from genome assembly GCF_050613175.1 of Halomonas sp. H5. Taxonomy (GTDB): domain Bacteria; phylum Pseudomonadota; class Gammaproteobacteria; order Pseudomonadales; family Halomonadaceae; genus Bisbaumannia; species Bisbaumannia salifodinae. The sequence continues at coordinate 685,468 of NZ_CP192510.1, forward strand.
GCCATATTGCCCTCATGCAGCCAGGCATTGGTGGTGAAGAAGATGGCGTCGTCCATGGCCTCCCAGATCAGCAGGTTGGGCGACCACCAACCGAGGATCAGGGCGATGCCCAGCAGGTTATAGAAGAGCAGCCGGGCCGGCGCGAAGTCGGGGTGTTTCGAGAGCATGGCGTCATTATCACCAGGTAAGCGTTGGCCCCATTCTAGGCGATCCCCTGATAAGGGAACAGTGTTTCCCATCGGCCGCTCTCGGCATCGTGGCTCGCCGGCCTACTGCATATACCAGCCGTGACTGGCCACCCCCGCGAGATTGCTCGGTGAGCCTCGCCGCGACACGATAACGCAGGCCATTCAGCGCTACTGCATATACCAGCCGTGGCTGGCTACCCCCGCGAGATTGCCCGGTGAGCCTCGCCGCTACACGATAACGCCGTTACTGCATATACCAGCCGTGACTGGCCACCCCCGCGAGATTGGCCGGTGAGCCTCGCCGCGACACGATAACGCAGGCCATTCAGCGCTACTGCATATACCAGCCGTGGCTGGCCACTACCGACTGACCGGTGAGGGCCGCCGAGGGGAAGGCGGCGAGATGCAGGGCCACCTCGGCGATATCCTCCAGGGTGGTGAATTCCTGATCCACGGTGTCCTTGAGCATGATGTCGCGGATCACCGCCTCCTCGGAGATGCCCAGCTCCCGGGCCTGCTCGGGAATCTGCTTGTCCACCAGGGGGGTGCGCACGAAGCCGGGGCAGATCAGGTTGCTGCGCACCCCATGGGCCGCCCCCTCCTTGGCAACGGTACGGCACAGGCCCAGCAGGCCGTGCTTGGCGGTCACATAGGGGGCCTTGAGGGGCGAGGCCAGCTTGCTGTGCACCGAGCCCATATAGAGCAGGCAGCCGCCGCCCTGGGCGTACATCCGGCGCAGGGCCGCCCGGGTGACCAGGAAGGCGCCGTCCAGGTGCACCGCCAGTACCCTGCGCCAGTCCGCCAGGCTGAGCTCATGCAGGGGCTGGATATGCTGGATGCCGGCATTGGCCAGGGCGATATCCAGGCGTCCCCAGTGGGCCACCAGGCGGGCCACCCCCGCCTCCACGGCGGCCTCGTCGGTGACGTCCATGGCCAGCGCCAGGGCCTCGCCGCCGGCCCGGCGGATGGCCTCGGCGGCGGCCTCGGCGGCCTCGGCGTCGAGGTCGGCGATGGCCACCCGGGCCCCCGCGGCGGCGTAGCGTTCGGCCACGGCACGGCCGATGCCGCCGGCGGCGCCGGTGATCAGGGCGGTCTTGTTATCGAGTCGCATCATGAAGTCTCCGAATCATTGGCCGCCATAGATTTCGCTGGGCAGCCAGGTGGCCAGGGGCGCATACAAGAACACTAGCAGCAAGCCCAGCAACTGGATGGCCACGAAGGGGGCGACCCCCAGGTAGATATGCCGGGTGGTGATCTCCGGCGGGCAGACGCCCTTGATATAGAAGAGCGCGAAGCCCACCGGCGGGGTCAGGAAGGAGGTCCTGGCCCAGGCCATCCATGCCGCCTCGCCCCACACCGAGCCAGGGCGCGCTTGGCGGCGGCCAGGTCGCGCTGCAGGCGCCGGTACTTGCTGACCATGGGGGGCAGCGGCTGGAGGTCGTCGTAGAGGATAAAGCCACGGCGCCGATCACCCGGCCGCTGGCCTCGTCATGCACCGGCAGGCGCATCACCTCCGGCATGCGGGTATGGGGAATGATCCGGGCCACCGGGCGGCCGATCACCGCCTGGGGATCGTGGATCTCCAGCAGGCGACAGTAGCTGTCGTTGATCCAGGTGATGCGGCTGTCCACATCCACCGAGATGGCCCCGGCGCTGGCCTGCTCGAAGATCGGAAAGAGGATGTCCACCGCCTGGGGGCTGAGGCCCTCCCGGGGGGACGGCGAGTCACCCCGGCGCGGTTCGCCGGGGAAGGCGGCCCGAAAGCCGCCGTCTCGCTTAGGCGTCGACATGGCTCGGGTTCAGAGCGCGGCGATCTTGTCGCGCCGCTCGGCCGGCAGGCGCCGGGCGGCCTGGCCAACTGGAGAGCATGAGCTTGCCGCGCTGTTGCTTCGAGGCTGACATGGCCTGCATGCCTAGAGCGCGGCGATCTTGTCGCGCTGCTCGGCCAGCAGGCGCCGGGCGGCCTGGAAATCGCTTAGCTTGCCGCGCTCCTTCTCCACCACCGCCTCCGGGGCCTTGGCCACGAAGCTCTCGTTGCCGAGCTTCTTCTCGATGCCGCCGATCAGCTTCTCCTGCTTGTCGATCTCCTTGTCGAGACGAGTCAGCTCGGCTTCCTTGTCGATCAGGTCGGCCATGGGCACCAGCACTTCCATCTCGCCCACCAGTTGGGTGGCGGAGAGCGGGGCCTGGGCGGGGTCGTCCAGCCAGGTAATGCTCTCCAGCTTGGCGAGCTTGGCGAGGAAGCGGCGGTTGGCCTCCAGGCGCGCCCGGTCGGCCTCGCCACCCTTGGTCAGCAGCACGTCGAGGGGCTTGCCCGGGGCGATATTCATCTCGGCGCGGATATTGCGCACCGCCACGATCACCCCCTTGAGCCACTCGATATCCCGGGTGGCGGCCTCGTCGATCCTGGCCTCCTCCGGCAGCGGCCAGGGCTGGGCCATGATCGAGTCGCCCTCGTCCCGGAGGGTGCCGGCCAGCGGCGCGACCCGCTGCCAGATCTCCTCGGAGATATAGGGCATCATCGGGTGAGCCAGGCGCAGGATCGCCTCCAGCACCCGCACCAGGGTGCGGCGGGTGCCGCGCTTGGCCTGTGCGGAGGCCGCCTCGTCCCACAGCACCGGTTTGGAGAGCTCCAGGTACCAGTCGCAGTACTCGTTCCAGACGAAGTCGTAGAGGGCCTGGGAGGCGTGGTCGAAGCGGAACTCCTCCATGGCCTTGGTCACCTGGGCCTCGGTCTGTTGCAGCCGCGAGACGATCCAGCGATCCGCCAGGGAGAGCTCGACCGGTTCACCCGTCAGGCCGGTATCCTCGCCCTCGGTATTCATCAGCACATAGCGGGAGGCGTTCCACAGCTTGTTGCAGAAGTTGCGGTAGCCATCCAGGCGACCCATATCGAACTTGATATCGCGTCCGGTGGTGGCCTGGGAGAGGAAGGTGTAGCGCAGGGCGTCGGTGCCGTGGGGCTCGATGCCCTCCGGGAACTCGGCGCGGGTGGCCTTGGCGATCGCCTTGGCCTTCTGCGGCTGCATCATATTGCCGGTGCGCTTGTCGAGCAGCTCGTCGAGGGTGATGCCGTCGATCAGGTCGATGGGGTCGAGGACATTGCCCTTGGACTTGGACATCTTCTGGCCCTGGCCGTCGCGTACCAGGCCATGCACATAGACCTGCTTGAAGGGCACCTCGCCGGTGAACTTCAGGGTCAGCATGATCATCCGCGCGACCCAGAAGAAGATGATATCGAAGCCGGTGACCAGCACGCTGGAGGGGTGGAAGGTCGCCAGTTCCGGGGTCTGTTCCGGCCAGCCCAGGGTGCCGAAGGTCCACAGGCCCGAGCTGAACCAGGTATCGAGGACGTCCTCGTCCTGGGTCAGCTCGAGGTCCGCGGGAAGCTTATGCTTCGCCCGGGCTTCCTCGGCGGTGCGGGCCACGTAGACATTGCCCTCGCTGTCGTACCAGGCGGGGATACGGTGGCCCCACCACAGCTGGCGAGAGATGCACCAGTCCTGGAGGTCGCGCATCCAGGCGAAGTACATGTTCTCGTAGTTCTTGGGCACGAACTCGATATCGCCGTTTTCCACCGCCTCGATGGCGGGCTTGGCGAGGCTCTCCACGGCGACGAACCACTGATCCGTGAGCAGCGGCTCGATGACGTCGCCGGAGCGGTCGCCGTAGGGCAGGGTGTTGTTGACCGTCTCGATCTGCTCGAGGAGCCCTGCGGCCTCCATATCGGCGACGATCCGCTGCCGCGCCTCGAAGCGGTCCAGGCCGGCGTAGGCCTCGGGCAGGCTGGGGTCGATCTCGGGCAGCGGCCGGCCCTGGATATCGAAGGCCTCGGCCCGGGCCAGGATGGCGGCGTCCTGGGTGAAGACGTTGATCAGCGGCAGCCCCTGGCGGCGCCCCACCTCGTAGTCGTTGAAGTCGTGGGCCGGGGTGATCTTCACGCAGCCGGAGCCCTTGTCCATATCGGCGTGCTCGTCGGCGACGATGGGGATGCGCCGGCCCACCAGCGGCAGGATGATCTCCTTGCCGATCAGCGAGGCGTAGCGCGGGTCCTCCGGGTTGACCGCCACCCCGGTATCGCCGAGCAGGGTCTCGGGGCGGGTGGTGGCCACGACCAGGTGGTCCTTGCCCGCGTCGGTGGTGACGCCATCGGCCAGCGGGTAGCGGAAGTGCCAGAACTGGCCCTGCTGGTCGCGGTTCTCCACCTCGAGGTCGGAGATGGCGGTGTGCAGGGTCGGGTCCCAGTTGACCAGGCGCTTGCCGCGGTAGACCAGCCCCTCGTCGTAGAGGCGCACGAAGACTTCCTGGACCGCCTGGTAGAAGCCGTCGTCCATGGTGAAGCGCTCGCGGGACCAGTCGACGCTGGCGCCCATGCGGCGCAGCTGGCGGGTGATATGGCCGCCGGACTCGGCCTTCCACTCCCACACCTTGTCGATAAAGGCGTCGCGGCCCAGGTCGTGGCGGCTCTTGCCCTCTTCCGCGGCGACCTTGCGCTCCACCAGCATCTGGGTGGCGATGCCGGCGTGGTCGGTGCCCACCTGCCACAGGGTGTTGTGACCCTGCATGCGCCGCCAGCGCGTCAGGGTGTCCATGATGGTGTCCTGGAAGGCGTGACCCATGTGCAGGCTGCCGGTGACATTGGGCGGCGGAATCATGATCGAGTAGGGGGCGCCTTCGCCGGAGGGGGCAAAGCGGTTGTCGGCTTCCCAGCGCTGGTACCAGCGGGCTTCGATCTGTTCGGGTTGATAGGTCTTGTCCATGGGGCCTTCCGGAGCAATCAGGGTGATACCGCCCGGGAGGTCGCTTGAGCGCCACCGGGGACGGGAAAAATGGGCACGATTATAGCCTGTCGCCGGGGGGGACGTCAGCTCGAGCGTCTTTCACTATCACCATCCGTCGAGGCCCGGGGCTATCCTGGGGACAGGCCTTCGCGGGGCGCTGTGAACCCCTCCCTGGGCGCTACCGATGCCGTCCCTGGCATAGGACCCCCGCTCTTACCTGTCCCCAGCGCCCCTTAGCGATCATCTGAGGCGCCCCTCAGCAATTGCCTTAGCGATTGCCTGGGCGCTTGCTTAGGTCGTGGGCGGTGACCGGGTAGCCGCGCTTCTTGTAGGTCTGCCAGCAGGCGCGCTTGGTGGTCAGCACCCGCTGGTGCTGGTTGATGATCTCGGCGACCCGCTCGAAGCGGGAGAACCACTCGGGGATCTCGGGATGCAGGTTGAGCAGCGCCTGGACCTCCCGGGCCGGGTCCGGCGGCGTCTCCCAGCCCAGGGTCACCGGCACCGTCTCGGCCTCGGCGCTGCCCAGCAGGGCATGGGGCAGGTAGGCGTCGTCGCGGAAGGTCCAGAGACGCTCGTCCAGGGCCTGGCCCATGGCCGCGTCTTCGCAGTGCAGATGCAGCCGATAGCCCTTGCCGGCGATGGTCTCGGCGAGCCGGCAGGCGAAGTCGAGGCGGGCGTCCAGGGTGGTCTCGGGGAGGATATAGAAGTCGACTCGGGTCATGGGAGCCCTGAGGGGGTCGGCGGAATGGCGAATTTGGCCATCAGTGCTGCCGGGCCTCGGGGCTACCCTGGGGCAAGCACTTCGGCTTGCCCCAGCGTCCCTCGAGGAAACAGCGGTGAGACCGAGATTGGCAGGGGCTTACACCAGGCGGGTCAGCCAGCCGTGGGTGTCTTCGCTGCGGCCGTACTGCAGGTCGAGCAGCTTGGTGCGCAGGCGCTTGGCCACCTCGTTGTCGCCCTGGGCGGTCAGGCGGATCGTCCCCTCCTCGGTGACCAGTTCGCCCACCGGGGTGATCACCGCGGCGGTGCCGCAGGCGAAGACCTCGGTGATCTCACCGGAGGCGGCGCCTTCGCGCCACTCGTCGATGCTGATCGGGCGCTCCTCGGGGGTCAGGCCCTCGTCCTTGGCCAGGGTCAGCACCGAGTCGCGGGTGACGCCCTCGAGGATGGTGTCGGTCAGCCGCGGGGTGGCGATGCGCCCGTCCTTGTAGACGAAGAAGAGGTTCATGCCGCCCAGTTCCTCGAGCCACTTGTTCTCGACGGCGTCGAGGAAGGCCACCTGGCCGCAGCCGTGGTCGCTGGCCTCCTTCTGGGCGGCCAGGGAGGCGGCGTAGTTGCCGCCGCACTTGGCGAAGCCGGTGCCGCCGGGGGCGGCGCGCTTGTAGTGGCTGGAGAGCCAGATGGAGACCGGTTCGATGCCGCCCTTGAAGTAGGCGGCCGCCGGCGAGGCGATCACGTAGTAGTCCACCTCCCGGGCTGGGCGCACGCCGAGGAAGGTCTCGCTGGCGATCATAAAGGGGCGCAGGTAGAGGCTGCACTCGTCGGCCGCGTTCTTGGGCGTCGGCACCCAGGCGTGATCCTGGGCCAGCAGCGCCTTGATCGAGCCGATAAAGTCTTCGTCGGAGAGCTCCGGCAGGGCCAGGCGGCGGGCGCTGCGGCGGAAGCGCTCGGCATTCTTCTCGGGGCGGAAGGTCCACACCGAGCCATCGGCGTGGCGGTAGGCCTTGATGCCTTCGAAGATCTCCTGGGCGTAGTGCAGCACCGCCGCGGCGGGATCCAGGGTCAGCGGACCGTAGGGGCGCACCTCGTGGCCGTGCCAGCCGGCATCGAGGGTCCAGCGCACATGGGCCATATGGTCGGTGAAGTACTGGCCGAAGCCGGGGGCGGCGAGGATATTGTCACGCACGGCGTCGGCGGCGGGCGTCGTGGAGGGCAGCAGGGCAAAACTTGCAGTGGACACGGCAAAAGGGTCTCCGCTAATTGCCGGCGGCATCAGGCGCCGGCGTCTCTCGAGCGATACGGGGCGGCGGGCCGAGGCCCGCCGAGTGTCACAGATGTAAAGGTTGCCGGCGAGATTGGCAACCCCGAACCTAGGCGGCGTCCTCGCCGTCCTCGATCTGGCCCTCGACCTCGCGGTCCAGCAGGTACTGGGTCAGCAGGCCCACCGGCCGGCCACTGGCGCCCTTCTGCTTGCCGGAGGTCCAGGCGGTGCCGGCGATATCCAGGTGCGCCCAGGGGAACTGATCGGCGAAGCGCGACAGGAAGCAGGCGGCGGTGATGGTGCCCGCGGGGCGGCCGCCGATATTGGCCAGGTCGGCGAAGTTGGAGTCGAGCTGCTCCTGGTACTCGTCCCACAGCGGCAGGTGCCAGGCGCGGTCCCAGGCGGTCTCGCCGGCATCCAGCAGGTCCAGGGCCAGGTCGTCGTCGTTGGAGAGCAGCCCCGTGGCATGGTGGCCCAGGGCGATGATGGCGGCCCCGGTCAGGGTGGCGATATCCACCACGCTGGCGGGTTGGAAGCGCTCGGCGTAGGTGAGGGCATCACACAGCACCAGGCGTCCCTCGGCGTCGGTGTTGAGCACCTCCACGCTGAGCCCCTTGAGGGTCTTGATGATATCGCCGGGCTTGGTGGCGCGACCATCGGGCATGTTCTCGGCAGCGGCGACCACGAACACCAGGTTGAGTCGGGGCTTGATGGCGAGGATCGCCTGGGCGGTGCCGAACACGCTGGCGGCGCCACACATGTCGAACTTCATCTCGTCCATGGCCTCGCCGGGCTTCAGCGAGATGCCGCCGGTGTCGAAGGTGATGCCCTTGCCCACCAGCACATGGGGGGCTTCCTCCGGGTCCTCGGCGCCCTGGTATTTCATGACGATCAGCCGCGAGGGCTGCTCGCTGCCGCGGCCCACCGAGAGCAGGCTATGGGCGCCCAGGGTTTCCAGGGCGGCCTCGTCGAGGATCTCGGTGGTCAGGGCGCCGCCGGAGGCGGCGGCCAGTTGCTCGGCCTGCTCGGCCAGGTAGCTGGGGGTGCAGATATTGCCCGGCAGGTTGCCCAGCTGGCGGGTCAAATTGATGCCCTCGCCGATGGCGGCGCCGATGCGTGCGCCTTCGGTGGCGGCCGCGGCGTCATCGGCCTCGCTGACCAGCAGGGTGACGCGCTCGAGGCGCGGTGCCGGGGCCGGCTTGGACTTGAAGTCACTGAAGCGGTAGCCGGCGCGCAGGGCCGCCTCGGCGGTCATGCGGGCCTTCCAGTGGCTGTCGCGATCGGCCACCGGTACGTCGGTGAAGGCCACGGCGGCGTCGTCCACCGGCAGGGCGGCGAGCTGGGCGAAGGCGGCATCCAGGGCCTTGCGCAGGGCGGCCTCGTTGCATTTGGCGGCCTCGCCCAGGCCCACCAGCAGCAGGCGCTCGGCATTCAGGCCGGGCGCGAAGGGAACCAGCAGCACCTTGCCCAGGTCGGCCGAGAAGTCGCCGCGCTCGATCAGCTGGCCGATCAACCGCTCGCTGGCATCGTCGAGCTTGGCGGCGGCGGGCAGCAGGTCGGCGTCCTTGATCACCGGAACCACGAGACAGGCCGTCTCGGCCTTGGCCGGATTGGCCGTCTGAACAGGGAATTCCATGGCGTCTCCACAAGACAAGCGAAGGGGGATTCTGGATAATGCCGGCACGGCAGGCCGCCGCGGCCGAACCCCCAGTGTACGCAATGCGTGGCCGCAATGCATGGGGTGACAAGGACGCCACGGCAATCGATGCGGAGACCCTCTTGATCCTATTTCGTTACCTGACCCGCGAGATCCTGCAGACCATGGCCGCCGTGGCCGGGGTCCTGCTGTTGGTGATCATGGGCAGTCGTTTTATCCGCTACTTCACCGATGCGGCGGAGGGCGAGATCCCGGTCGCCATCCTCGGCAACCTGATGCTGCTCCACTTGCCCGGCTTCCTGGAGCTGATCCTGCCCCTGGCCTTCTTCCTGGGCGTGCTGCTGGCCTATGGGCAGCTCTACCTCAACAGCGAGATCACCGTTCTGGTGGCCTGTGGCATCAGCCCCGTGCGGCTGCTCCAGGTGAGCCTGGTGCCGGCGACCCTGGTGGCGGTGCTGGTGGGCTTGTGCAGCCTGTGGCTGACCCCGGCGGGGGCCCTGCAGACCGCCATCAGCCTGGACGAGCAGCGCAGTCGCCTCGACTTCACCTCCCTGGCGCCGGGGCGCTTCCAGGCCTTCGGCGGTGGCCGTACCGCCTATGCCGAGACCTTCAGCGAGGATGGTCAGGAGATGCGCGGGGTCTTTATCAGCGAACGCCAACGACGTGGGGACGGTACCCCGGAGAGCGTGGTGACCCGCGCCGAGAGTGGCTACCAGACCGTGGACCCGGAGACCGGCAGCCGTTTCCTGGTACTGGCGGACGGTCGCCGCTACAGCATCGAGCCGGGCCGCCACGAGGCGGAAGCCCTGGGCTTCGCGACCTATGCGGTACGCCTGGCCACCGGCGTCGAGCGCCATGAGCTGGAGAGCCCCGAGTATGCTACCACGGCGGCGCTGCTCGACGACGCCGATCCCGAGGCCCGTGCCCAACTGCAGTGGCGGCTGTCGCTGCCGCCGATGGTCTTCGTGCTGGTGCTGATGGCCATGCCGCTGTCCCGGGTCAACCCCCGCCAGGGGCGCTTCGCCAAGCTGCTCCCGGCGATCTTCCTGCATATCAGCTACCTGAGTCTGCTGCTGGCGGCCCAGGACGGCATCGCCCGGGGCGCCTGGCCGGTGGTCATCGGCATGTGGCCGATTCACCTGGGCTACCTGCTGATCGGCCTCGGCCTGCTGTGGCAGGCCCAGCGACGGGGGATGCGTTGATGCTGGCCGATCGTCTCGACCGCTATATCGCCCGCAACGTGGTGGCCGCCATCGTCGTGGTCCAGGTGGTGCTGCTGGGCCTGGACCTGGTGATCACCTATATCAATGACCTGGGCGATGTCCAGGGCGACTATGGCACCTTCCAGGTGCTGCTCTATCTGCTGATGCGCCTGCCCTGGCGACTCTACCAGTATGCGCCGGTGGCGGTGCTGATCGGCGCCCTGATCGGCCTGGGGGGCATGGCCTCCAGCAACGAGCTGACCGTGATGCGGGCGGCGGGACGCTCCCTGACCCGGATCCTCTGGGGGGTGATGAAACCCGTGCTGCTGATCGTGTTGCTGCTGCTGAGCATCGCCGAATTCGTCAGCCCGCGCAGCGAACAGTTCGCCACCGCCTGGCGGCTGGAGAAGATGCAGGGGGAGGGGGCCTTGCTCTCACAGAGCGGCGGCTGGCAGCGGGAGGGTGATACCTTCTACCGCTTCGGGGCCATCCGCGCCGACGATACCGTGATCGACCTGACCCGCTACGCCTTCGAGGGAGAGACCCTGCGCAGCGCCACCCAGGCGGCCCGGGCGGTCTGGGACGGCGAGGCCTGGCGCCTGGAAGAGGCGGCGGTGACCCGTTTCGAGGACGAACGCACCCGGGTGGCCCACCACGATGCCCTGGCCTGGGAGACCCGTTTTACCCCCGAGCAGCTGCATCGCCTGCTGCGGGACGTGGAGAGTCAGGCGCCCAGCGAGCTGTGGGCCTATGCCCGCTTCCAGCAGGCCCAGGGGCTCCAGGCCACCCGGCCGCTGCTCTATTTCTGGCAGAAGCTGTTGCTGCCGCTGACCCTGGCCTCCCTGGTGCTGGTGGCGGCTTCCTTCGTGTTTGGGCCGCTGCGCAGCGTGGCCGCCGGCACCCGGGTCTTCTACGGAGTGATCACCGGCCTCGGCTTCAAGTACCTGCAGGACCTGCTGGCGCCGGCGTCCATGCTGTTCGGCTTCTCGCCGGCCTGGGCGGTGCTGGGGCCGACCCTGCTGTGCGCCGGCCTGGGGCTCTATCTGCTGCGCCGCTCGGGCTGACCCGGCGCCGGGCGCTTTATCGAACGCATTGAGCGAGGATCGCATGCAACGACGACGTTTCCCCGACCTGGATCGCACCTGGCCCGCGGGGCTGGGGCGCCGCCTGGGCGCCATGCTCTACGATACCCTGGTGGTGATCGCCCTCTGGGTGGTGCTGGGGTTTGTCGCCGTGGCCCTCAACGGCGGCGAGGCCAACGAGACGCCGTTCTTCCACAGCCTGCTGTTCGTGGCCAGCTTTGCCTTCTTCGCCTTCTCCTGGATGCGTGGCGGCATGACCCTGGGCATGCAGGCCTGGCGGCTGCGCATCCAGACCCCGGAGGGAATCAGCATCACCCTGACCCAGGCGTTGCTGCGCTTCCTGGCCGGCCTGGCCTCCTGGGCCGCCCTGGGGCTCGGCTACTGGTGGATCCTCTTCGATGCCGAGAAGCGCAGCTGGTCGGATATCGCCTCGGGCACCCGGGTGGTGGTACTACCAAAGAAGTAACTGCTAATGATTCGCAAGGGGGTTGTCATAGTCTCTGCGAATCGTTTACATTTGTTCTCGTAATGAATCGCGAGGACACCAGCATGTATGTCTGCCTGTGCAAAGGGGTGAATGACCGAGCCATCCGCGACGCCGTGGAAGAGGGCGCACGCAGCTGGCGTGAAGTGCGTGAGCGCACCGGTTGTGCCACCCAGTGCGGCAAGTGCGCCGGCACCGGCAAGGGCATCATGCGCGAGGCGATCTCCGAGGAGATGGCGATGGCCGCCCAGGACCTCGCCTACGCGGTCTGAGTGACATTCACGAACCTAACGCATTCCTATTTTCTCTCGCCATCGGCAATTTCCCGCGCCTGAGAAGGCATCGTAACTTCCTGTTATTGTTGGAAAATTCTTGATTTCTGTCGCATACTTTCGGTGTCCCCTGCCGAAGGTGCGTTGCGTCGTGCCTGGCACCCAGAAAAATCGAGGAGATTCCCATGAAAGGCGACGCCAAGGTCATCGGCTACCTCAATACCGTGCTCGGCAATGAGCTGGTGGCCATCAACCAGTACTACCTGCATGCCAAGATGTACAAGGACTGGGGGCTCAAGGCCCTGGCCAAGTGGGAATACGAGGAGTCCATCGAGGAGATGAAGCACGCCGATACCCTGATCGAGCGTATCCTCTTCCTGGAGGGGCTGCCCAACCTGCAGGACTATGGCAAGCTGCTGGTCGGCGAGAACACCCGCGAGATGCTCGAGTGCGACCTCAAGCTGGAGCACAAGGCCCGCAAGGACCTGATCGAAGCCATCACCCACTGCGAGAAGGTCAAGGACTATGTGAGCCGCGACCTCTTCCGGCATATCCTCGACGAGGAAGAGGAGCATATCGATCACCTGGAGACCGAGCTGGGCCTGATCGACAAGGTGGGGCTCGAGAACTACCTGCAGAAGCAGATGCACGCCGCCGACTGATTGTCCCGTGTGCGATCGCGACGCCCGGTGCCGTTGGCACCGGGCGTTTTGCTGCGGAGCCTTTGCCGCCGTCATATAGAGAGTGCGATGGATCGGGCGGTGCCTCGATCCCGTTAGCCGTGGCGAAAGGCCTTCTCCAGCGCAAAGTGCGGCTGCGCCTTGCCGTCGACCACCACGTTCTCGGTAAACATCGCCAGCGGCCGGACCCAGAGGCCGTACTCCCCATCGGATAGAGAGTGCGGTAGGTCGCGCGGGTCAGAGGCAGGGATTAGCCGTGGCGAAAGGCCTTTTCCAATGCAAAGCGCGGTTGTTTCTTGCCGTCTTTCACCACACTTTCGGTAAACATCGCCAGCGGTCGGACCCAGAGGCCGTACTCCCCGTAGAGCGCGCGATAGACCGCCAGAGGCTCCTCGGTCTCGCTATGCCGGGCCAGGCCCATTACTTCATAAAGAGGCCCCTTGTAGTGGCGGTAGATACCGGGGACCGGAATATCATCACTGTTCATGGGTCGCTTCCTGGGGTTCGCGGGTGGGGGGCTGCTCCGCCTCGCGCTGGGCGCGGCGGGCGAGTCGCGCCATCACCCGGGCGGCGGCGGCGAAGCCGAAGCTACCGGTGACGAAGGTGGCGGCACCGAAGCCCTCGGCGCAGTCGAGGCGGGTGGCATTGCCGGCGCCGGGCTTCTGCAGGCACACCTCGCCATCGCCGCCGGGATAGACCAGTTGCTCTTCGGAGTAGACGCACTCCACGTCGAAGCGTCGCTTGGGATTGCGCGAGAAGCCGTAGTCCCGGCGCAGCCGCGAGCGCACCTTGGCGAGCAGGGGGTCGTGCTGGGTGCGCGCCAGGTCCGCCACCCGGATGCGGGTGGGGTCGGTCTGACCGCCGGCGGCACCGGTCACGGTGATCGGCAGCTTGCGCCGCCGGCACCAACCGATCAGCGCCGCCTTGGCGATCACGCTGTCGATGGCGTCCACCACATGATCGGCATCGGCGGGCAGGCGCTCGGCGAGGTTCGACGGCGTGACGAAGGCGCTGTCGGCCACCACCGTCATTTGCGGGGCGATGGCCCGGCAGCGCTCGGCCAGCACCTCGACCTTGGGGCGGCCGATGGTGCCGTCCAGGGCGTGGAGCTGGCGATTGACGTTGGAGACGCAGACGTCGTCCAGGTCGATCAGGGTCAGCTTGCCGATGCCGGCCCGGGCCAGGGCCTCCACCGTCCAACTGCCCACGCCACCCACGCCCACCACCACCACATGGGCGCGGCGGAAGGCGTCGCTGGCGCGGCGGCCATAGAGGCGGCGGATGCCGCCGAAGCGCAGGTCGTAATCGTCGTTATGCATCACCGTACTCGGATTCTGTCTGGGGCCGGGGCGAGGCCTCCGGGGGCATGTCGTGCCAGGCGACGCCGCCGCCGGGCACGGGCAGGTAAGACCGGCCCAGCCGAAGCGCTCGAAAAGTGTTGTCGTTATGCATCACCGTACTCGGATTCTGCCTGGGGCTGGGGCGAGGCCTCCGGGGGCATGTCGTGCCAGGTGAAGCCGCCGCCGGGCAGGTGGCCGGCCCAGCCGAAGCGCTCGAAGAGCGCCGTCATGCCGGCATCCAGGGGTGCCGTCACGGTCAGCCAGCGGCCCTGACGGGGATGCTCGACGCTCAGCGTCACCGCCGCCAGCAGCAGCCGGGGGCAGTCCAGTCGCTCGGCGAAGAAGCGGTTGTGTACCCCCTTACCATGCTTGGCATCGCCGATGATCGGGTAGCCGCGCCGGGAGAGATGCCGGCGGATCTGGTGGCGGCGCCCGCTATGGGGGCGCGCCTCCATCAGCGAATAGCGGCTCTGGGGGTAGCGATCCACCGCCACCGGCAGCTCCACGCTATCCAGGCGACGCACCTCGGTCAGTGCCGCCTGGGCCGGCATCTCGGCCTTGGGACGGGGGCCATCCTCCTCCCGCAGGGGATAGTCGAGGCGTGCCGCTTCGGGGCCGACGCCGCGCACCACCGCCAGGTAGCGCTTGCTCACCCGCTGCTCGGTAAAGGCGGCATTGAGCTCGGCGGCGGTGCGCGAATCCAGGGCGAAGAGCATTACCCCGGAGGTGGGGCGATCCAGGCGATGCACCGGATAGACCCGCTGCCCCAACTGGTCGCGCAGCTGCTGCACCAAAAAGCGGGTCTCGCCCCGAGCCAGGGGGCTGCGATGGACCAGGAGCCCGCTCGGCTTGTGCACCGCCACCAGGTGCGCGTCCCGGTAGAGGATGGCGATGGGCGTGTCGTCGGGAGGATGGCTTATGGGCACTGCTTGCAAGACCTGAACATCGGCGAAAAGGGACCTATTGTCGCCGCTGGGCGCCGCCCTGTCACGATGGGTGTCGTGGTTTTACAGGAGCCTCCACCTTGGTCGTCTCGCCGTGACCAGAGGATTCCGCCAGGCTAGGAGGCTGTCGCCTCTGGAGCCCGCCATGAGACTCTCCGCCGCCTATCGCCTCGCCGCCACCATCCTCCACGGCTTCGACGAATACCGCACCCGTTTCCGGGCCATCACCCGGGACGCGAGCCGGCGTTTCCGGGACGCCGCCTGGCGGGAGGCCCAGCAGGCCTCGGCGGCGCGCATCAACCTCTATGACGACAAGGTGGCGGCGACCCTGGGGCGGCTGCGGCGTACCTTCCAGGCCGAGGTGCTGACCCACTGCGAGTGCTGGCGGGAGGCCAAGGCTCACTATGCCGAGCTGATCGATCAGCGCCTCGACTATGAGCTCGCCGAGACCTTCTTCAACTCCCTGTTCTGCTCGGTCTTTCACCACCGCCATATTCGCGACGACTGGATGTTCGTCTATAGCTCCCGGGATAGCGCTCCCCGGCATTCGGGCATCTGCCTGACCCGCACCCGGCGGGTCGAGGGCGACTGGGTCGGTGCCCTGCACTGGGCCCTGGGGGAGGCCCGCCTGGAGACCCCCTTCGATGATCTCGAACGGGACAGCCGCCTGGGCGCCGACTTCCTCACCGGCCATCTGCCCGCGGCGCTGCGCGACGCCGCGGATACCGAAATGGAGCTGCTCGAGAGTGTCTTCTATCGCAACAAGGGGGCCTACCTGGTGGGGCGGCTGCGCGGCGGCGGCGAGCAACTGCCCCTGGCGCTGCCGATCCGCCACGGCGAGGGCTATGGCGAAGAGGCGGGGGCCAGCGAGGGACTGCACCTGGATACGGTGCTGATCGAGCCGGAGGAGGTCTCGATCATCTTCTCCTTCACCCGGGCCTATTTCCAGGTGGATACCCAGGTGCCCGGCGAGTGCGTCGACTTCCTCCAGGAGCTGATGCCGGACAAGCCGGAGGGGGAGCTCTACTCCGCCATCGGCTTCTACAAGCACGGCAAGACCGAGTTCTTCCGCGGCCTCAACCGCCAGGTGGCCAGGCGCGAGGACCAGTTCATCATCGCCCCCGGGGTGCGCGGCATGGTGATGGCGGTCTTCGTGCTGCCCTCCTACCGCACCGTCTTCAAGATCATCAAGGATCGCTTCGACCCGGCCAAGGAGGTGACCCATCAGGCCGTTCGCGACAAGTACCAGCTGGTCAAGTGCCATGACCGGGTGGGGCGCATGGCGGATACCCAGGAGTTCTCCAACTTTATCGCCCGCCGCGACCACTTCGACCCCGAGTGCCTCGACCACCTGCTGGAGGTGGCCCCCTCCACTGTCTCGCTGCGCGACGACAAGGTGATCATCAAACACTGCTATGTCGAGCGGATGATGACCCCACTGAACCTCTACCTGGAGCAGTGCGACGCGACGGAGACCCGCGCCGTGCTCAACGACTACGGCAATGCCATCAAGCAGCTGGCGGCGGCCAATATCTTCCCCGGCGATATGCTGCTGAAGAACTTCGGGGTGACCCGCCATGGGCGGGTGGTCTTCTACGACTACGACGAGATCTGCTACCTCATCGAGTGTCACTTTCGCCATCTTCCCCGCGCCCATGCCTCGGGGCAGGGCCTCTCCGCGGAGCCCTGGTTCTCGGTGGGACCCGATGATATCTTCCCGGAGGAGTTCGGCCCTTTCATGATCGCCAACCCCGACCTGCGCGCGCTTTTCACCGAATTGCATCCGCAGCTCTTCGACCCCGACTACTGGCAAGGGCTGCAGCGGGCGATACGCGCGGGCAAGGTGATCGACGTCACCCCCTATCGCGACAAGCAGCGCTTCGTCGAAGCGGCTGCCCCGATCCACTGACGAGTCATCATGAGCGAGTCCCCCCATCTGGTGGTGCTGAGCGGCGCCGGTATCAGCGCCGAGAGCGGTATCGCCACCTTTCGTGCCAGCGACGGCCTCTGGGAGAATCACCCGGTGGAGGCGGTGGCCACCCCCGAGGCCTGGGCCCGGGACCCCGAGCGGGTGCTGCGCTTCTACGATGCCCGCCGCGACCAAGTGCGCCGGGCGCGCCCCAATGCCGCCCACAAGGCCCTGGCGGCCCTGGAGAAGCGGGGCTTCCGGGTCAGCATCGTCACCCAGAATATCGACGACCTCCACGAGCGGGCCGGTTCCCGCCATGTCCTGCATCTGCACGGGGAGATCCTCCAGGCCCGCTCCACCGCCAACCCGACCATGCGCTATCCGCTGCGTCGCGGTGGCATTCGCTTGGGCGATCTCTGCGACCTGGGCAGCCAGTTGCGCCCCGATGTGGTGTGGTTCGGCGAGCCGGTGCCCCGCTATGTCGAGGCCCAGGAGATCGTCGCCGAGGCGGACCTGCTGCTGGTGGTGGGCACGTCCCTTGCGGTGATGCCGGCGGCCTCCCTGCTGCACCAGGCGCCGCTGGACGCCGAGGCGATCCTGGTGGATCCCGAGGCCCACCAGCTGGCGCCCCCCGGCGTGGTGCGACTCAGCCGGCCCGCCGGCCAGGGCGTGCCGGCCCTGGTCCGGCACTGGCAGCGAGAAGGACGACTCTGGATGCCGGAGACGTTGCTGGGGGAAGCTTAGGCACGGCTCGTGCTTGATACGTTCTGAGTACCTACCGGGCCTGGCGCTTTCCCTGCGCAAGTGTTGGGGCATAATGGCGTCGGCCGTCGGCCGTCGGCCGTCGGCTCGAAAGCGCTATTTCTCAAACGCGGCGAGCCCGTCACAAGAACCATAAATACGCTTTCCTCGGCTTCAAAATTGCATCAGCGGACACTCACGACCCAGTAAGGACACCTCATGTCGATCTTCGAACGCTTGAACCGCCTGTTTCCCGTGTGGGCGATCCTCTTCGCTCTCGTCGCCATGTTGCAGCCGAGCCTGTTCACCGGTCTCGCCGGGCAGATACAGCTGCTGCTGGCACTGATCATGTTCTGCATGGGGCTGACCCTGTCCAAGGGCGACTTCCTTGGCGTGGTGCGCGCTCCATTGCCGGTGGTGGTGGGCGTGGTTCTACAGTTCCTGATCATGCCCCTGGTGGCATTGCTCGTCTCTGTGTCGCTGGGACTCGGGGCGGAATTGACGACGGGAATGGTGCTGGTGGGGGCCACCGCCGGAGGCACGGCCTCCAACGTCATGACCTGGCTGGCGGGGGGCCGGGTGGCGCTGTCGGTATCGATGACCCTGGTCTCGACCCTGGCCTCGGTGATCCTGACCCCATTGATCGCCTGGCTGCTGGTCGGCCAGGCAGTGGAAGTGCCAGTGTGGGGCATGCTGGGCAGTATCGCCCAACTGGTACTCGCCCCCATCGCTGCCGGCGTGGTGGTGCACCACTTCCTGGGCACGCAGATTTCCCGCATCGAGTCGGCCCTGGCGACGCTGGCGATGGCCGCCATCGTGGTGATCATCGCCATCGTGGTGGCACTCAATGCCGGCCGCCTGGCGACCCTGGGGCCGCTGGTGGCACTGGCGGTGATCGCCCACAATGGGCTGGGGCTGGCCGGCGGCTACTGGATCGGGCGGCTGTGCGGCTTCGATGAGCGCACCGCGCGTACCGTGGCCATCGAGGTCGGCATGCAGAACTCCGGTCTGGCGGTGGCCCTGGCCAACCAGTTCTTCACCGCCACCGCGGCGCTGCCCGGGGCGCTGTTCTCGGTGTGGCACAACGTCTCAGGCTCGCTATTGGCCGGCTACTGGAAGCGCCGTCCGATGAGTGATGGCGACGCGGTAACGGCGGCCCGGTAGCGCGACTCGTCCTCGACGCGGGAGCCGGGTAGGCTGGGTTCTGTACGGGGGCGTGGGTCAGGCATTGGACGCCGGAAGGGCGGCCATGGATGCCGGAGGCGGTGACCGCCAGATGATCCGGGCCGGGCCCGGTGTTAAAATGCCGGCCCCTTCCCTCCAGGTGGACCCGCATGTCGCAGCACGCCCCTTCCCCCGAGCCCGAGTCGCGCGATCCCGCCACCGGCCATTCGCGCCCGCCGCGCCGGGAGTTCAAGGCTCGGGGCAGTTTCGTGGAGCGCTGCGCGGGCTGCAACCTGCCGGTCCTCAACTGCCTCTGCCCCTACCGGGTCGAGGCCGAGAGCGTGGCCCGGGTCTGGCTTATCACCCATCCCCTGGAGCATCACAAGCCCACCAATACCGGGCGCCTGATCCGCGACGTGCTGGGCAGCACCGAGGTCTTCACCTGGTATCGCACCGCCCCGGACGAGCGCCTGCTGGCGCTGCTGGCGGACGAGCGCTACGCCCCCTTCGTGATCTTCCCCGATGACCAGCCCGACTATGCCCACCGGGTGGTGGGCATGGAGGCGGTGGCGGCGGCCAGGGCCGAGGCGCGGATTCCTGTCTATGTGATTCTCGACGGCACCTGGCGCCAGGCGCGGCGTATCTTCCGCAAGAGCCCCTACCTGGAGGCGCTGCCGGTGCTGCCGCTGCGCACCGAGCGCCTGACCCGCTACCGGCTGCGCAAGCCCGCCTCCGAGGCCCATCTGTGCACCGCCGAGGTGGCCGCCGAGCTGCTTCGCCTAGGCGGCGACGGTAACGCCGCGGACACCCTCGACGACTACTTCCAGGTCTTCAACGACAGTTATGCCGCCAGCCGTGGCTTCGAGAAACTCGAAACGCCGACGCCGGCCATGAACCGGCTGCTGGTACGCCGCGGTAAATCAGAAGGGGACTGTTGATTTATGTAGCGAGCGAAGAGAGGTTGGCCGCCGCCGGAGCACAGAAACCGGAGCCTATGCGGTACTAGGTGAGGATTTCGAGCACCGCCGGCGGCCAAGATATCGAGCGCAGTAATAAATCAATGTTCCCCTAGGCGCCGCTGCCGAATAGCGCCCCGGCGATCCTCAGCCCCGCCACCCAGGTCCCCGCGGCGGAGCCGATGGTGGCCAGCATGAATACCAGCAGGGTGCGCGAGACCCGGTTGCGCCACCACCCCTTCACGCTGGCCACGTCGTGGCGCAGGGTGGCGAAATCGCGCACCTTGGGCTTGCGCATGGCCAGCTCCACCCCGGCGGCCACGAAGCCGGCGCCGATGGTGGGGTTGAGCGAGGTCAGCGGGGCGGCGAAAAAGGTCGCGGCGATGGTGACCGGGTGGCCCAGGGCGATGGCGGTGCCCAGCGCCGAGAGCACGCCGTTGATCAGGAACCACTCGCCCACCAGCTGCAGGCCCAGGCCGGTATCCCGGGAGAAGCCGATGGCGAAGCCGGTCAGCACCAGGGCGGTGATGATCCAGGGCAGCCGCTTCCAGAGCTTCGAGCGGGGCGGGGTATGCTCCAGGGCCTCGCGCTCCACGCCGGGGGCCTGGGGCAGCGGTGCCGAGAGGTGCTCGCCGAGGCCCTTGAGGTGGCCGGCGCCGATCACCACCAGCACATGCCGGTAGCGACCGGGATTCTCCTCCGCCAGGCGCAGGGCCATGTAGCGGTCCCGTTCGCGGATCAGCGGGGTATAGAGGGCCTCTGACTGCTCGGCGAATTCGCTGAAGGTGGACTCCAGGACGTCGCCCTCCTTGAGTCGCTCGATCTCCGCCGCCGAGACCTCCTGGCGGGAGATGACGCTGCCCAGCAGGCCACTGATCAGCCCCATGCGCTGCCACCAGGGCACATTGGTGTAGATACGCTTGAGGGTGATGCCCACGTCCCGGTCGATCAGTAGCAGGGGCAGCTTCGCCGCCTCGCTCTCCTCCAGGGCGGCGCGCATCTCGGCACCGGGCTCGATGCCGGACTGCTCGGCGAGGCGCTGCTGGAAGGCGCCCAGCGCCAGGCTGGCGGCCACCATGCCCGCCTTGCTCTGGCGAAACACCTGGAAGAGGTCCTGGTCGGCCATGGCATCCGGCTCCACCAGGCTATGGTGACGGGAGGGGCAGAGCTCGATGGCCACCGCATCGAAGTCGCCGGAGCGAATCAACTGGCGCACCTCGGCCGCGCTCTGGGCGGAGACATGGGCGGTGCCCAGCAAGGTATAGCGGGTCTCGCCCACCTGCAGCACCTGGCGCGGTCCCGCCGTCACGGCTCCCGCTTGGGAGGGCTCGGCGGCGGTGATGTCCTGGGAGTCGGTCATGGAGGCTCGGAATCTGGGAGTGATGGGGCGATTATCCATAAAGCCGGGTAGTGGGCGCAAACCCTTGGCTCCTACCACCCTAGCGGCAATCCCACCTTGGGAGATTCAGCGCCGCCAGAAGGCCGCGGTAAAGAGCACCAGCACGGTAAAGATTTCCAGGCGCCCCAGCAGCATGGCCATGACCAGGATCCATTTGGCCAGGTCGGGCAGGTCGCCGTAGTGGGATGAGGCCTCGCCCAGGGCCGGGCCCAGGTTGTTCAGGGCCGAGGCCACGGTGGACCAGGCGGTGACCTGATCGACGCCGGTGGCCATCACCCCCACCAGCATCAGGAAGAACAGCATCACATAGACCGAGAAGAAGCCCCATACCGCCTGGGCGATGCCGTCCGGCACGCTATGCTTGCCCACCTTGACCGCGATCACCGCATTGGGATGGATCAGGCGCATGATCTCGCGCATGCCCTGCTTGAGGATCAGGATGATGCGGATTACCTTCATGCCGCCGCCGGTGGAGCCGGAGCAGCCGCCCACGAAGGCGGCCATAAACAGCAGGAAGGGCAGGGCCCCGGGCCAGGCGGAGAAGTCGGCGACGCCGAAGCCGGCGGTGGTGGCCACCGAGACCACCTGGAAGAGGCCGTGGCGCAGCCCCAGGCTATCGTCGTAGGTGGCGGTGGCCCAGAGGGCGCCCACCGTGACCAGGGCCAGGCCGCCCAGGAAGAGCAGCAGGAAGTTCGCCTCCGGGTCGCGCAGGTAGTGACTCAGGCGCTTCTCCCGCCAGGCGACGAAGTGCAGGCTGAAACTCATCGCCGAGACGATCATGAAGCCCACGCAGATCAGCTCGATGGCGGCGCTGTCGAAATGCCCGATGCTGGCATCGTAGGTGGAGAAGCCGCCCAGGGCCACGGTGGAGAAGCCATGCCCCAGGGCATCGAACCAGTGCATGCCCGCCGCCCAGTAGGCGAGGATACAGGTCAGGGTCAGGGAGGCGTAGATATACCACAGTGCCTTGGCGGTCTCGGTGATCCGCGGGGTGAGCTTGGAGTCCTTCAGGGGGCCCGGGATCTCGGTGCGGTAGAGGGCCATGCCGCCGACGCCCAGGGTCGGCAGGATGGCCACCGCCAGCACCACGATCCCCATGCCGCCCAGCCACTGCAGCTGCTGGCGGTAATAGCGCACCGACTCGGGCAGGCTATCGATGCCGGTGATCACGGTGGCGCCGGTGGTGGTCAGGCCGGAGAAGGACTCGAAGAAGGCATCGGTCACCGACAGGGCATGCACGCCGTCGAGCATCAGCGGCAGGGCGCCGAAGCTGGCCAGCACCGTCCAGAACAGCGCGGCGATCAGGAAGCCGTCCCGGGTGCGCAGCTCCTTGCGGGCATGGCGGTTGGGCCAGAAGATCAGGGCGCCGGTGGCCGCGGTGATGCCCAGGGCGATGGCGAAGGCACTCCAGACCCCATCGAGGAACAGCAGCGAGATGAGGATCGGGGGCACCATGGTCAGGCTGAACTGCATCAGCAGCAGCCCCAGGATGCGCAGGATCATGCGTAGACTCATGGTGCCGCTGTCCTTAGGGAAACCACCCGGTTCATCAGAAGAAGGTCAGCCCGACCTGGAAGAGGCGCTCCACGTCGCGGATGCGGCGCTTGTCGATCACGAACAGGATCACGTGGTCGCCGGACTCCACCACCACGTCGTCGTGGGCGATCAGCACCTCCTTGCCGCGCACGATGGCGCCGATGGTGGTGCCGCTCGGCAGGTCAATGTCGCCGATGGCGCGGCCGACCACCCGGGAGGAGCGGGCATCGCCGTGGGCGATCGCCTCGATGGCCTCGGCGGCGCCGCGGCGCAGGGAGTGGACATTGACGATATCGCCGCGCCGCACATGGGTCAGCAGGCTGCCGATGGTGGCCTGCTGGGGGGAGATGGCGATATCGATCTCGCCGCCCTGCACCAGGTCCACGTAGGCGGCGTTGTTGATCAGCGTCAGCACCCGCCGGGCGCCCAGGCGCTTGGCCAGCATCGACGACATGATATTGACCTCGTCGTCGTTGGTCAGGGCGCAGAAGATATCGCAGTCCTCGATGTTCTCCTCCAGCAGCAGGCGCTTGCTGGTGGCGCTGCCGTGGAGCACCACGGTACGGTCGAGGCGCTCGGAGAGGGTGGTGCAGCGCTCCAGGCTGTGCTCGATGATCTTCACCTGGTGGCTATGCTCGAGCATCTCGGCGAGGCGCTCGCCGATATTGCCGCCGCCGGCGATCACCACCCGGCGGAAGTCCCGCTCGACCCGGCGCAGCTCGCTCATCACCGCGCGGATATCGCGGCGGGCGGCGATAAAGAACACCTCGTCGTCGGCCTCGATCACGGTGTCGCCGCGCGGGATGATCGGCCGGTTGCGGCGGTAGATGGCCGCCACCCGGGTATCCACGCTGGGCATATGGCGGCGCAGGAAGCCCAGGTCCTGGCCCACCAGGGGCCCGCCATAGAAGGCCTCCACCGCCACCAGCTGCACCTGGCCGCCGGCGAACTCCAGCACCTGCAGGGCGCCCGGGTACTCGATCAGGCGGCGGATATGGTCGGTGACCACCTGCTCGGGGCTGATCAGCACGTCGATGGGCACCGCCTCGTGGGCGAACAGGCCCTTGCGGGTCAGGTAGGCGGTGGCGCGGACCCGGGCGATCTTGGTGGGGGTACGGAACAGGGTATGGGCGACCTGGCAGGCGATCATGTTGACCTCGTCCTGGCTGGTCACCGCGATCAGCATGTCGGCATCCTCGCAGCCGGCCTGGCGCAGCACCATGGGGTAGGAGGCGGGGCCGCTGACGGTGCGGATGTCCAGGCGGTTGTGCAGCTCGCGCAGCCGCTCGCCGTCGGTGTCCACCACCGTGATGTCGTTCTCCTCATGGGCCAGGTGTTCGGCCAGGGTACCGCCGACCTGGCCGGCGCCGAGAATGATGATCTTCATGACAGGGATTCCGTCCGCTGATGATCCGAACCGCCGCCGACTCGAGGGGGGAGACGGTGGCGGCCCGAAAGGCGCCGGCTAGCATAAACCACCGGACAACGGGGGTCACTCTTCCAGGGTGAAACCCACCTTGATGGTGACCTGCCAGTGGCCGACCTTGCCATGTTCGATATGCCCCCGGGTGTCGGTCACCTCGAACCAGCGCATGTCGTGGAGGGTGCGGTGGGCCCGGCTCAGGGCCTGTTGGATGGCGTCCTCGATGCCTTCGGTGGAGGAGCCGGTGAGCTCGATATGCTTGTAGACGTGGGTCATGGTGCCTCCCGTGCCGATGGAAAGGGCCCCGCCTGACGGCGGGGGCTCCTGGCAGTATAGGGGGGAAGGCGGCGGGGGTCGGTAAACGCTGATTCTTCACCGAGGGGCGTGGCGGAGGCCTTGCCCTTGTGTCGCCGAGCATAGAAGAAGCCGTCGTGGCTCCCCGCTTCGGGCAGCGACTTCTTCACCGGGGCCGTCAGGCCACGGCTTTGCGTAGCCCTTGTATCGCCGAGCATAGAAGAAGCCGTCGTGGCTCTGCGGCTCTTCTCCGGGAGGCATCAGGCGACGGCCATGGCCTTGCGTAGCCGGGCATAGAAGAAACCGTCGTGGCTCTCCTCCTCGGGCAACAGCTGGCGGCCGGCGCCGGCGGGACGCCCCCAGGCCACATCGGTGGGGGTGGTGACCTCGACATTCGGGGTGCGAGCCAGGAAGGCCTGGATCTGGTCGGCATTCTCCTCGGGGAGCACCGAACAGGTGGCATAGAGCAGGGTGCCACCGGGGGCCAGCTTGGCCCACAGGGTATCCAGCAGCCGGGCCTGGAGCCGGGCCAGTTGGGGAATGTCGTCGGGGCGGCGCAGGGCCTTGATATCCGGGTGGCGGCGGATCACGCCGCTACCGGAGCAGGGCGCATCCAGCAGGATGGCATCGAAGGGGGTGCCATCCCACCAGTCGTCCTCGGCGGCATCGGCATGCCGCAGGGTGGCATCCAGCTTGAGGCGTTCCAGGGTCGACTCGACCCGGGAGAGTCGCTTGGCGTCGCTGTCGATGCCGGTCAGGGCCAGGTCGAAGACCTCCAGCAGGTGGGCGGTCTTGCCGCCGGGGGCGCAGCAGGCGTCCAGCACCCGGGCGCCGGGCCGCGGCGCCAGCACCGGCCCCAGCAGCTCGGCGGCGAGCTGGGCGGCCTCGTCCTGGACGCTGACATGGCCCTCGGCGAAGCCGGGCAACTGGTAGACATCGCAGGGTGCCTCCAGGGTCAGGCCATCCGGGGAGTGCAGGCAGAGACGGGCCGGCTGATGCGCCTCATAGAGGCGCGCCAGATAGGCCTCCCGGTCGCCGTAACGGCGGTTGATACGCAGGGTCATGGGCCCGGGGGCATTGTTGGCCATGGCGATGGCGCGCCAGTCATCGGGCCAGGCCTGGCGCAGGGCCTTGAGCAGCCAGGCCGGGTGCATCAGGGCCACGCAGGGATCCTTGTCCACCTCGGCCTGCAGGCTGGGTGCCTCCCGCTGCAGGCGGCGCAGGCAGCCGTTGAGCACCCGGGTGGCCCACTCCTTGCCGAGCAGGCGGGCGGCCCCGGAGGTTTCGCCCACGGCGGCGTGGGCCGGCACGCGCAGATACAGCAACTGGTAGATGCCCACCAGCAGCAGGGCCTGGATATCGGCATCGCGGCGCTTGAAGGGGTGCTTGAGCAGCCGTGACGCCAGGGCCTCCAGGCGCGGCTGGGTGCGGCAAACCCCATAGCAGAGCTCGCGCAGCAGGCCCCGGTCGCGACTGCCCACCTGGCCCTCGTCGAGGTTCGCCAGGGAGCCCTTGGCGGTGATCACCGGCACCAGATTGCGCGCCGCGGCGGCGCGCACCTCCTGGCCATTGGGGGGACGACGATCGTTCATCGGGGCGCCTCCGTGGGGGTCTCACCCAGACGGCTGCCCGGAGTGAAGCGGGCCTGGCCGGCATTGAGCAGCTCCCGGGCGGCCAGCGGCTTGCCGCCGGGCAACTGGGCGCGACTCACCATCAATACCTCCCGGCCATCGGCGCCGCAGGCGATACGCAGGGCGTCCCGCCCCGCAGGGAGCAGGGTGCCGGGACCCGCCTCCGGGTCCGCGGCGTCTCGCTCGCCGGGGGCCGCCAGCCAGACCCGCAGCGGCGCGCCGTCGAGGCGGGTCCAGGTCACCGGCCAGGGGTTGAAGGCGCGCACCCGGGCGGCCAGCTCGGCGGCGGGGCGGCGGAAGTCGAGCTCCGCCTCCGCCTTGGAGAGCTTGGCGGCATAGGTGATGCCGGCCTCCGGCTGGGGAGTGGCCGTCAGACCGTCGGCGGCGAGCCGATCCAGGGCCTCGACGATCGCCTCGCCACCCAGCGCCGCCAGGCGGTCGTGGAGCTCGCCGCCGGTGGTGGTGTCGGTGATGGGGGTGCTGCGGGTCAGCAGCATGGGACCGGTATCCAGGCCGGCGTCCATCTGCATGATGGTCACCCCGCTCTCGGCGTCGCCGGCCTCGATGGCGCGTTGGATAGGGGCGGCGCCGCGCCAGCGGGGCAGCAGGGAGGCGTGCACATTGAGGCAGCCCAGGGGCGGGATATCCAGCACCGCCTGGGGCAGCAGCAGGCCATAGGCCACCACCACCATGATATCCGCCTCGAGCGCCGCCAGCTCGGCCTGGGCCTCGGCGGACTTCAGGCTCTGGGGCTGGTAGACCGGCAGCTCGTGCTGCTGGGCGAGGGCCTTGACCGGGCTGGGGGTCAGCTTGCGGCCGCGGCCGGCGGGACGATCGGGCTGGGTATAGACGGCGATGACCCGGTGGGGACTGTCGAGCAGCGCCTGGAGGCTGGAGGCGGCGAAGTCCGGGGTGCCGGCGAAGATCACGCGAAGGGGTCGAGTCATGCAGGATGGCCTTGCTGGGTCGTCGGTTCTGACAGGGTAGGCGACATGATAGCGCAAGGCGGCCCCCAACGACGAAGGCCGGTATAGCACTCCAGACTATTGCAGCTCTGAAGCGACTCGACCGGGGCTAATCTGGAGGCAGGCCTTCGCAAGGCGCTGTAAACCCCTCCCTGGGCGCTACACTTGCCCTACTTCGCACTCGCATCCTGCTTCGCTCGCAGGGCCGGTGCTGGCCATCCCTGGCCAGCCCGTTCGGAGCCGTGCTCCTCACCCCTGGCAAATGACCCTTGCTCTGACCTGCCTCCAGCGCCCCTGGCTTGGGGGTGTTCGAGAAAGACGTAACCTGTAAGAGCGTGGGGAGGCTTAGGCCTCCTGCAGCAGCTTATGGCGCTTCTGCATCTTCTTCATCACCCGCTCGCGCTTCAGCGGCGAGAGGTAGTCGACGAAGAGCACGCCCTCGAGGTGGTCATGCTCGTGCTGGATGCAGTGGGCCAGCAGGCCGTCGGCCTCCAGCTCATAGGGCTGGCCGTCGCGATCCAGGGCCTTGAGATGGACCCTCAGGGCCCGGGACACCTCGGCATAGTATTCGGGCACCGAGAGGCAGCCCTCCTGCATCGGCTGGCGCTCCTCGCCGATGGGGGTGTACTCGGGGTTGATCAACACCAGGGGCTGGCTCTGGTCGTCGCTGACGTCCATCACGATGACGCGATGGTGCTCGTCCACCTGGGTCGCCGCCAGGCCGATGCCGCGGGCGGCGTACATGGTCTCGAACATGTCATCGACCAGCCGGCGAACGGCATCATCGACGGTGTCGACCGGGGCCGCCTTGGTGCGCAGACGCTCGTCGGGGAATTCGAGGATGGGTAACTTGGCCATGGCGTTGAAATCATCATTGTGCGGGGGGGCGGGTTTCTTTCCATATTGTAGAGGGACGGCGACGGCAACGGAACCTCGTGACCCGCCATAGGCACAATAGTCAGCCACTATCGTGGATCCCGGGAGGCGGGGGCGGGCCGCGGGGATTACACTGATTTACGAAACGCTACATGATAAGGCGGGGAATCAACCGGGCCGGTGCCCATCGGGGCCGGCAGCGCTGGGGGTGCCAAGGGATGAAACGACTATCGAGAGTTCGGTGGGCCGGGGCGCTGATCGCCCTGACCCTGGTGATGTTGGGGAGCGCCTCGGCTCAGGCGCAGGCCCTGAGTTATGCCGGGCTCCGGGCCGATGCCCCGGAGCGCTATACGGTGGTGCGTGGCGATACCCTGTGGGATATCTCGGGGCGCTTCCTGCGCCATCCCTGGCAGTGGCCGGAGATCTGGCAGGTCAACCCGCAGATTCGCAACCCCCACCTGATCTATCCCGGTGACATCATCTACCTCGAGGACTGCAACGGTCGGCCCTGCCTGCGCATGGAGCGCGGCCAGGGGGTGGTGCGACTCTCGCCGGAGGTGCGTCGGGTGCCCCATCGGGAGGCGATCGCGCCCCTGCCCCTGGAGGTGGTGGAGAACTTCCTGCGCCGCCATCGGGTGGTGGACGATGCCGAGCGCCTCGACAACCTGGCCTATGTGGTGGGTGGCGACGACCAACGCCTGGTCAGCGGCGCCGGTGATGCCATCTATGTGCGTGGCGACTTGCCCAGCGAGGGGCGCCTGGGTATCTATCGCCTGGGGGATCGCTACCAGGACCTCGAGAGCGGCGAGTTGCTGGGTATCGAGTTGATCAGCGTGGGGCGCGCCCTCTGGTTGCGCCGCGACGGTGATATCAGCCGTCTGGAGATCACCGAGTCCAATTTCGAGGTGCGCAATGGCGACCTGATCCTGCCGGTGGAGGAGCGGGAGTGGGCCGGCCAGTTCCTGCCCCGGGCCCCGGACAGCGCCATCAGCGGGCATATCCTGGCGGTGCCCGGCGGGGTGCGTTTCATCGGCCGCCTGCAGGTGGTGGCCCTGGACCTGGGGCGTCGCGACGGCATCCAGGCGGGCCATGTGTTGCGGGTCGAGCAGCAGGGCGAGCTGGTCACCGACCCCACTACCAACGAGCTGCTCCAGTTGCCCGGCGAGGAGGCCGGCCTGGTGATGGTGTTCCGGACCTTCGAGAAGGTCAGCTATGCCCTGGTGATGCAAGCCACCCGCACCCTGGCGGTGGGGGATCGGGTCTACCATCCCGACCGCAGCGAGCTGCTGGCCGGCGCGCCCTGACAGGACGTCACGCCGATGATGACCGCCAGGGAGTGGTGGTTGCTGGGCCGGCTGCCGGGCATGGGCGCCCTGCAACTGGCCCGCCTGCGGGCCCAGGCGCCGGCCTGGCCCGAGGGCTGGTTGGCGCTGCTGCCGGGGCGGGCCCGTCAGGCCCTGCGCCTGTGGCTCGAGCATCCCGCCCGCAGTCCCTTCCAGGCCGAGCTGGAGGCCCTGGTGGCCTGGGAGGCGGCGGCCCCGGATCACCACCTGTTGTACCCCGATCACGAGGCCTGGCCGGCGCTGCTCGATGAGTTGCCCGATCCGCCCCCGCTGCTCTGGGCCAGGGGCGACCTCTCGGCCCTGGGCCCACCCCGCCTGGCCATGGTGGGGTCCCGTCGACCGACCCGGGATGGATTGCATAACGCGGCCCACTTCGCGCGGGCCATGGCCGAGCGCGGCTGGTGCGTGGTCAGCGGCATGGCGCTGGGCATCGATGGACGGGCCCAGACGGCGGCCCTGGAGGCCGGGGGCACCAGCCTGGCGGTGCTGGGCTCGGGTATCGATGTGATCTACCCTCGCCAGCACGGCGCTCTCTATGAACGCCTGCGCCACGCCGGCCTGCTGCTCTCGGAGCATCCCCCCGGCACCTGCCCCCATCCCGGCTACTTTCCGCGTCGCAACCGCATCATTACCGGCCTCTCCCGGGGCGTGCTGGTGGTGGAGGCCGCCGAGCGCAGCGGCTCCCTGGTCAGCGCCCGCCTGGCCCTGGAGCAGGGGCGTGACCTCTTCGTGCTGCCCGGCTCGCTGCACAATGCCCAGGCCCGGGGCTGTCTGCAGCTGTTGCGTCAGGGGGCCACCCTGGTGACCCACCCCGAGGAACTGCTGGAAGAGCTGGGGCACTGGGAAGGCGCCCTGGCCGCGCCGCCTCCCCCGGACGAGTCGGCGGCGCCCGCCGAGGAGCCGCTGCTGACCCTGCTCAGCGAGGTGCCCACGCCCCTGGATGCCCTGGTGGCGCTGACCGGGCTATCGGTGGCGGAGTGCCAGCGGCGCCTGTTGGGCCTGGAACTGGAGGGGCGCGTGACCGCGGCTTCCGGGGGCTGGATCCGCCTGCCGTAAGGCGCGGGCCATGGTAGACTTTGCCTTTTCAGCGAGAGCGATGAGGTCGCCATGGGTGATGCGCGTCTTTCCAGTGAATCTCTGGCCCAGGGAGTGGCGGCGCTGCGCAGCGGCGGCGTGATCGCCTACCCCACCGAGGCGGTCTGGGGGCTCGGCTGTGATCCGGATAACGAGCAGGCGCTGACCGCCCTGCTGCGTCTCAAGGCGCGGGATCCGGCCAAGGGCATGATCCTGATCGCCGGCGATATCGCCCAGTTCGGCCCCTGGCTGCAGGGCCTCGACCCGGCCCTGCATGCGCCCCTGGTGGCCAGTTGGCCCGGCCCCAATACCTGGCTGGTGCCGGATAACGGGCGCTCGCACCCCCTGGTGCGGGGCGGCCACCGCAGCGTGGCGCTGCGGGTCAGTGATCACCCCCTGGTCGCCGAGCTATGTGCCGCCTTCGGTGGTCCCATCGTCTCCACCTCCGCCAATCCCGCCGGTGAGCCGCCCGCCCTGAGTGCCGGGCAGGTCCGCGACTACTTCGGCGAATCCCTGGCGGCGGTGGTGGAGGGCCCCCTGGGCGGGCTCGACCAACCCAGCACCATTCGCGACCTGGTCAGCGGGCGCGTGCTGCGCGGCTGATCGCTCTCGTCACCTCAATGCATCGAGGCCGGGCACTGGCGCCCGGCCCATCATCGACCGGAGGCCCCGTGGCTCACGCCTATCTCGATGCCGTCAAGACCTACCTGCGGGAACTGCAGGATCGCCTGTGTCAGGGCCTGGCCGAGGAGGATGGCCGGGCCGAGTTCCGTGAGGATGCCTGGACCCGCGCCGAGGGCGGCGGCGGGCGCTCCCGGGTGATCGAGAATGGCGCCCTGTTCGAGAAGGGCGGCGTCAACTTCTCCCATGTGCATGGCACCCAACTGCCGCCATCGGCCACGGCGGCGCGTCCGGAGCTCGCCGGGCGGGGTTTCCATGCGGTGGGGGTCTCCTGGGTGCTGCACCCCGAGAATCCTCATGTGCCCACCAGCCATGGCAATGTGCGCTTCTTTATCGCCGAGAAGGAGGGCGAGGCGCCGGTGTGGTGGTTCGGCGGCGGCTTCGACCTGACTCCCTACTATCCGGTGCATGAGGACGTGCTGCACTGGCACCGGGTGGCCCGGGACGCCTGCGCCCCCTTCGGCGACGACGTCTATCCCCGCTACAAGGCCTGGTGCGACGACTACTTCTTCCTCAAGCACCGCGGCGAGACCCGCGGCGTGGGCGGGCTCTTCTTCGACGACCTCAATGCCTGGGGCTTCGACAAGAGCTTCGCCTTCCAGCGCGCCGTGGGCGATGCCTTCCTCGAGGCCTACCTGCCCATCGCCCAGCGCCGCCGGGAGACCCCCTGGGGCGAGCGGGAGCGTGACTTCCAGCTCTATCGCCGGGGACGCTATGTGGAGTTCAACCTGGTCTGGGACCGGGGCACCCTCTTCGGCCTGCAGAGCGGCGGGCGTACCGAGTCGATCCTGATGTCCATGCCGCCGCTGGCGCGCTGGGACTACGGCTGGGAGCCGGAACCCGGCAGCCCGGAAGCGGCGCTCTACCGGGACTATCTGCGCCCCCGGGAGTGGCTGGACGAGGCGCCAGGCGCCGAGGAGAAGCAAGCATGAGCGATCGCTACTGCGTCTTCGGCCATCCCATCGGCCACTCCCGGTCGCCGGCCATCCATGCCGCCTTCGCCACCCAGTGCGGCGAGGCGATCGACTACACCGCCATCGAGGCGCCCCTGGATGACTTCCCCGGCGCCTGGCGCGGCTTCGTGGCCGCCGGCGGCCGCGGCGCCAATGTCACCGTGCCCTTCAAGGAGCAGGCCCACCGCCTCTGCGATACCCTGAGCCGCCGGGCGCGGCGGGCCGGGGCGGTGAATACCCTGGTGCTGGGCAAGAATGGCGAGACCTATGGCGATACCACCGATGGCATCGGCCTGGTACGTGACCTCAAGCGCCATGGCATCACCCTGGCCGGGGCCCGCATCCTGGTGCTGGGGGCCGGCGGCGCGGTGCGCGGGGTACTCGAGCCGTTGCTGGCCGAGGCGCCGGCGAGCCTCGAAGTGGCCAATCGCACCGCCGCCAAGGCCGAGGCCCTGGCCCGCGACTTCGCCGACCTGGGCCCGATCCGCGGTGGCGGCTTCGAGGCCGTCGCGGGGCCTTTCGAGCTGGTGATCAACGGCACCAGCGCCAGCCTGGGGGGGGCGCTGCCGCCGTTGCCCGACGACCTCTTCGCCGAGGGCGCCACCGCCTACGACATGATGTATGGCGCCGAGCCCAGCGTCTTCCTGCGCTGGGCCAGCGAGCGGGGCGCCCGCCCCCTCGACGGCCTGGGCATGCTGGTGGAGCAGGCCGCCGAGGCCTTCTTCCAGTGGCGCGGCAAGCGCCCCGACACCGCCCCGGTATTGGACGAGCTGCGGCGCTCGCTCTGAATCGCTATCGCCTGCCTGAAAAACGCCGAGGGCCGGTCAGTTGACCGGCCCTCGGCGTTTTGGCGCCCACCTTCAGCGGCGCTTGGTATAGAGCCCCACCATACATAGCCCCACCCCCAGCACCGACAGCAGCATGCCGCCGTTGACCAGCAGCGGGTGGCGTTGCAGCAGGGAGGCGAAGGGCTGGGGCATCTCCCGACACACCCCCTCCAGATAGTCCCAGTGGCCCCCGCCGAAGGTGCACTCGCGCACCTGGCCGAGCTCCCAGAAATAGACGCCCATCAGGGCCAGGGAGGGGAAGATCAACAGTAGCAGTCCGAGTCGTAGCATGGAGGTTCCGTAGGGGTCAGCGGGGGGCTTGGCAGTTGGGGGTGCGGCCGGCCTGGCGGGCCCGCTCGTAGCGGGCCAGGGCGTTGCCCATTTCCGCCTGGAGGGCCGCCATGCGCTGGCCATGGCTGGGGTGGGTGGAGAGCCAGGCGGGTGGCTGGCCGCCGGAGGCGGTACGCATATTCTCCCACAGGGTGAGGCTGGCGCGGGGATCGAAGCCGGCGTCCGCCATCAGCCCCAGGCCGATGATATCCGCCTCGCCCTCGTGACGGCGCGAGAAGGGCAGCAGGATGCCGTACTGGGCGCCGGCGCCCATCAGGCCCAGCACCTGCTCGCTCTCGATACCGGCGGAGCTCTGCAGCACCGACAGGCCCAACTGGGTCATGGACTGGGTCGAGGCCCGTTCGTTGGCATGCCGGGCCAGCACATGACCGATCTCGTGGCCCACCACCGCGGCCAGCTGATGCTGATCGGTGGCCACATCGAGCAGGCCGGTGTGCACGCCCATATAGCCGCCGGGCAGGGCGAAGGCGTTCACCGACGCCTCGTCGAAGACGCGGATCTGCCAGCGCTGCTGGCGCTCCCGTTCCGGCAGGGCGGCGACCAGGGCCCCGGCCACGCACTCGGCGTAGCGCTGGGTGGCGCCGCCGGCCAGGGGCAGGTCCGACTGGTACTGGTCGAAGGCCTGCTGGCCCATCTGGTCCAGTTGCTCATCCGAGTAGAGGGTAAACTGCTGGCGCCCGGTGGGGGAGGTGGCGCAGGCGGTCAGCCCGAGGCAGAGCGCACCAACGGCCAGGTAGCGAGTCCATCCCATCGTCTTCTTCCTCATCGTGTCATGGGCCGCCCCGGCGTTTCCACGATGCCGGCGTCATGGGTGAGACCCTGGACGAGAGGCGGAGGTTCGCCACAAGATACCCCGATGTCATCCCAGGTCAACCACAGGAGTGGAGCAATGAATGAGGAATTGAGCCAGCGGCTGCTGGCGCTGCTGGCACGGGTCGAGCCCTGGCTGCCGCCGGCCCCCCAGGCGGTGGATTGGGCGCACGACGTGGCGGCGCTATGGCAGCGCCACGCCCTGGGGGGGCAACTGCTGCCGGTGCCGCCCCGGGATGCCCTGGGCCTGGACGACCTGCTGGGGATCGAGCGCCAGAAGCTGGCCCTGGTGGACAACACCCGTGCCTTCCTGCGGGGCCTGCCGGCCAACCATGCCCTGCTGTGGGGCTCCCGGGGCAGCGGCAAGTCGTCGCTGATTCGTGCCCTGCTCAACTCCCTGGCCGGCGAGGGGCTGAGGCTGGTTCAGGTGGACCGCCATGATCTGGCGGGCCTGCCGCTGCTGGTCGAGCAGTTGCGCCGGGAGCCGCGGCGCTTCGTGGTCTACTGCGACGATCTCTCCTTCGAGGGCCACGACGACGCCTACAAGGCACTGAAGAGCGTGCTGGACGGCGCCCTCACCGGGCCGCCGGAGAACGTGCTGCTCTATGCCACCTCCAACCGTCGCCACCTGCTGCCGGAGTCGATGAGCGACAACGAGGCTAGCCACCTGGTGGGGGAGGAGCTGCACCATGGCGATGCGGTGGAAGAGAAGATCTCGCTCTCCGACCGCTTCGGCCTATGGCTCGGCTTCCACCCCTTCAACCAGGACACCTACCTGGAGACCTGCCGCCACTGGGTGACCCGGCTGGGCGAGGCCGGCGACTGGAACGGCGAGGCCCGGGCCGCGGCGATTCGCTACGCTACCCTGCGCGGCGGGCGTAGTGGCCGCGCCGCCTGGCAGTTCGCCAACCAGTGGGTCGGCGGCCGACGCCTGGCTCAGGCCTAGCCTTTAGCCCTGGGGCGCCCGGGGAGTCAACTCGCCATCCTCGCCCACCGCGAAGCGCAGGGTGGGCGTCCAGAGCCCCGCCGGCAGGGTCATGCCCAGGCCGCGCAGGTCTCCCGGGGTGATCGCCAGCTCGCTGCCGGCGGGCAGCTCCCCCTGGCTGGCGAGTTGGGTGGCCAGCTCGACCATGGGTGCCAGCCGCGAGTCGCCGGCCAGCAGGTCGAAGCCGATGGGCAGGCGCAACTGGCTCGCCTCGCCGCCACCACTGAGGCTGACGCTGTCCCGGTAGTTGCCGCTCAGCGGCGCTATGCCGGGCATCTCCAGGGCCCAGCGGAAGCCCGCCATCTCCACCGCCGGCATGCCGGCGGGCAGGGCCAGGCCCATGGCCAGGGTGGCCTGCACCGGCAGGCTGCCCATGCCCAGGCTGGAGGCGATCAGGCGGGAGATATCGCTGGTGTCCAGGCCTGCCTGGACCCGGTAGGGACCGATCTGCACCTCCTCCACGCCGAGGGAGGTAATGGCCAGGCGGAAGGCGAAGAGGCCGGTCTGGGGCAGGGCCAGGCAGCCCACCAGCAGGGTGGAGAGACACAGCGGCGCCAGCAGGCGCCAGCGGCGGGCGAGAAAGCGAAGCGAGAACATGGTGACCTCCGAAGCGGCAATCGACGCATTTAAGGGTCCGGGGACGGTGGCGTCCAATGCCGTCTTGGCATGGGGCCGGAAACGCCGCCGCCCGGGGCATCCAGGATGCCACCGGGCGGCGGTGAAGCAAGGGCGCGCTCGCGCTCAGCGGCGACTCTTGCGCGCCTCCTTGGTGCGACCCAGTTCGCGCTTCTTGGCCTTCTCCCGGTCGCTGGCGCCGGCATCGGCGTCATAGGGGTTATGGCCGGAGCGGAACTCGAAGCGGATCGGCGTGCCGCGCACCTTGAGCACCTTGCGGAAGGTGTTGGTCAGGTAGCGCTTGTAGGCCTCCGGCAGCGACGCGGTCTGGTTGCCATGGACCACGATGATCGGCGGGTTGGCGCCGCCCTGGTGGGCCATGCGCAGCTTGATGCGCCGCCCGCGCACCAGCGGCGGCTGGTGCTCGCCGACCGCGTCCTGGAGGATGGTGGTCAGGCGATTGGTGGACCAGCGGGTGGTGGAGGAGGCGAAGGCCCGCTCGATGGAGGGGTAGAGGTCGCCCACCCCGGTGCCGTGCAGGGCCGAGATAAAGTGCAGGTCGGCGTAGTCGGCGAAGCCCAGGCGGCGCTTGATCTCGGCGCGCATCTTGTCCTTCTGCTCGCTCTCCAGGCCATCCCACTTGTTGACCGCCAGCACCAGGGCGCGGCCGCTGGAGAGCACATAGTCGAGCAGGTGCAGGTCCTGCTCGACCAGGCCCGAGCGGGCGTCCAGCACCATGACCGCCACATGACACTCCTTGATCGCCTCCAGGGTCTTGATGATGGAGAACTTCTCGGCGATCTCGCGGACGTTCTTGCGGCGCCGGATACCGGCGGTATCCACCAGCACATAGGGCCGGCCGCGGCGCTCGAAGGGGATCTCGATGGCGTCGCGGGTGGTGCCCGCCTCGTCGAAGACCACCACCCGCTCCTCGCCGAGCAGGCGGTTGACCAGGGTCGACTTGCCCACATTGGGGCGGCCGATGACGCCGATGCGGATGCCGTCGTCCCGCTCCGGCACCGCCTCTTCCTCGGGCTGCTCCGGGAAGGGCGAGAGCACCTCCTCGATCAGCCGGCTGACGTTGCGGCCATGGGCGGCGGCGATGGGCCAGGGATCACCGCCCAGGCCCAGCTGCCAGAAGTCGGCCATGGCCGAGTGCTCCTCCAGGCCATCGGTCTTGTTGACCACCAGCCAGGTCTTCTTCTGGTTGACGCGCAGGTGGTTGGCGATGGCCTCGTCGGCCACGTTGAGGCCGGCCCGGGCATCCACCAGGAAGAGCACGATATCGGCCTCGTCGATGGCGGCCAGGGACTGCTCGGCCATGGCCGCATCGATGCCTTCCTCGTCGCCGCTGATGCCGCCGGTGTCGATCACCGTGAACGGCTTGTCGCCGAGGCGTCCGTTACCGTACTTGCGGTCGCGGGTCAGGCCGGGGAAGTCGGCCACCAGCGCGTCCCGCGAGCGGGTCAGCCGGTTGAAGAGGGTCGATTTGCCCACATTGGGGCGGCCGACCAGGGCAATTACAGGGGTCATGGTGTCTCGCGAATGGTCAGGGCTTCGAGTCGCCCGTCGTTGGCCAGCACATGGATCTGGCGGCCCTCGGTGAGGGGGCGCAGCATGATGCCGGAACGGTTGATGCGGGTACGGCCGGCCAGCTCGCCGTCGCGGGCCTCCAGCAGGTGCAGGTAACCCTCGAAGTCACCGAACACCAGCTTGCCGTCGGCGAAGGCCGGGGCGGTGAGCCAGCGCCCCTCCAGGTCCTCGTTGCGCCAGATCGGCTGGCCGTTGAGGGCGTCCAGGGCGAGCACATGGCCGGCCTCGTTGACGGTGAACAGGAAGTCGCCCACCAGCAGCGGGGTCAGGTAGCTGGAGTGGTCGCGTTCCCACATCACCTCGCCGGTGGTGGCCTCCAGGGCCACCAGGCGGCCATTATAGCTGGTCACGTAGAGGCGACCGTCCGGGGTCAGCAGCGGCTGACCGTCCAGGTCGACCAGGCGGGCGATCTCGCTGCGGCCCTGGGGCACGGCGACCCGCAGGTCCCACAGCGGCTGGCCGCTGCGGTTGTCGAGGGTCACCAGGCGGCCGTTGGCGAAACCGGCGAAGGTGACCGGTTCGATCACCTGGGGGGTGCCGGTGCCGCGCAGGGTCAGGGCCGGCTCGTTGGCGGCGTAGACCCAGCGCTCGGCGCCGCTGGCGCGATCCAGGGCGGTGACGCTACCGTCGACGCTCTGCACCACCAGCAGCTGCTGGTTGGGTTGGGGGGCGGCCAGCACCTCGCTGGGCACCCGGGCGCGCCACTCGACGCTGCCGTCGGCCTGGCGCAGGGCCAGTACCTCGCCGTTGCGGGTGCCCAGGTAGAGTTGCCCGGCCACGGCGGTGATGCCGCTGGAGATGGCCTCCCCCAGGTCCTGGCGCCACTCGACGTCGCCGCTATTGGCGTCGATGGCCATCAGGCGACCCTCGGCATCGGCGGCGAACAGGGTATCGCCGTCGCGGGCCGGGCTGATCGGGTAGCTGGCACGGCCCAGGCCGTCGCCGATGCCGCGGCTCCAGTCGGCGCGCAGCTCGCTGCTGGCCTCGAAGGCCTCCAGGGCCTTGGGCGGGTACTGCGGTTCACTCTTGCTGGCACAGCCGGCCAGCAGCGCCAGGGCGGCGCAGGCGATCACCAGGGTCGGTTTCATTGGTCGGCTCCTTCCTGACCGAGGTCATCCAGCTTGAGCTGGACGCCATAGAGGGCCTGGCCATGGCGCTCGGCCAGGCTCAAGGCATCGCGGTAGGCGCGGCGGGCCTCGTCCACCTCGCCCAGGGCCAACTGGGCATCGCCGCGCAGTTCGGCGCGCTGGGCGGCCAGGGACTCGCCCAGCTCACTACCCAGGGTCTCCAGGGCGGCCTGGGGCTCGTCATCGGCCAGTTGCAGGCGGGCCAGGCGCAGCCGCGCCAGGTCGCCCACATAGGCATCATCGCTGCCCTGCACCAGGTCGCCGAGCACGGCACGGGCGGCGACCCGATCGCCGGCCTCCACCGCCAGGCGCGCCTCGATCAGCCGCGACAGGTCGGCGTAGAGGGTGCGGCCATGGTTATCGGTGATCTCGTCCACCAGGCGCTGGGCCTCGGCCAGGCCGGCCTCGTCGAGAGTCGACTGGGAGGCCAGGCCGATCAGCTGCTGATAGCGCAGGGAAGCGGCCTCCGCCTGGTTGGCCTGGTAGCCCTGCCAGGCATTCCAGCCGAGCAGGCCGGCGGCGGCCAGCACCACGCCGGCCACCAGCGCCATGCCGTTGTCCTTCCACCAGCGCTTGAGGGCTTCTACCTGCTCTTCTTCGGTTCTCAGCTCCGCCACGGGCGGTCTCCTTGTCGATCGATATGTCGCGGGTCAGGGGGCGAGCAGTTCCGGCAGGGCCTGGGCCAGGCTATCCCGGTCCAGGCTCTGCTGGTCGCGCTCCTCGCGCAGGAACTTGACGGTCACACGGCCTTCGGCCAGCTCGTCCTCGCCGAGCAGCAGGGCCAGGCGCGCCCCGCTCTTGTCGGCCTTCTTGATCTGGCTCTTGAAGCTGCCGCCGCCGCAGTGCGCCTGCAGGCGCAGCCGGGGCAGGGCGCTACGCAGTTCCTCGCCGAGCAGCAGGGCGGCGTGGGAGGCGGCCTCGCCCATGCCCAGCAGGTAGAGGTCGAGGCCCGGCTGGGCCTCGGCGGGCATCAGTTCCAGGGTCT
Organism: Halomonas sp. H5; assembly: GCF_050613175.1. GTDB lineage: Bacteria > Pseudomonadota > Gammaproteobacteria > Pseudomonadales > Halomonadaceae > Bisbaumannia > Bisbaumannia salifodinae. Next base: position 724,317 of record NZ_CP192510.1, read on the forward strand.
CGAGCAGCAGGATCAGGCGCTCGATGCCCATGGCGAAGCCCACCGCCGGGGTCGGCTTGCCGCCCAGCTGCTCCACCAGGCCGTCGTAGCGGCCGCCGGCACAGACGGTGCCCTGGCTGCCGAGTGCCCTGGTGGTCCACTCGAAGACGGTACGCGAGTAGTAATCCAGGCCGCGCACCAGGCGCGGATTGATCACATAGTCGATGCCGGCACCATCGAGCAGGGCGGTCAAGGCCTCGAAGTGCGCCTGGGACTCGGCATCCAGGTGATCCATCAGCCGCGGCGCGGCGTCCAGCATGGCCGCCATGTCCGGGTTCTTGGAGTCGAGGATGCGCAGCGGGTTGCTGCTCAGGCGACGCAGGGAGTCCTCGTCGAGCAGCTCGCGATGCGCCTCGAAGTAGGCCACCAGGGTGTCACGATAGGCGGCGCGGGCTTCCAGGGAGCCCAGGGAGTTGAGCTCCAGGGTGACGTGCTCCATCAGCCCCAGTTCCTGCCACAACCGGGCGGTGAGCAGGATCAGCTCGGCGTCCACGTCGGGCCCCTCGAAGCCGAAGGTCTCGACCCCGACCTGATGGAACTGGCGGTAGCGGCCCTTCTGGGGGCGCTCGTGGCGGAACATCGGGCCCTGGTACCAGAGGCGCTGGGTCTGGTTATGCAGCAGGCCATGCTCCATGGCGGCACGCACGCAGCTCGCCGTGCCCTCGGGGCGCAGGGTCAGGCTGTCGCCGTTGCGGTCCTCGAAGGTGTACATCTCCTTCTCGACGATGTCGGTGACCTCGCCGATGGAGCGCGCAAACAGGGCGGTCTGCTCGACGATGGGGGTGCGGATCTCGGCATAGCCGTAGCGCCGCATCAGGTCACGCACCTTGCCCTCGAAGTACTGCCACAGCGGGGACTGCTCCGGCAGCAGGTCGTTCATGCCACGGATGGCCTGGATCTTCTTGCTCAACATTGACTCCTTGATGGGGGCGCCCTCAGCCGCGGGCGATCGTATCCTTTTCGGCGGCTTCCTTCTCGCGCACCTTGGTGCGGATCAGCGCCTCCAGCTCGTCGACCAGGTTGTCGTTGCGCAGCTTGCTGGCCGGCTTGCCATCGATATAGACGAGGTTGGCGGGGCTGCCGCCGGTGAGGCCGATATCGCTCTCCTTGGCCTCGCCGGGTCCGTTGACCACGCAGCCGATCACCGAGACGTCCAGCGGGGTCATGATGTCCTCGAGGCGCTCCTCCAGGGCATTCATGGTGCCGATGACGTCGAAATTCTGCCGCGAGCAGCTGGGGCAGGCGATGAAATTGATGCCCTTGGCGCGCAGGCGCAGGCTCTTGAGCATGTCATAGCCGACCTTGATCTCCTCCACCGGATCGGCGGCCAGCGACACCCGGATGGTGTCGCCGATGCCGTCCATCAGCAGCAGGCCCAGGCCGATGGAAGACTTGACGGTGCCGGAGCGCAGCCCCCCCGCCTCGGTGATCCCCAGGTGCAGGGGCTGTTCGATGCGCCCCGCTAGGTCACGGTAGGCGGCCACCGCCATAAAGACGTCGCTGGCCTTGACGCTGACCTTGTACTCCTGGAAATCGAGGCGATCCAGGTGATCGATATGGCGCATGGCGGACTCCACCAGCGCCGCCGGGGTCGGCTCGCCGTACTTCTTCTGCAGGTCCTTCTCCAGCGAGCCGGCATTGACGCCGATACGGATCGGGATGCCGTTGTCCCGGGCCGCGGAGACCACGGCGCGCACGCGATCCTCGCGGCCGATATTGCCGGGGTTGATGCGCAGGCAGTCGACGCCGAGTTCGGCGACCCGCAGGGCGATCTTGTAATCGAAGTGGATATCCGCCACCAGCGGTACCGCCACCTGCCGCTTGATCTGGCCGAAGGCCTCGGCGGCGTCCATGTCGGGCACCGAGACCCGCACGATGTCGGCGCCGGCGGCCTCCAGGCGCTGGATCTGGTCCACGGTAGCGGCCACGTCCAGGGTGTTGGTGTTGGTCATGCTCTGCACCGAGATGGGCGCATCGCCTCCCACGGGCACCTGACCCACATGAATCTGGCGCGACTGACGACGGATGATCGGAGATTGGGCGTGCATAGGACTAAGGGTCATTCTCCCAGGGTGAAGCGCGCGACGTTATTGGCGCCGGCGCGGGCACCGAGATCGATGGACTCGCCGCGGTAGCGCAGCTCGACGCCGGTGGCGTTGCCGATGGTCAGACGGAAGGGCGGCTCGCCCTCCACGCTGGCGGTCTGCCCCGGCTCCTGCAGGCCGATCAGGATGCGCTGGTTGCCGGCGTCGAAGATCTCGGTCCAGGACTGTTCGTTGAAGGTCAGCTCCAGGCGCCGCGGATCCGCGGCGACCGGGGCGGCCTCTTCCTCGTCGGCGGGCTCGTCGGCCGCCTCGGCGATGGGGGGCGCGGCATCGGCCTCGTCGGCCACGCTGGCCTCATCATCGGCTGGGGTGGTGTCGCTCTCGGGAGCGACCTCCGGGGGCGTCGCCTCGATGCGGGGCGCCTCGATGGCGGGGGCCTCGGGCTCGGGGCCCTGGTCGGTGGCCACCTGGCTGGACCAGTCACGGCTGGGCTCGCCGGCCGGGGTGCCATCCAGGCTATCCACCGCCACCGGGCTATCGTCCTCGAGCCCGGCCAGCTCGTTGCCGCCGCGGCTCTGCCACCACAGCAGGGTGAGGCCGATCAGGCCGGCGATCACCAGCAGGGTGACCAGCTTGAAGAGCCAGGCACCGAGCCGCGACGGCGGCTTGGTGACCTGCACCGGGGTCACCGGGCGCTCCGCCTCCTGGCTGCCGTGGCGGGCATTGTAGGCGGCGATCACCGGGCCATCGTCGATGCCCAGGAAGCGGGCATAGGCGCGCAGGTAGCCGCGCCGGTAAGCGGAGACGGGCACCTCGCCGTAGTCGTCCTCTTCCAGGCCGCCGATCACCGCCGGGCGCAGGTTGATGGCCGCGGCGACTTGCTCCAGGGAGAGGCCCTGTCGCTCCCGTTCGGCCTTGAGCAGGGTGCCGGGAGAGTCGCTGGTGGATACCGCATCGGTTGAGGGGGCGTGCATGTCGCTCATGACTGAGCATCCTTGATCGAGAGTCGGGGGTCAGAGGGTGCCATGAGGACGCAGCGGCAGATTCGATGACGAGGTGTCGCCGCCCCGGGCGGCGCTGATCTGGTTGGCCAGGCGCTGGCTGTCGGGGGTGGCGCCGGCCAGGCGCATAAAGACCTGCAGCTGCTCCCAGGCACGCGAATAATTTCCCTGGGCGTACTCGAGTTCGGCCAGCAGGTAATAGCTGCGCGGGGCGCGGGCGTCGATGGACTGGGCGCGCTCCAGGCTCTGGCGCGCCGCCGCGACGTCGCCGATCTCCTGCTGACATTGGCCCAGGTTGGCGAACAGCTGGGCGCGATTATTGTACTGGGTATCCCGGGAGGCCTGCTCCAACTGCTCGCAAGCTTCGCGGGTGCGGCCGCGATCATAGAGGAAGGCCGCATAGTTGTTGCGCGCCCGGGTAAAGCCGGGGTCGTTGCTCAGGGCGCGCTGGAAGAACTCGTCGGCCAGGCGCGTCTCGCCCTGGCGTTGATAGACGATGGCCATGGCCTGCAAGGCCTCGCCGTCGCCTGGATCCGCCTCCAGGGCGTGATCCAGGGCGGCCATGGCCCGCGGCAGGTTGTTGCGCTCCAGGTAGCCCAGCCCCAGTTCGGTATAGGCCTCGACGGGGGAGGTGCTGGACTGCTGCACCGCCTGACCGGCGCAGCCCGCCACGCCCAGGCTGGTGGCCAGCAGCAGGGGAAGGGCCAGGCGGCGTGGGGTTCGGGTCTGGATGGAGCGACGGGTCATCGAATCCTCGCATGACGACGGGGTTGAGGCGCCGGCCGAGAACCGGGCCAAGGCCTTGATAAAAGCCTCACCATCAAAGCGCCCCGACCGGTTGAAGTCAAGGTGGCCGACGGCTCAGTCGGCGTCGATCTGGATCGACTGGATATAGCGTTCGTGGCGCTTGGTGCGATCCTTCACCCGTCCCACCAGCTGGCCGCAGGCGGCATCGATATCGTCGCCGCGGGTGGTGCGGATCGGTGCCGTATAGCCCAGTTCAAAGAGCCACTGCTGGAAGCGCATCACCTGGTTGCGGGACGGCTTCTCGTAGCCCGAATGGGGGAAGGGGTTGAAGGGAATCAGGTTGATCTTGCAGGGCAGCTCCTCGAGCAGCTCGGCGAGCTGCCTGGCATGTTCCTGCTGGTCGTTGACGTCCTTGATCACCGTGTACTCGATGGTGACCATGCGGGTGTCGTCGCACTTGCTCAGGTAACGCTGGCAGGCGTCGAGCAGGGTACGAATATTGTACTTGCGGTTGAGCGGCACCAGCTCGTTGCGCAGCTCGTCGTTGGCGGCGTGCAGCGAGATGGCCAGGCTCACGTCGAGCTCGTCGCCGAGCCGGTCGATCATCGGCACCACCCCGGAGGTGGAGAGGGTGACGCGGCGCTTGGAGAGGCCGTAGCCGTTGTCGTCGAGCATCAGCTTCATGGCCGGCACGACGTTGTCGTAATTGAGCAGCGGCTCGCCCATGCCCATCATCACCACATTGGTGACCGGGCGATTGGCGGTATCCCGGCGCGGGCCCACGCTGCGCTGGGCGACCCACACCTGGCCGATGATCTCGGCGGCGGTAAGGTTGCGCTGGAAGCCCTGCTTGCCGGTGGAGCAGAAGCTGCAATCCAGCGAGCAGCCGACCTGGGAAGAGACGCACAGGGTGCGGCGCTTGCCGTTCTCGGCGGGAATCAGCACCGTCTCCACATAGCTGCCGTCCTCCACTTCCAGCACCCACTTGCGGGTGCCGTCGCTGGAGGTGCCCTCATAGACCACGCCGGGGCCACGGATCTCGGCCACCTCATGGAGCTTGGCGCGCAGCGGCTTGGAGAGGTTGGTCATGGCCTCGAAGTCGTCGCAGCCTTCGATATGGATCCACTTCATCACCTGGGCGGCGCGGAATTTCTTCTCGCCCAGCGATACGAAGAAGGCTTCCAGCGCCTCGCGGGTCATGCCGAGCAGGTTGGTACGTTGGGGCGTGGTAGTGGTCATGGCGATCAGCGAGTCGGAGAAGGGAAAACGGCATGGGAGGCGGGAGCAGCGCTCCCGCCCGGGGCCTGGATCAGCGCGGGCAAATCTCGCTGTCCTGGAAGAAGTACGCGATCTCGCGCGCGGCGGACTCGGCGGAGTCGGAGCCATGCACGGCATTGGCGTCGATGGTCTCGGCGAAGTCGGCGCGGATGGTGCCCGGGGCGGCTTCCTTGGGGTTGGTGGCCCCCATCAGGTCACGGTTCTTGGCGATGGCGTCTTCGCCTTCCAGCACTTGCACGACCACCGGGCCGGAGGTCATGAAGCCGACCAGATCCTTGAAGAAGGGGCGCTCCTTGTGCTCGGCGTAGAAACCGCCGGCCTTGTCGTCGTCCAGCTTGAGCATCTTGGCGGCGACGACCCGGAGGCCGGCCTTCTCGAAGCGGGCGATGATCTCGCCGATGGCGTTCTTGGCGACGGCGTCGGGCTTGATGATGGACAGGGTGCGTTCGATAGCCATGGGGCGTGTCTCCGTAATGGAATGGACAGGGTCTTCAGGATGACGAGGCGCCGCCGGGCTCTGGGGAAGAGCCGGCGGCGCCTCGGGCAAGTGGTTCGGCGGCGGGTGGCCGCGGGGCGAGCCGAAAAGGCGCCGAATGGGCGCGCATTATAGCGGCTTATCGACCGCCGGGACAATCGGCGCCGGTAGAGTTCCTTGTGCGCGCCGCCTCCGTTGAGGCTCGGGGCTATCCTGGGGATAGCCACTACGCGAAGACGCTGTGACCCCCTCCCTGGGCGCTCGACTTTTTCGTCCCTGAAAAAGACGCTTCGCTCCGGACTATCCTCAGCGCCCCTTAGCCATTCCAGCGAAGCAGCTTGGGTCTTTGGTTCAGACGGTAAAGCTTTCGCCGCAGCCGCACTGGTCCTTGACGTTGGGGTTATTGAAGCGGAAGAAGCGGTTCAGCCCTTCGTTGACGTAGTCCACCTCGCTGCCGTCGAGCATCTCCAGGGCCTCGGGGGCCACATAGACGGTGGCGCCATGGGCCTCGAAGGCCACGTCATCGGCCTCGGCCTCGTCGGCGAAGTCGAGCACATAGCTGTAGCCGGAACAGCCGCTGGGCTTGACCGAGACGCGCAGGCCCAGGCCCTGACCGCGTTCGTCGAGGACGCGGTGGATCTGTTCGGCGGCGGCGGGAGTGATCGAGAGTTGCGCCATGGGACTTGCCTCCTGCAAGGGAAGTGGGGGTCAGCGGCGTAGCCGGGTCAGGGCGTGGCGGATCTCCGCCAGGGCCTGGTCGATCTCGGCCTCGGTGGTGAAACGACCGAAGCTGAAGCGTAGCGACGCCAGGGCCCGGGCCCGGGGTACGCCGATGCCCTGCAATACATAGGATGGCTCTACGCTGGCGGAGTTGCAGGCGGAGCCGGTGGAGATGGCCAGGTTGCGCAGGGCCATCAGCAGCGACTCGCCATCCACGCCGTCGAAGGCCAGGTTGACGATATTGGGGACGGCGGCCTCCAGGCGGGTGTTGGCATGGATGCCGTCCAGGTCGGCGAGGCCGGCCAGGAAGCGTTCGCGCAGCGCGGCGATGTGAGCCTGGTCCGCTTCGCCCTCCGACTGGGCCAGGGCAAAGGCCTCGCCCATGCCGACGATCTGGTGGGTGGCCAGGGTGCCGGAGCGCATGCCGCGCTCGTGGCCGCCGCCGTGGATCAGCGCCTCCAGGCGAATCTCGGGGCTGCGCTTCACATAGAGGACACCGACGCCCTTGGGACCATAGACCTTGTGGGCGGAGAGCGACATCAGGTCGATGCCCTGGGCCGCCACGTCCAGGGGCAGCTTGCCGGCGGCCTGGACGGCGTCCACATGGAAGACGGCGCCATGGGCGTGGGTCACCTCGGCCAGGGCCGCCAGGTCATGGATCACCCCCAGCTCGTTGTTGACCGCCATCAGCGAGACCAGTTGGGTGTCGTCACGCAGCGCCTCGGCGAGTTGCTCCGGGGTGATGCGGCCGTCGGTCCCCGGGCTCAGCCAGGTCACCTCGAAGCCCTCGGCCTCCAGGGCCTTGGCGGTATCGACGATGGCCTTGTGCTCGATGGTCGAGGTCACCAGATGGCGGCCGCGCTCACGGTTGGCGCGCATGAAACCGATCAGCGCCAGGTTGTCCGCCTCGGTGGCGCCGCTGGTCCAGACGATCTCGCGGGGATCGGCGTTGATCAGGTCGGCGACCTGGCGGCGCGCGCCCTCCACCGCCTGTTCCGCCAGCCAGCCCGGCATATGGCTGCGCGAGGCCGGATTGGCGAAGGTGCCGTCCAGGGTCAGGTGGCGGCTCATGGCCTCGGCGACCCGGGGGTCGACCGGGGTGGTGGCGGCATAATCGAGGTAGATGGGGGCGCTCATGGGCTGAATCGGGACTCGCTGAAGAAAACGGGGCCACTCAGGGCGTGGAAGTGGCGATGGTGCCGTCGGTATGGCGCAGCCGCTGGCGTTGTGCCACCCGCTGGACCTCCTGGCGGGCGATCAGGTCGGCCAGGGTGATGCCATCCAGGAAGCCATGAATCTGTCGGGAGAGCTCGCACCACAGGTGATGGGTGAGGCAGACATCGCCCTGCTGGCAGTCGGAGAGGCCCTGGCAGCGGGTCGCATCCACCGATTCGTCCACCGCATCGATGACCCGGGCCACGGTGATCGCCTCCGGGGCCATCGCCAGCAGGTAGCCGCCGCCGGGGCCGCGCACGCTCTTGACCAGTTGGGCGCGGCGCAGCCGGGCGAAGAGCTGCTCCAGGTAGGAGAGCGAGATCTCCTGGCGGCGCGAGATATCGGCCAGGCTGGTGGGTTCGCGGCTCGCGTTCATCGCCAGGTCGAGCATGGCGGTGACCGCATAACGTCCTTTGGTGGTCAGGCGCATAGTGGAGGCACGCTTGGTCGCGGCACCAATGGCGACGCCGCGAGTGGCTGTCGGCCCACCATTATGGGGAAGCCCCAGCAGGAGGGTCAACTATTCCCCGGTGCCGGTGGCCTTGTCGTCGGACGGGTTGGGGCGCGCCTGACGCGGCGATGGGTCGGCCTCCGCCGGTGGGCAGCAGCCGTCCATGTCGTCGAGGATCTCGGCGAAGTCCTCGTCGCGCAGCTCCGGCAGCTTGCCTTCCCGGTAGCTGGCGTCGAGCTTGCGCAGGGTGGAGCACATCCGCTCGATGCGTTCGTCCACCGCATGCATATGGTCGAGCATGGCCTGCATGGAGCGGGCCATGGGGTCGGGCATGTCCTGGCTGACCCCGTAGGCGTCGAAGCCGAACTTCTTGCGGATCGCCTCGCGACGCTCCGGATCGAAGTTGGGCACCTCTTCCATGTCCGGCTCGTCACGCTTGACGATCTTGCCGGGAATGCCGACCACGGTGGCGCCGGCGGGCACCGCCTTGGTGACCACCGCATTGGAGCCGACCTTGGCCTCGGCGCCGACGGTGAAGGGGCCGAGGATCTTGGCCCCGGCGCCGACGATGACGCCATCCTCCAGGGTGGGGTGGCGCTTGCCCTTGTTCCAGCTGGTGCCGCCGAGGGTGACGCCCTGGTAGAGGGTCACGTCGTCGCCGACCTCGGCGGTCTCGCCGATCACCACCCCCATGCCGTGATCGATAAAGAAGCGCCGGCCGATTCGCGCGCCGGGGTGGATCTCCACGCCGGTGAGCCAGCGCGAGAAGCTCGAGAGGGTCCGCGCCAGCCACTTGAGGTTCTTGTTCCACAGCCAGTGGGCCAGGCGATGCAGCAGCAGGGCATGCAGGCCGGGGTAGTTGGTCAGCACTTCCAGGAAGTTGCGCGCCGCCGGGTCGCGGGCGAACACGCTGTTGATATCTTCTCGCAGGCGTTGAAACATGCGGTGATCCTTGGTGGCGATGGTGGCCACTCCCGAGGGAGCGGCAACGCGGAGACGGCCTCGACCGGTGGGTAGAGCTATGCCTTCATAGTGGGGGCCCTGACCACGGCCTTCAACCCTCGCGGCGCCGCGCCGCCTCGGCCTGCTTCTCGGTGGCGCTGAGGATGCCGCGCAGGATATTCACCTCCATGCTGTCGGGGCGGGCGCGCATCATCAGGCGGCGCAGCCGGGCCATCAGCTGGCGCGGGGTGGCCGGATCATGGAAGCCGATGGTGATCAGGGTGCGCTCCAGGTGCTCGAAGTAGCGCTCCAGGTCGGCATGGCTGGCCGGCGGGGCGCTCTCGGCCATGCCCATGGGCGGCAGGGCGTCGTCGTCCTGCTGTTGATCGAGCCAGGCCAGGCGACACTCGTAGGCCAGCACCTGGACCGCGGTGGCCAGGTTCAGGGAACTGAAGTCCGGGTTGGCGGGAATATGCACATGGGCATGGCAGCGCTGCAGCTCGGCATTGGAGAGGCCGCTGTCCTCGCGGCCGAAGACCAGGGCGAGGCGCGCCTCGGGGGCGGCCAGCTCCTCGGGGAGGCGTTCGCCCAACTGGCGGGGGCTGATCATCGGCCAGGGCAGGGTGCGCGAGCGGGCGCTGGCGCCCACCACCAGGGTGCAGTCGGCCACCGCCGCCTCCAGGGTCTCGACGACCCGGGCCTTGTGCACCAGGTGGTCGGCGCCCGAGGCCCGGGAGACGCTGTCGGCGGTGAGTACCTCGCAGCGTGGCGCCACCAGGGCCAGGTCGGCCAGCCCCATGTTGTGCATGGCGCGGGCGGTGCCGCCGATATTGCCGGGGTGGCTGGTGCCGATCAGCACGATACGGATGCGCTCTAGCATGGGGAATACCTGGGGCTGCTGAATCCAAGGGGGCAGAGTTTAGCATGTCGACAGGTGCCGTGTGCGTGGCGCAATCGGTGGGTATCTGCTAGGATTCGCGCCGTTATCTGTCGACGCCATGCGTCCGTTCTTTAACAGTCACCGACTCCTCAAGGCCCGATCATGCATCCGATGGTCCAATTCGGCCTGCGCGCTGCCCGTAGCGCCGCCGAACAGTTTCTGCGTATCCGTGAGCGCATCGAAAACGCCCACGAAGAACACAACCTCGACCGGCTGCTGGAAGATACCGCCCGCAATGCCGAGACCCTGATCACCCGCCAGCTCGCCCGGGGCTATCCCGAGCACGGCGTGGCCGGCCGCTACACCCCGTACCGCGAGGGACAGGGCGAGGGGCGTGACTATCACTGGCAGATCGAACCCTTCCACGGCTACTCCAACCTCAGCGTGGCCGGTCGCGGTTTCGCGCTCTCCCTGGTGTGCCTGCACAAGGGCCGCCCGGAGCATGCGATCGTTATCTGCCCCTTCAGCGATGACGAATACCTGGCCAGCCGCGGCCGGGGGGCCCAGCACAACGGCAAGCGTATCCGCGTGCCCAAGGCGTCCGCCATCGAGGGCAGCCGCCTGGCCCTGGGCCTGCCCGAGCTGTGGCAGCGCACCCGCCACTTCCCCGCCTACCTGACCCTGGCCCAGCGCCTGGGCCCCCAGGTGGAAGTCCAGCTGGCCAGCGGCAGCGGCCTGCTGGACATGGCCGAGCTGGCCGCCGGCCGCGCCGATATGGTCTTCGTGCTGGGCCTCGAGGAGCAGGACAAGCTGGCCGGCAGCCTGCTGCTCAAGGAAGCCGGGGCGCTGATCGGCTCCCTGGACGGCGCCCCCAGCGTGCCCACCGAGGGGCAGCTGATGGCCGCCAACCCGCGGCTCTTCAAGGCGCTGATGCAGCAGCTTAAGCCGCACTTCTAAGCGCCGAGCCACAAGCGCCAAGCACCAAGAAAAAACCCCCGCCGGTGATGCCGGCGGGGGTTTTCTGGTTCTGCCTTGCTTGCCGCGGTCAGGGCAGCTCCTCGGCCTCCGGGTCTTCCTTCTTGGCCGGGATCAGGTCCTCGCGGTTGAGCTTCACCGCCAGCAGCAGGGCCGCGGACACATAGATGGAGGAGAAGGTGCCCACCACGATGCCCAGGATCAGGGCGATGGAGAAGTAGTGGATCATGTCGCCGCCGAGCAGCAGCAGCGCCAGCAGCACCAGCAGGGTGGTGCCGGAGGTGGCCAGCGTCCGCGACAGGGTCAGGTTGATCGCCTCGTTGAAGATCGCCGGCATATCGTCGATGCGCGAGGTGCGGATCGTCTCGCGGATGCGGTCATAGACGACGATGGTGTCGTTCAGCGAGTAGCCGATCACCGCCAGCAGCGCCGCCAGCACGGTCAGGTCGAACTCCCACTGGAACAGCGCGAAGGCGCCCACCACGATAATGACGTCGTGGATCAGCGCCAGCAGGGCGCCGATGGCGAACTTGTACTGGAAGCGGAAGGCCACGTAGAGCATCACGATGCCGAGTGCCACCAGCAGGCCCAGGCCGCTCTGGTCGCGCAGCTGGTCGCCCACCTGGGCGCCGACGAACTCGGCGCGTACCAGGTCGACACCGACGCCACCCTCGCGGAGCAGGGCCACCACCTGATCGCCGACATTGGGATCGAAGGCCTGCTGCAGGCGGATCAGCACCTCGGTGGAGGCGCCGAAGGTCTGCACCGAGACATCGCGGAAGCCGGCGGCCTCCAGGGTCTGGCGCACCGTGTCCAGGGTCGGGGCCACGGCGTAGCGTACCTCCACCAGGGTGCCGCCGGTGAAGTCGAGGCCCAGATTGAGCTGCTGGAACAGCAGCGCGACGATCGACACCAGCAGCATCACGCCGGAGATCGCGAAGGCGACCCGGCGCTTGCCCATGAAGTCGAACTGGCGATTGACTAGGGTTTTCATGGTCACCTCTTAGATCCGGAGCGTCTTCAGCGGCTTGCCGCCATGGGTCAGGTTGACCATGGCGCGGGTCACCAGCAGGGCCGTGAACATCGAGGTCAGGATCCCCAGTGACAGGGTCACGGCGAAGCCCTTGACCGGACCGGTGCCGATGGAGAACAGGATCACCGCCACCAGCAGGGTGGTGATATTGGCATCGATGATGGAGGTGAAGGCACGCTCATAGCCGGCGTGGATCGCCTGCTGCACCGACAGGCCGCCGCGTAGCTCCTCGCGTATCCGCTCGAAGATCAAGACATTGGCGTCCACCGCCATGCCCAGGGTCAGCACGATACCGGCGATGCCGGGCAGGGTCAGGGTGGCGCCCAGCAGCGACATGGCGGCCACCAGCAGCATCAGGTTGATGGCCAGGGCCAGGTTGGCGATGATGCCGAACACCTTGTAGCGGATCAGCATGAACAGCACCACCAGCAGCAGGCCGATCATCACCGACATCACCCCGCGGTCGATGTTGTCCTGCCCCAGGCTCGGCCCGATGGTGCGCTCCTGGACGAAGTAGATCGGCGCCGCCAGGGAGCCGGAGCGCAGCAGCAGGGCCAGTTCCGCCGCCTCGGTGGGGGAATCGAGGCCGGTGATGCGGAAGCTGTTGCCCAGCGCGCTCTGGATGGTGGCCAGGCTGATCAGGCCGCGCTCGGTGTAGGGGTCGCGGACCACCACCTCTTCGCCGTCCTCCATCACCACCCGATCGCGGGTCTTGTGCTCGATAAAGAGCACCGCCATGTTGCGGCCGATATTGGTGCGGGTGGCGCGGTTCATCAGGGTGCCGCCGGTGCCGTCCAGGTTGATATTGACCTGGGGGCGGCCGCTCTCGTCGAAGCTGCGGCTGGCGCTGGAGACGCTGTCACCGGTGATGATGACGTCGCGCATCAGATCGGCGCTGCGCGACTCATCATTGCGGAAGGCGAAGCGCTCGGTCTCGGCATCCGGGGTGTCCGGGCGCGCCTCGAGGCGGAACTCCAGGTTGGCGGTGGCGCCCACCACCCGCTTGGCGGCGGCGGTATCCTGCACGCCGGGCAGCTCCACCACGATGCGGTTGGGGCCCTGGCGCTGCACCATGGGCTCGGCCACCCCCAGCTCGTTCACCCGGTTGCGCAGGGTGGTCAGGTTCTGGTTGATGGCGTAGTCCTGGATCTCGTTGACCGCCTGATCGGTGAGGCGCATGGCCAAGGCCGCGCCGCGGCCGTTGCCGAGGTTCTCGTAATCGAAGTCGGGAAACTCGCGGCTGATCAACCGGCGGGCGGTATCGCGATCCTCTTCGTCGATAAACGACAGGGTCAGGGTGCGCTCCTCGATCTCGGTGCCGCGATAGCGGATGCGCTCGTCGCGCAGCAGTTCGCGCATGGCGCTGGCGTTGACCTCGAGACGCTGGGTCAGGGCCGCCTCCATGTCCACCTCGAGCAGGAAGTGCACGCCGCCGCGCAGGTCCAGGCCCAGGGTCATGGGCGAGGCGGCCAGGTTGGAGAGCCAGGCGGGGGTGGATTCGGCCAGGTTGATGGCCACCACCTGGTCGTCGTCCACCAGGCCGGAGATGATCTCTCGGGCGGGCAGCTGATCGTCGGCGTGCAGCAGGCGGATCAGGGTGGTATCGCCGCTCTGTTCACTGGCCTTGACGGCGATGCCGGCCTCGTCCAGGGCGCGTTCGATGCGGGTCAGTTGACGCTCGTCGAGGGCGATATCGCTGCGGGCGCTGCTGATCTGGACGGCGGGGTCTTCCGGATAGAGGTTGGGAAGGGCGTAGATCAGGCCGACGAGAAGAACCAGAAGTATAAGGAGATACTTCCACAGGGGGTAACGGTTGAGCATGCAAGCCCTGCCTTGTTGCTAACGCAAGAAATGGCGGATGCCGGGCGGGGGAAACCGCCCGGCGCGGCCGGGCGGTCGAGGATCAGATGGACTTGATGGTGCCCTTGGGCAGCACCGCCGCGACGGCGTTCTTCTGCACATTGACCTCGGTGCCGTCGGCGACTTCCAGGCTGATGAACTCGTCGCTCACCTTGGTGACGCGGCCCACCAGGCCACCACCGATGACGATCTCATCGCCCTTGGCGAGGCCGCCGATCAGTTGCTTGTGCTGCTTGGCCCGCTTGGCCTGGGGACGCCACAGCAGGAAGTAGAAGATCAGCACGAAGCCGACCAGCATCACGATCTGGGCGATACCGCCACCCGCAGCGCCGCCGCCTTCGGCATGGGCCGGAGCGATAAGGAAATCCAGCATGGGTCAGTGTCTCCTGGACAGGTTGGAAATCGTATGCCGCGGGGAGTTCCCGCGGCGGGGGCAAGCTGCGCCGCCGGGTTATTGCGGTGCCTCGGGGACCGGCAGCCCCCGGCGCGCATAGTAGTCTTCCACGAAGTTCGCCAATGTACCCGCTTCGATAGCCCCGCGCAAACCGGCCATCAGGCGCTGATAGTGGCGCAAGTTATGGATCGTATTGAGCATTGAGCCGAGCATCTCGCCGCAGCGATCCAGGTGATGCAGGTAGGCCCGGGAGAAGTGCTGGCAGGTGTAGCAGTCGCAGTCCGCTTCCAGGGGGCGGGTGTCGTGGCGGTGCTTGGCGTTGCGGATCTTGACCGTGCCCTCGAAGGTGAAGAGGTGGCCGTTGCGGGCGTTGCGGGTGGGCATCACGCAGTCGAACATGTCGACGCCGCGACGCACCCCCTCGACCAGGTCCTCCGGCTTGCCCACCCCCATCAGGTAGCGGGGCTTGTCCTCCGGCATCCAGGTGGGCAGATAGTCGAGGACCTCGATCATCGCCTCCTTGGGCTCGCCCACCGAGAGGCCGCCGATGGCCAGGCCATCGAAGCCGATCTCCAGCAGGCCATCCAGGGAGCGGCGGCGCAGCTCCGGGTACATGCCGCCCTGGATGATGCCGAACAGCGCCGAGGGGGAGTCGCCATGGGCGTCCCGGGAGCGCTTGGCCCAACGCAGCGAGCGCTCCATGGACAGCTCGGCCTCCCGCTCGGTGGCCGGGTAGGGGGTGCATTCGTCGAAGATCATCACCACGTCCGAGCCCAGGGAGCGCTGCACCGCCATGGACTCCTCGGGGCCCATGAAGACCTTGGCGCCATCCACCGGCGAGCGGAAGTGCACGCCCTCCTCGGTGATCTTGCGCATTTCGCCGAGGGAGAAGACCTGGAAGCCGCCGGAGTCGGTGAGGATCGGCTTGTCCCACTGGGCGAAATCGTGGAGGTCGCCGTGGGCCTCGATCACCTCGGTGCCGGGGCGCAGCCAGAGATGAAAGGTGTTGCCGAGGATGATCTCGGCGCCGATCTCCTTCACCGAGGCCGGGGTCATGCCCTTGACGGTGCCGTAGGTGCCCACCGGCATAAAGGCCGGGGTCTCCACGGTGCCACGGGGGAAGGTCAGGCGGCCACGCCGCGCCCGGCCATCGCTGGCCAGGTGCTCGAAGGTCATGAAACAGTCGTTACGCATGGGAATCTCGACTCGAAAACAAGGGGCTCAGCGCGTCTTGCGGGTGAGGAACATGGCATCGCCATAGCTGAAGAAGGCATAGCGCTCCTGCACCGCCTCCCGGTAGGCCGCCATCACCTGGTCATAGCCGGCGAAGGAGGAGACCAGCATCAGCAGGGTCGACTCCGGCAGGTGGAAGTTGGTGATCAGGGCATCCACGCAGCGCCACTCATAGCCGGGATAGATAAAGATATCGGTGTCGCCCTGCAGCGGGGTGATCTCGCCGCCGGCGCTGGCGCTCTCCAGGCAGCGCACGCTGGTGGTGCCCACGGCGATCACCCGGCGGTCGGCGGCGCGGGCGGCGCGGACCCGCTCGCAGACCGTCTCGTTCACCTCCACCCACTCGCTGTGCATCTGGTGCTCGCGGATATCGTCGGCGCGCACCGGCTGGAAGGTGCCGGCCCCCACATGCAGGGTGACGAAGGCGCTCTCCACGCCCTTCTCGGCGAGGCGATCGAGCAGCGGCTCGTCGAAGTGCAGCCCCGCGGTGGGGGCGGCCACGGCGCCGTCGCGGCGGGCATAGATGGTCTGGTAGCGGTCGCGGTCACTGAGCTCGTCGTCGCGGGTGATATAGGGTGGCAGGGGCATATGACCGTGGCGCTCGAGCAGCTCGATCATCGGCGTCTCGCCGAGGAAGCGCAGCTCGAACAGCGCCTCGCGCCGCCCCTCCACCACCGCCCGGATACCGCCCTCGAAGTGCAGCTCGGTGCCCGGCTTGGGCGACTTGCTGGCGCGCAGATGGGCCAGGCCGCGGTGGGCGTCCAGGGGACGCTCCAGCAGCATCTCCACCTTGCCGCCGCTGGCCTTGTGGCCGTGCAGGCGGGCGGGAATCACCCGGGTGTCGTTGAACACCAGCAGGTCGCCGGGCGCCAGCATCTCGAGCAGGTCGGGGAAACGGCGATGAGCCAGCTCGCCGCTGTCGCCATCCACGCACAGCAGGCGACAGTCGCTGCGCTGCTCGGAGGGATAACGGGCGATCAGCTCCTCGGGGAGCTCATAGTGAAAGTCGGCGCGCTGCATGGCGGTTCGGGCTCGTTCGGCTCGGTGGCAGGGGAGTGAAACTCGGGCGCCGGGCGCCCGGAAAAAAAACGCGCCCTAGGATACCCTGTCCAGACCGCCAAGTCAGGCCGCCCGATGCATATCGCGATTGACCTGCCCCGCCGGCCACGTATAATGCCACGCCGTTGCCGGTGTGGCGGAATTGGTAGACGCAGCGGATTCAAAATCCGCCGGGTGCAAGCCCTTGTCGGTTCGAGTCCGACCACCGGTACCATTCAGATCAATGATTTACCCACCTTCTTTGCTTGATCCCCTCTCACGGCTTATCATCCAATAGCGCTCCCATATTGGGACGGTTATTGGGACAAATCTGAATGCCGAGAAAAGCCCGTGAGCTATCTGCGATCGAGGTGAGGCGCCCCACCGCTCCCGGACGCTATGCGGTGGGTGGTGCCGATGCCCTATTCCTGCTCCTGCGGGTCACCCCCTCCGGCAGTCGGTCCTGGGTGCTGCGCTACCCTACCGGCGAAAAATGCCACTCTGCGAACGGCATGATCTGGTGGACACCGGCTTAAGCGATCACGACAACCTCTGGGCTGATCATCCCGATGGCCCTGTGCCGGCGTTGCCGGTTGTAGTCCAGTTCAATGTACTCGAATACTTGCCGTCGCATGGCCTCCCGAGTCGTGAAGTGTTCGCCATGGACCGCTTCGACCTTGAGGCTGTGGAAGAAGCTCTCGGCACAGGCGTTGTCATAGCAGTTGCCCTTGGCGCTCATGCTGCGCTGGAGGTCGTGCCGGGTTAGCAGCGATTGATACAGGGTCGAGCAATACTGGCTACCGCGATCCGAATGCACGATCACCCCGGTAGGCATCTTGCGGCTCCACAGCGCCATTTGTAAGGTATCACCGACCAGCTCGGCGGTCATTCGCTCGCTCATCGCCCAGCCGATCACCTTGCGGGACTACAGGTCAATCAGCACCGCCAGGTAGAGCCAGCCCTCTCCAGTCGCCAGGTAGGTGATGTCACCCACCCACTTCCGGTTCGGTGCGTCAGCGGTGAAGTCTTTCTCCAGGAGGTTGGGTGCCACCGGCAGCGTGTGACGCGAGTTCGTGGTGGCCTTGTACTTGCGCGCCGCCTTGGCATGTCACCCCTGCCGCTGAGGGCTGGCGGCGACCGTTTTCCGGTTCACCGGCAGGCCATCATCACGTAGGACCAAGGCCGGCCTGGGGGCGCCTGAACGCCCCTTATGATGGTGATAGGCCTGGGCCACACTGGTCGAGAATCGACTGCTGACGGCGCCTGGGTGACAGCGTGCCATCACGTTGTCGCCAGGCGTAGTAATCGTTGCGGGCGACGCCGAGCACTGCGCACATGCGTTGAATGCTGAATGCCCGACGATGTTGGTGGATGAAGGCGTAATTCACTTCAGGCTCTTGGCGAAGTACACCGCGGCTTTTTTTGGTTCATCGCACTTTGCTGGGAAACGCGGCACGGATCTTCAGGAAGAATTACGCCGTGTCGCGGTACCCGTAGGCCATTCGCTTAATGACCTTGATTCGGTTTTTCATGCTCTCCAGCACACTGGTATTCAGCCGGTGCCGAGCACTGGACAGGATCCCTTCGAGGTAGGGGGCCAGCCGTTTGGCGAAGCGTCCCAGCGCCTCAATGCCGCTACCCATGGCCATGTCGTACCACGCTTGCCAGGCGTGTCGGGCGGCGGCCTCGCCGTCGGCAAACCACAGAGTCTTCAACTGGTCCTTGAGCAGATACGCCGTGGTCAATGACGCATTGGCGGCTAGCAGCTCCTCCAGCTTCACCGCCTGCTCAGGTTTGAGGCTGTCGGCGTTGCGCAGCAGCCAGCGACTGCCCTTGATCACCTTGCGAGCGGCCTTGTCATCGCGCAGCTGGTTGGCCTGATCGACGCGCACCCGATCCATCTCTTCTCGGCCGTACTTGGCCACCACATGGAAGCGGTCGTAAACCACCTCGGCATTCGGGCACTTGAGCCTTAACTTCGAGATCAAAGGCCGAATTCATGTCCATGGCGACGGCCTCGATCTGTTCCCGTGCATCACCCAGCCACTCGAAAAACGGGCGGATCGCGTCGCGGGAGCGTCCTTCGCCGATCCATACCACCTGCTGGGTGCCGGCGCAGGCAACCACCGTGGCGTAGCGCTGTCCCTTATGCAGGGCGAACTCGTCCATCATCATCAGGCGCCGCAATCGAGTCGGATCCGGTGCTGGCAGATCGCGTTGCAGGCGCTGCTTATCGATAGTCTTGACGGTATGCCAGTGCAGGCTGGCCAGCTCCGCAACATGTTGAACCGGCAGCAAGCTCCACCCACTGACGTAGAGTGGTGGTGACCGGCGAGCGCCCCGGCAACCAGTCAATGCGTTCCCGTGTCGGGCCACAGATCGGACAGCGCAGGCGTCGTACCGTGACCTCCAACTACACCCGGTAGATCAGCAGCGGCGCCTCGCGGACGCGCCGGCGATGCACGTCGTGCACCAGGAAACAGGCATGATCGCAGCCGCTGCAGACCGGCGGGATTCGGTCATCAGGCTCCAGCTGAAACCGCAGCGTCTGAGGATCCAGGAACTCGTGGTGGGTGACGGTGAAGCCTTTCCAGAACAGGTAGAGCGGGGTAGCACCCATGGCAACGGCGGTGTCCGTAGGCTGGTGTTTTGGCGAATTTCAGCTTACTCGGATTTACCGCCGTTTCTCTATTCCGTCCCCTCAAGCCCTGCCTGCTTCACGCTAATCCGTGATGAACTTCTCTTAAGGAATAGTGCTAATTGCTAGAGTGAAATTCGATCTCGCTCATCATACTGTCGAGAAGGGCAATGCCTTTTTCCCCATATTGCTCTTCAATAACCTCACGAACTGCAGGCTGGCTGGTTTCAATGAACTCTTCACGGGCCTCTTGGCTAAGCGTATTGATTTCCATGCCTTCTTCCAACTTCGGAAGTCCCTTGTCGGACGCCTCAATGATTCGCGACATGGACCGTCCGACATCGACGGCTATCTCCGAGGCCCAGTCGATGACCTCTTGATGCTCTGCCGGCAGGTTGGCGTAGAAGTCTTCATTGATCAGCCACACATAGGGGGTGATCAGGTGATTGCTGATGGTGAGGTAGTCCTGTACCTCTTCGAAGTTGGCGAAGGAGGTCTGCTGGATCGGGTTCATCTGGCCGTCGGCGACGCCGGTCTGAAGCGCCGTATAGACCTCGGACCACGCCAGCGGTGTCGCCCGCGCACCCAGGGCATTCGTCATGGCCTCGTGGGTCGCGAGGGTCATGGTGCGGATACGCAGGCCGTCCATGTCCTCAATGGACTCGATGGGACGCTGTGAGTTAGTAAACTGGAAGAAGCCACCACTGTCCATCAGCCCGATAACCTTGAGGCCTGAGGTTTCCTCTTCGAGGTCGGTTGCCAGTTGCTGGCCAAAGTCACTGGACAGGTCGATAACGTCGGTGGCCACCCCAATGTTGGGAAAGGCGAACGGAATGTCGAAGATGCCGATTCGCGGATAGTGCTCGGCCACGCCACCTGCAGAGGAAATCGACGACTCGACGATCCCCTGGCTGACCTGGTTGATGGCGTTGGCGTCATCCCCCAACTGCCCCGACGGGTATCCCTCGACCTTGATTTCGCCATCGGTGGCCGTTTCCACAAGCTGCTTGAAGACAGCCACCATGGCAGCGGAATGGCTGCCGGTGGGGTCGGGCGGATTCAAGTGAGCGATGCGCAGGGTAGTGGCTGCTTGAGCGGATAGGCTGCTGGCCATTGTCATGGTGAGGGTGGCAGCGGCAAGAATCTTGAGTTTGTTGTTAGTCATGTGTACTCCTTGGTAGGTCAAGCGTCTGGGCTAGCCTGCTAGCCCGAGGATCCGAGGGATGAACAGTGAGATCGACGGCCAGTAGGCGGTGACGACCAACACCAGGAGCTGTGCCAGGATAAATGGCCACAGCGATCGCGTGATAGCCTCGATGCGTTCTCCTGTTACCGAGGCCAAGACGAACAGACAGGCGCCGACAGGGGGCGTCATCAGAGAAATGGTCAGTGAGAGGATGATGATCATGCCAGCATGCACCGGCTCAAGGCCGATGGCGAGCGACAGCGGCGCCAGTACAGGGGCCAGGATGATGAGCGCGGCATTGATGTCCATGAAGAGGCCGATGAACAGCAGCAAGGCCAGTATCATGCCGACGATAACAGCGGGATCTTCAGAGATGGATAGGAAGCCATCGGCGATCAGCTGAGGGATCTGGTTGAAGGTCATCCACCAGCCGAGTATCGACGCCGAGGCAATGATCAGGAAGATGACACCAGTGATCAGGGCCGTGCGCGCTAGCATGTCATACAGATCTTTCCAGCTGATATTGCGATACACCACGCAGCCTACGAAGAGGGCATAGAAGACGGCCAAGGCGGCGGCCTCGGTGGGCGTGGTGATACCCGTCAGGATGGCGCCGAGAATGAAGACCGGCAGGATCAGGGCGAGGATGCTGTAGCGGAACTCCCGCAGGATGCGCGCCAGGCTGGGGCCGCGGTCATCCTTGGGCAGCTTGAGCCGGCGCGCGGTTGCCGCGATCAGGCACATGCACACCAGGCAAAGCAGCAGTCCGGGGATGATCCCGGCAGCAAACAGGCCGGCGATGGAGACCCCCATCAGAGAGCCGTAGATGATGGCCAGGGTGGAAGGCGGGATGATCGGGCCGATGATGGACCCCGCCGCCGTGACGGCACAGGCGTAGGGGCCGCTGTAACCAGCCTTCTTCATGGCGGGGACCAGGGTGTTGCCAAAGGCCGCGGCATCGGCCGTGGCCGAACCGGTCAGGCCCGCGAACATCACCGATGCCACCATGTTGGAGTGAGCCATGCCGCCCCGCAGCCAGCCGACCAGGGCCTGGGCGAAACTCACCAGGTTCATGGTCAGGCCCGAGCGGTTCATGATCTCACCGGCCAAGATGAAAAACGGCATGGCGAGGAAGGGGAAGAGGTTGAGTCCTGAGAAGAATCGGTCGGGCACCATTGCCAGGAAGTGGCCGCCCCCCATGTCCAGGATGCCGACCATGCCGGCCACGCCGAGCACGATGCCTACCGGCATGCCCAAGAGTAGGAGACCGAAGAAAGCGGTTGCGACAATAACCATCGTGGAGTCTCCTCAGGTGCGTTTGACGGCAAGCGCCGGTTCGGTATTGAACAGATCGCCGATGGCGGACAGTAACAGCTGTATGCATGCCAGGCCTGAGGCAATGGGAATGATCATGTAGGGGATGCCGCGAGGCATACCGAAGATCATGGTGACTTGATCAAAGCCACGAGATACGTAATTGAAGCTGTAGAAAAAGATAACACCAAAGAAAATCATGGCGATGATGTCGAAACTGACGGCGAGGCATTTTTTCATTCGACTGGGGAAGCGATCGAACAGAACCAGCATGCCTACATGTTGCCGCCTGCATATGCCGATCGACACGGAAAGCAGCGCTACCCATATCATCAGGTATCGTGCCAGCTCTTCGGTAAACGTGAAATTCCAAGGCAGGGCATATCTGGAAACAATGCCTAGCCATACCACAAGAACCAGGACGGTGAGAATCAAGACGCAAACCCTTTCTATCCAGGTGTCCAGCGTCTTGCTTGTTCTGTAAATGGCATCTGGTGATATCGCCATATCCTGTTACTCCAAGGCTAGACTGTTGTAGTTGTCGATGCGCTTGTCGAGCTAACTTCCTAGGCAATCTGTCATTAACTATTGTCGTTTTGTCATGTTGGGTTTTTCTTTGTTCACCCAGGCTCTTCCTTTGTCAGCCAGGCATACGCATTCAGCTCATCCAAGTTGTCATGAAGCGTTTCGATGTGCTTCAGCCTCTCCTGGCTGTAGGCAATGTTCTGCTGGAAGAGCTGCGTGCAGATCAAGTTCAGGACGCTCATGGTTGCCGAGTAGCTGTCGAACAGAGACTGGGAGTTGACCTGACAGGTGAAGGTCCACGTCGCCTCCAGTCCGTGATCGGCATAGGGGTCGGTCAACAACAGCGTGCTGGCCCCTTGAGTGCGGGCCATGTCGAGCACCTGAGACACCATGGCCACCCGCCGCCGAAGCCCCACCACCACCACGACATCGTCATCGCCGATGTCGATCAAGTCTTCTGCCAGAGTCTGTCCGGTGTTCGGTATGAGGCCGACACCCGGGCGTAATATCTGCAACTGGCGATGCAGGTAGCTGGCCAGCATGTAACTGTTGCGGAACCCGGCCACATGAACCTGCCTTGCCCCGGCAATGGCCTCGATGACCTCCCTGAGCTGATCGCTGCGTATCGCCTCCAGGGTTTGCATCAGGTTCTGGGTTTCCTGCGCCAGATGGTCAGCAATCGGCTGGCTAGGCATGGAGGGACGTTCCTGCGGGGCCGCCGAGGAGAGATAGACCGGGGAGCCCCAGCGTTTCGCCTCGCGAGCCTGCTGTCTCGCTTCATTGAAATCCTTGTACCCGAGCCGCTGGAAGAAGCGCGAGGCGGCGGCACGCGACGTCCCGGCAGCCTCGGCCAGCTCCCCCGCGCTGTAGGTAGCGATCTCTCCAGGGAAGCTAAGCAGCATGTCGCCCAGGCGTTTCTCCGCCTTGGGAAGGGCCTCGTAGTGAGCCCGGATGCGTGCTTCCAGTGTGTCGTCGTGTTTACTCATGAGGTCACCCTGCCATGATCCGAAAGAAATGAAAATACCTTTTCACATATTGACATAATGAAAATATGATTCCAGATTGGTCCCCATCGGGCCACTCCCGGCTGTTGGGGAGGCGGCGTGGCCGATACTGCTCTCCGTCATACTCAAGGACTGCCATGAAAACTCTTATAAATCATGACTCTGTCGCACATTTTTCCAATCCTAGAGCGAGCAGAGGAGTGCCGATCGGCGACCGCCAGCGGGCCGTCCTCAACCAGGACGCCATGCACAAGGCCCGAGATGAAATCCGAACCTGGCCGGGGTACGCGCCAACCCCTCTGGTTTCCCTGAAGAGACTTGCTGAAGCGGCCAAGGTAGCCTCCATCACTTACAAGGATGAGGCTCATCGTTTTTCTCTGAACAGTTTCAAGGCACTGGGGGGCGCCTATGCGGTCCTTCAACTGCTCAAGTCCCACCTGCCTGAGGATGTGTCCTCCTCGGACCTGATGGCGGGACGTTACCAGGACATCGTGTCAGGCCTGACGGTGTGTTGCGCCACCGACGGCAACCATGGCCGGTCGGTCGCGTGGGGAGCCCAGCAGTTCGGCGCCCGCTGCGTGATCTACCTGCACGCCACCGTTTCCCAGGGGCGTGAGGATGCGATTACTCGCTTCGGGGCCGAGGTGCGTCGAGTCGATGGCAATTACGATGATTCGGTTCGGCAGGCGGCACGGGATGCCGAGGCCAATGGCTGGTTCGTGGTCTCGGATACCTCCTACCCGGGCTATATGAAGGTGCCCCGCGACGTGATGCAGGGCTACACCATCATGATTGATGAAGCGGTGCATCAACTCCCGGAACCACCGACCCACTGCTTCGTTCAAGGCGGAGTGGGTGGCCTGGCGGCCGCTGCCTTGGCTCAGCTCTGGGAAGCCTACGGCCCGGAGCGTCCGCGTGTGGTCGTGGTCGAGCCTGACCGCGCCGCCTGCCTCTATGCCAGCGTGCGTGCCGGCATTCCAACGGCAGTCGAGGGCGAACTGGATACGCTGATGGCCGGATTGGCCTGTGGCGAGGTCTCGTTGTTGGCCTGGGAAGTGCTCGACGAAGGCGTAGACGACTTCATGACGGTCTCCGATGATTCCGCGGTGGAGGCGATGCGGCTGTTAGCTGATGGCTCAGCCGGCGACGCACCATTAGTGGCCGGCGAGAGTGCCGTAGCAGGTCTCGCCGGTCTACTGATCGCCCGCCAGCAGCCGGAGCTGAGTGCCGCTCTCGGCCTGGACGAAGCGAGCCGTGTGCTGGTTATCGGCAGTGAAGGGGCAACGGACGAAGCGGTATATCGCGAACTCGTCGGCCGCGGATCGGCCGAGGTAGAAAAAGAGGCTCTAGAGCATGCATGACACTCTTCGTATCAATGGCAAGCGGCTACTTGAGCGGCTCCAATCCCTGGGGGAAATTGGTGCACTGCAAGGTGGTGGCGTCTGCCGCCTGGCCTTGAGTGAGGAAGACCGCCAGGGCCGAGAGCGAGTCATCGGCTGGATGCGCGACCTAGGCCTGAAGGTCACCACGGATGGCATGGGCAATGTCTTTGGCCTGCGCCCCGGCCAGGAGGAGGGCCCCCCGGTGATGACGGGCTCTCATATCGATACCGTCCGCACTGGTGGCCTCTATGACGGGAACCTGGGGGTGTTAGGAGGGCTGGAGGTTGTCGAGACCCTCAATGACGCGGGCATCACGACGCGCCGGCCCCTCTGTGTCGCCTTCTTCACCAACGAGGAAGGGGCACGTTTCGCCCCGGACATGATGGGTAGCCTGGTCTATGTAGGGGGCATGCCGCTGGAAGAAGCGCTGACGACCGAAGGGATCGATGGCGAAAAGGTCGGTGATTGCCTGGATGGCATCGGAGCGCGGGGCAACCTGTCGGTGGGAAATCCCGAGGTGCACACCTTCGTTGAGCTGCATATCGAACAAGGACCGGTGCTGGAAGAAACCGACATCACGATTGGTGCCGTGGAGAAAGTTCAGGGCATCTCCTGGACGGAGCTGACCTTCATCGGCACATCGAATCATGCCGGCACCACGCCCATGCGCCTGCGGCATGATGCAGGCTATGCGGCGATGGCCACGGCCACCTTCGTACGCGACTTGGCAAACCGAATCGGGGGGGATCAAGTCGGCACAGTCGGCTATCTGGATATCGCACCGAACCTAGTCAACGTCGTGGCTAACCATACTCGCTTCACGGTCGATCTACGCAATACCGACAACGAAAAGTTGAAGCAGGCCGAACAGGAGCTGGCTGACTTTGTGGACCAGCTGGCAGACCGAGAGGGCATAGAGGTCGAGCGACGCACCTTGGCTCGCTTCGACCCCGTTCCGTTCGATCCCGCTATGGTCGACCGGGTGGAATCCGCTGCCAAGGCGTTGGGGCATTCCGTCATGCGCATGCCCAGCGGTGCCGGCCATGATGCCCAGATGCTCGCCCGGGTCTGTCCGACCAGCATGATCTTCGTGCCCAGCGTCGGCGGGATCAGTCACAACATCAACGAGCATACCGAACCCGCTGATCTGGAGGCAGGCGTCAATGTCCTGCTTCAGGTGATGCTGGATCTCAGCGAGTGAGACCAAGGACATACGCATGAGTCGAAAATTGATGGTAGGGGCCGCCCAGCTCGGTCCCATCGCGAGGACGGAGTCCCGCTCCCAGGCCGTGGCCAGGATGGTCGACCTGATGCACCAGGCCAAGGGCCGCGGGGTCCAGCTGGTGGTTTTCCCGGAACTGGCGCTGACCACCTTCTTCCCGCGCTGGTACTTCGAGGATCAGGCCGAGGTTGACGCCTTCTTTGAACGAGAACTCCCCGGCCCTGAGACGCAGCCGTTGTTCGATGCCGCCCGGGAGTTGGGCATCGGCTTTTATCTAGGGTACGCGGAACTGGCGCAAGAAGATGGCAGGACACGCCACTTCAACACCTCCATCCTGGTCGATGGATCGGGCCGCATCGTTGGCAAGTACCGCAAGGTACATCTTCCCGGACATGACGAGCATGAGCCCTGGCGGCCTTTTCAGCATCTCGAAAAGCGGTATTTCGAGCCGGGCAATCAAGGTTTTGGTGCCTGGCAAGCCTTCGGGGGGGCCATGGGCATGGCGCTTTGCAACGACCGGCGCTGGCCAGAGACCTATCGAATGTTGGCCCTGCAGGGAGTCGAGCTGATGATGCTCGGCTATAACACGCCGACCCACTACCCGCCTGTGCCAGAGCATGATCACCTACAAGGGTTCCACAACCATCTTTGCATGCAGGCAGGAGCCTACCAGAACGGCATGTGGGTGGTGGGGGTGGCCAAGGCAGGCAAGGAGGAAGGGTGTGATCTGCTGGGCCAGAGCTGCATCATCGGCCCTACCGGTGAAATCATGGCCATGGCCAGCACCATGGAAGATGAATTGATCACCTATGAGTGCGATCTAGACCGGACGCGTGAAATTCGAGAGCATATCTTCAATTTCTCGCTACATCGGCGGCCCGAGATCTATGACCTGATCACTAAAGTGTGATCGGTATTTGGGGAAGGTAGCCCGGCACTGAGCCGGGCTTCATTTAACGTTAAGTTGGGAATGTGATTCGCCTGGACGACTACCTCTATGCCAAGCGCCTGCAGCGCCGCTTCGATGGCGTGGCAATCATCAGCGCTAATAAGGAATACCCGGAAGCCTTGGTGCCTCGCGACCGACTCCAAGAGCTGGAGGTCATCGGTCGCGCCGTCTGGGCCGCCGGCTGGCTTTGACAGCCCAGTGCCAAACACCCAGTAAAAAGGGCCGCCTCATACCGAGATGGCCCTTTTTCTGATTCGCGCTTCTTTGGCACTGTTTCCGCGCTCCCTGGCGGGATTCACTGCTCTGAAACCCACGCCACTCCTGGGCTCGTCCCATGGATCCCCGTTTTATCCCGCCAGATCCCGCCACTTGGTCTCTAGTGCCATATCTACTGCTAACCCACACTTTCGGTGCGTACTTGATCGCGTCGGCCAAATGGTCGGGGGACGGGGGTGTCTGCTTTATGGTCCGTTAGCCGATTTCCGGTCGTGTCGCTCGCTATCGTCCGTTCGGGGGATGGCGAGGCGGCGTCGGGCGGGCAAGGTCCAGGTGACGGTGGCTTGTCTCGACTCGGGGTGGGCCGTTGTCGAGCCCCCCGACTGGAGAGGACATGCCGAGCGTGATACCGAACAGAGAAGTCGCCCTTTACGATACCGGCGAGGTGCCGATCGAGGCCAGTGGTTGGCGGGCGTCGAGGTGACCCTGCTGGAGGCGCGCCAGCCGGGTTGGGGCGCCTCCGGGCGCAATGCCGGTCACGTGTTGCCGATGATCAAGGACATGCGGGCGATCGAGGGCTTCGCGGATGGGGGACGAGCCTTCCTCGAGCTGTTCGGCGAGCACCACCGGCTGCCCTTTACCCTGGCGCGTCGCCACGGCATCGAGTGTGATGCCGCCAAGGTCGGCTACCTGCATGCCATGCGTGGCAAGGGGGCCTTCGAACGCTTTTCCCGGCAGGCGGTGGTGCAGGCCGAACGGCTGGGTCAACGCGTTGAGCTGCTGGATGGCGCGGCCATGCACGAGCAGACGGGGAGTCATGCCTACCCCTTCGGGGTGTGGCATGCCGCGGGGGGGCGCATCAACCCCTACCGCTTCACGCTGGGCATGGTGGCCGCCGCCCACCGGCTGGGGGCCAGGGTCTATGGTGATAGCGCGGCCCTGAAACTGACCCCGGAGGGGCGGCGCTGGCGCGTCGAGACCGCCCGGGGGAGCGTGCGCTGCGAGCGGGTCGTGCTCTGTACCAATGCCTATTCCGGCGATCTGGTGCCCGAACTGACCGGCGGCTGCTACCCCTTGACCGCTTATGCCCTGATGACCCAGCCACTGCCCCGGGAGCTGCGCGAGGTCATCATGCCGGGACGAGCGGTCCTGTCTCAGGAACCGGTCGATCTCAATCCGCTGGTCGTCGATGGTAAGCACCGCTTGATCATGGCGTCGATTCCCAGTCGCCGCCGACCCGCCGATGCCGCCTGACACTTCCGTCATCACCTGCGCTGGCTGCACCGCACCTGGCCGCAGAGCCGCCACCTCGAGCTCTCTCTCGCGCACTACTGGACTGGCCGGGTGGCGCTGCGCGATCAGGCCTTTCCCGGGGTTTATGAGGCGGCGCCGGGGCTCTATGGCCTGATGCACTTCAATGCCTGGGGCAATATCATGGCGCCCTTGCTGGGCATGCGCCTGGCGCAGGGGCTGGTGGAGGATCGCCTGGATCGCATGCCGTTTCCGCTGACGCATCCCCGGGCGGTGGCCCATCCGGGCAAGCAGAGCCTGCTGATTCGTCGCGGCCTGATTCCCGCGGCCAGGGTGGCCCAGACCCTGGGTGTGATCTAGGCTCCAAAGGGTGGCATGACCACCCACTCCGGTTCCTCGAATTCGCCGATCAGGTGGATCTCGCAGCAGGGGGCCGCGGCGCGAATGATCTCCTTGACCACCGGGTCCTGTCGCGCCTCCATGGCGTCGCGGCTGGCCTTGCTGTCCCAGTGGGCGATGGCGATCAGGGTGTGCGGGTCATCGATCTTGCGATGCAGCTCGGTACCCCGCGCCCCCGGCGCCCGCTGGATGCGCTGGCTGGCGCGCACCCAGGCCTCGGCATAGTCCTCGGCCCGATAGCCGTCGCGGATACGTACCTCGAAGATATATTTCATCGCCCTTCCCCTCGTGGCTTCGGCGGCATTGCCGAACAGTGTAGGCGCCTTTTCCTGCGGCCTTCGTGGGGGCTGTCCAAGCCTGCCGTTAAGGCTTATGATGCGCTGAATTCACAGTCCTTCGCCCGCTTGCGGGCGGAGGGCTGTTTTCGTTGGACGGTCGGTTTTTCGTCCATAGAGCGTTGACCGGCCTGTAGGAGGCACCATGTCGTCACGTCCTGCCATTATCATCAACCGTCTCGATGCCGAGCGCCTGCAGCGGCTGATCGATGCCGCCAGCGACAAGGACCTGCCGGTGGCGGAGTCCCTGGAGGAGGAACTGACCCGGGGCGAGGTCATCGACCCGGAGGATATCCCCGAGGATGTGGTCAGCATGAACAGCCAGGTGCAGTTCACCGACCTGACCCGCGACCGCCAGATGATCCGCACCCTGGTCTATCCCCATGCCCTGGCCGCCACCGAGGATGGGCTCTCGGTGATGGCGCCCATCGGCGCGGCCCTGCTGGGCCTGCGCATCGGCGATATCATCGACTGGCCGCTGCCGGACGGCAGCGAGATCAAGCTGCGTATCGACGCCATCTTCTGGCAGCCGGAGCGCGAGGGCCAATTTCATCGCTGAGCCCTCGCCCATGGGCCAAGGGCCAAGGGCATGGCGGCCCTGGCCTTGGTAAGCTGGGGATGCCGCGTTCGCATCACTAACCCAAGGAGGAGAGGCAGGATGCCATTATCACTGTGGTTGTCACTGGCGGCGGTCTGCGCCATGGGGGCGGTCTCGCCGGGGCCCAGCCTGGCCCTGGTGCTGCGCCATACCCTGGGCGGCGGTCGTGCCCCTGGGGTCACCGCGGCCCTCAGCCATGCCCTGGGGGTGGGGCTCTATGCGCTGCTGACGGTCTGGGGCCTGGGCGCCCTGGTGGCCCGCCAGCCGGCGCTGTTCCAGGGGATCACCTGGCTGGGGGCGGCCTACCTGGCCTGGCTGGGCATCAAGGCGCTGCGCGCCGGGCGCGGCGGCGCCCTGGCCGCCGAGGGCGTGGCCACCACGCCGCGCCAGGCGGCCCGGGAGGGGCTGCTGGTGGCCCTGGGTAATCCCAAGCTGATCCTCTTCTTCGTGGCCCTGCTGAGCCAGTTCGTCAGCCCCGAGATGTCGGTGGCGGTCAAGGCGCTGATCGTCGCCACCGCCATGATCATCGACGGCGGCTGGTATGCCCTGGTGGCGGTGGGGCTCACCCATGGTCGGGTATTGCCCTGGCTGCAGGCCCGGGCCCACTGGATTCATCGTATCACCGGGGTGTTGCTGCTGGGCCTGGCGATCCGCGTGGTCTGGGGGCCCCTGTAGCGCCACCCAGCGTTGACGGTCCGCCTGGCGCCCCGTCCCGCCCCTGTTAGGCTGAATAGCGGGTTGACTCCGGGAGAAGGGCATGACGTCGACGCATCCCAACGAGGCGGCGGTGCTGGACAGCGACCAGGACGTGGCCGCCTCGCTCTCCCTGCAATTGCATACCCTGGGCATTCGTGCCCGCTACTATCAGAGCCGCCAGCGCCTGCTGGAGGAGCTGGACCGGCGCCGTCCACAACTGGTGGTGCTGGCCCTGGAGCCAGGGCGTATCGATGGCATCGCCGTGCTGCGCGACTTGTCCCGGCTCGGCTATGTCGGCGCCGTGCTGCTGCTTAGCGGCGTCGAGCGCAAGGTGGTGCGTATCGCCGAGCGGGTCGGTCGCACCCTGGGGTTGCTGATGCTCGACTCCCTGCCCAAGTCCTTTCGCCTGGCGGAGCTGCGCCAGCGCCTCGATGGCCTGCATCCCTTGCCCCGGGAGGCCTGTCGGGCGGAGGCGGGGGTCGCCCCGCGTATCGGCGAAGAGATCGAGCGTGCCCTGACTCAGGGCGAGTTCCTCGTCTACTACCAGCCCCAACTGGAGCTGGCCGGGCAGCGCATCAGCGGCGTCGAGGCCCTGGTGCGCTGGCGGCATCCCCGGCGGGGCATCCTGGTGCCGGGGCAGTTCCTGGGGACCATGACGCCCGGTCAGTACCGCCGCCTGACCCGTTGCATGCTGATGGGCGTGATGGCGGACGTGGCGCGCTGGCCGACCCTGCAGGGGCTCGACAGCATCTCGGTGAACGTGACCCCCGAGGAGCTGATGAGCGAGGAACTGCTGCTGCTGATGGAGGAGCTGCGCGCCGGCCTGGCCAAGGCGCCGCCCCTGGTGCTGGAGGTGACCGAGACCGCGGCCATGGACGACGAGCTGCTGGGCGGCGAGGTGGCGGCACGGCTGCACCTGCACGGCCTGGAGCTGGCCATCGATGACTTCGGGGTGGGCTTCTCCTCCCTGGCCCGGCTACAGATGCTGCCGGTCAGCGAGCTGAAGCTGGATCGCAGCTTCGTCAGCCACCTCCAGGAGGAGCCCCTGGACGCCGCCATCGTCGAGGCGGTGGCCCTGCTGGGGCGGCGCCTGGGGATTCGGGTGGTGGCGGAGGGGGTGGAATCCCTCGCCACCCTGGAGGCCCTGGCCCGCTATGGCTGCACCCACGCCCAGGGCTATGCCCTGGCCCCTCCCATGCCGGCGGAGGCCCTGGCGGGGCTGCTGACCCGCCGCGCGGGATGAGGTCGTCACGACTCAGTGATGGTGGGCATCCGCCGCCTCGCTGCCCACCGACGCTTCCTCCACCCAGACTTCCACCTCGACGCTATCGCGCTCGGCGAACTCCAGGGTCAGCGGGAAGCGCTGGCCCACCGTCAGGGGGGCTTCCAGGTTGATCAGCATCAGGTGCGTGCCACCGCCGGGACGCATGGTCAGGGTCTCGCCGGGGGCGATCTCGAAGGCCTCCTGCCGGCGCATCACCATGCGGTCGTCCTCCAGGGTCATGTCGTGGAGCTCCACCACCTCGCTTACCGGGCTGCTGGCGCCGATCAGGCGCGCCGGCTGTTCGCCCTCGACGCCGATATCCAGGTAGGCGGCGCCATTGGGTGCCCCCGGCGGCGTGGGCGTGGCGAAGGGGTGGGCGATACGCAGGTCCCCATGATGGGCCTCGTGGGCCATGGCGGAAGGGGGCAGGGCGGCCAGGGCGGTGACGGCCAGGCCGGCAACCAGGCCGAGGCGAAGGGAAAGCGCGGGCATGATGCATCCTTGTCGATATAAGAGACGATAAGCTTAGTCGCGGCACCAGCGTAACCAAGGCGGCGCTTTGTCGCACTCAAGGGCAGGGCAGCCGATCCAAGATCGGCGTCAGGGCCAGGTCGGCGGGCAGGCAGCCATAGGCAGGGCTGGCCTCGCCCAGGCGGCTGCGACAGAAGCCCTCGGCCACCGCCGCCGGGGCCCGGTCGAGCAGCAGCGCCGCCTGGGTGGCCTGAGCCAGGCGCTGGGTCAGCCAGCGGGCCCGCGGCTCCAGCGCCTCGGCGGGGCCGGCCAGCAGGCGGTGAATCTCCTCGAGGGCGCGATCATAGTCGCCCTGGTGGCCCTTGGCCTTGGCCAGCAGGGCGAACAGCGCCTCCAGGCTCTCGGGGTGGCGCCGTACCACCCGCAGCAGGTCCAGGCAGATCACGTTGCCGGAGCCCTCCCAGATGGAGTTCACCGGCGCCTCCCGATAGAGCCTGGCCAGGGGCGACTCCTCCACATAGCCGATGCCGCCCAGGCACTCCATGGCCTCGGCCATGAAGCCGGGGCCGCGGCGGTTATGCCAGTACTTGGCCAGGGTCGGCAGCAGCCGCGCCAGGGCCGCCTCCTCGGCGTTGCCGGCGGCGGCGTCGAAGGCCCGGGCGGCGCGCAGGCTAAGCGCCACCCCGGCCTCCACCTCCAGGGCCAGGTCGGCGATCACCGCGCGCATCAGCGGCTGCTCCGCCAGGCGCTTGCCGAAGGCGTGGCGGCCGCAGGCATGCCGCCAGGCACACACCAGGGCCTGGCGCATCATGCCCACCGGGGCGACGGCGGCGTCGAGGCGGGTCTGCTGGACCATCTCGAGGATGGTGGCGATGCCGCGGCCCGATTCGCCCACCGGCAGGGCCCAGGCGCCCCGGTACTCGATCTCCGCCGAGGCGTTGGCGCGGTTGCCGCACTTCTCCTTGAGGCGCTGCAGCTCGATGGCATTGCGTGCGCCGTCCGGGGTGAAGCGGGGCACCAGGAAGCAGCCCAGGCCGGCGTCGTTCTGGGCCAGGGTCAGGAAACCGTCGGACATGGGGGCGCTGCAGAACCACTTGTGGCCGGTGAGGCGATAGCCGTCGCCGTCGCGCTCGGCCCGGGTGGTATTGGCGCGCACGTCGCTGCCGCCCTGCTTCTCGGTCATGGCCATGCCCAGGGTGGCGGCGGCCTTGTCGGCCAGGGGCAGGGCGCGGCCGTCGTAATCGTGAGCCAGCAGCTTGGGCTGCCAGGCGGCGAGCACCTCGGGGGCGTGGCGCAGGGCGGGCAGGGCGGCATGGGTCATGGTGAGGGGGCAGCAGAAGCCCGGCTCCGCCTGGGTCAACAGATAGAGGGCCGCCACATGGGCCTGGTGCCCGCCGCGACCCTCCTCCCGCCAGGCCACGGCGTGCCAGCCACCGCGGCAGGCCAGTTCCATCAGCCGATGATAGGCGGGGTGGTAGCGCACCTCGTCCAGGCGTCGCCCGTAACGGTCGAAGAGGCGCAGCTCCGGCGGGTGGCGGTTGGCCTCCTCGCCCCAGGCCTGCACCTCGCGGCTGCCCACCGCCTGGCCGAGCGGCGCCAGGCGCTCGGCGACCCAGCCCGGGGCCTCGTGGCTCAGGGCCTCGCGCAGTGGCAGGTCGTCGGCGAAGGCGTCCCGGTCGTCGTCCGCGGGCGGCTGGTTCTCGACCCGATGGCTGGCCAGGATCTCGCGGGGGGCAAAGTCGCGCATCGAGGCGCTCCTGAATCGATGGGCCTGCCCCCAGAATAGTCCCTAGCCCAGAGTCTCAGCCGGTGGCCCGTTTTGACTCCCGCTCTTTCTGGCCCTATGGGCGGTGACTGAGTAGGCTGAGGGGAGATCCACAGGAGAGTCCGATGACCGCCGATATTGCTTCGACCCTGGCCCTGCCCGAGCCGGTGATCGCCGATGAGTCCATCCAGTTGGTAGACGCCCGCAACCGCCCCTGTGGCAGTGCCCCCCGGGCGCTGATGCGGCGCTTTCGCTTCTGGCATCGGGCCACCTATGTGGTGGTGCTCAATGGCCGGGGCGAGCTCTGTGTGCAGCGCCGTACCCTGATCAAGGAAGTCTTCCCCGGTCACCTGGATCTGGCCGCCGGGGGGGTGGTGGGTGCCGGCGAGGCGGAGCATGTCGCCGCCCGCCGCGAGCTCGACGAGGAACTGGGGATTCGCGGCGTGCCGTTGCGGGACTGTGGCGGCTTCCGCTATGTGGAGGGCGGCCACCATATCTTCGGCAGCCTCTTCCTGGTGCACTACGACGGCCCCCTGAGGCTCCAGGCCGAGGAGGTGGCGGAGGCCTTCTGGCTGCCCCTGGACGAGGCCCTGGCCCTGGACTCGGTGACCCCGGATACCCGCTGTGCCATCGAGGCGCTGCGGCGCCGTGGCCTGCTGGAGTCGCCGGCATGAATCGCCCCTTGTCGCCGCCGCTGAGCGAGGCGCGCCTGGCCCGGGTGGCCGAGGCCCTGGCTCGGGTGGTGCGCGGCAAGCCCCGGGAGGTGCGCCTGTCACTGTGCTGCCTGCTGTGCCGGGGCCACCTGCTGATCGAGGACCTGCCGGGGTTGGGCAAGACCACCCTGGCCCAGGCCCTGGCCCGGGTCACCGGCCTGGAGATGCAACGCATCCAGTTCACCAGCGACCTGCTGCCGGCGGACGTGCTGGGGGTCTCGGTGTTCGATCCCCGGGACGCCAGCTTCCGCTTTCATCCCGGTCCCATCTTCCACGGCCTGGTGCTGGCCGACGAGATCAATCGCGCCACCCCCAAGACCCAGAGCGCTTTGCTCGAGGCCATGGAGGAGGGGCAGGTGACCATCGAGGGCGAGACCCGCGCCTTGCCCGATCCCTTCTTCGTCATCGCCACCCAGAATCCCCAGGAGCAGTCGGGGACCTTCCCGCTGCCGGAGTCGCAGTTGGATCGCTTCCTGATGCGCCTCTCCCTGGGCTACCCCGATGCCAAGGCGGAGCGCGAGATCCTCAAGGGCGAGGCGGGGCGGGGGCGTCTCAAGGAACTGACCGCCCTGCTCGACGCCGAGACCCTGCGCGGCTGGCAGGCGCGGGTCGCCGAGGTGCATGCCTCCGACAGCCTGCTCGACTATGTGCAGGCCCTGGCCAAGGCCAGCCGCGAGCACGCCGAACTGCCCTGGGGGCTCTCCACCCGGGGCGTGCTGGCCCTGCTGCATGCGGCCCGCGGCTGGGCCCTGCTGGAGGGGCGCGATCATGTGTTGCCGGAGGACGTCCAGGCGGTCTGGGTGCCGGTGGTGGGCCACCGCTTCAGCGAGGCGCGCCGGGAGGAGGGCGAGGGCCTGGCCTGGCAACTGCTCACCGCGGTACCGGTGCTGGGCTAGCCATGACGCTGGGCATGGCGTCCCGGGCCTCCTGGCGGCAGCGCTGGCGGCGCCGCCTGGCCACCCCCCAGGGGCAGCCGCTGCATCAGCGCCGCCTCTTCCTGCTGCCCACCGCCTTCGGCCTGGGCTGGGCCACCCTGGTGCTGGTGCTGCTGCTGTTCGGTATCAACTATCAGAACAACCTCGCCTACGGCCTGGCCTTCTGGCTCTTCGCCATCGCCCTGGTGGCGCTGTGGCGGGGCTGGCGCAACCTGCACGGCATCCGCGTCACCTTGCGCCCGCCCCAGGAGGTCTTCGCCGGCGGCGAGGCGCGCCTGGGGGTGCATCTCCAGGCGCCCCGGGCCCGCCAGGGCATCCAACTGCGCCTGGGGGGCGACCCGGTGACCTGCGTGATCGAGCACGGCGAGGGCCAGGCCCAGTTGACCCTGCCGGCGGTGCGCCGCGGCTGGCAGTCCTTGCCGCTGCTGCGCCTGCACAGCGACTGGCCCCTGGGGCTGGTGCGGGTGCTGGCTTGGGTGGCCCCCGGCGACCCGCTGCTGGTCTACCCGGCGCCCCTGGACGAGGCGTCCCGCACCACCCGGGACGAGGGGGAAGGGCAGGAGGAGCGCGACTTCAGCGGACTGCGTCGCTATGTGCCCGGCGATAATCCGTCCCGGCTGGCCTGGAAGCAGTGGAGCCGCACCGGCATGCTGGCCACCAAGCAGTTCAGCCGGCCGCCGCGGCGGGTGCTGTGGCTCGACTACGACGAGGCACCGGGGGACCCCGAGCGTCGGCTGGCCTGGTTGTGCGCCCGGGTGCTGGCCCATCACCGCGCCGGCGACGCCTATGGCCTGCGCCTGCCCGGGGTGACCCTGGCCCCGGACGGCGGCGATGCCCAGCGGCGACGCGCCCTGCGCGCCCTGGCCCTATGGGGGCAGACCCCGGAGGTGACCCCATGAGCGCGGCTCCTCTCCATAGGGCCCTATGGGAGAAGCCCTCGGAGGCTCTCCCATGAGTGCCGCCCCGGTGGTGCTGGCGGATGGCCGCTCCCTGTCGGCGGCCATGCTGCGCCAGCTGTTTATCGGCCAGTGTCTGGTGGTGGCCCTGCACCTGGCCTGGATGCCCCCCTGGCTGCTGGGGGTGGCCCTGGCCGCCGCCGGCTGGCGCTACCTGCAACTGCGCGACCGGGTGCCCCGGGCCAGTATCCTGCTGCGCCTCACCGCGGTGGTCGGCGTGCTGGCGGCGCTCTGGGTGGAGTTCGGCAGCCTGCATGGCATGGA
This sequence comes from Halomonas sp. H5, assembly GCF_050613175.1. Lineage (GTDB taxonomy): Bacteria > Pseudomonadota > Gammaproteobacteria > Pseudomonadales > Halomonadaceae > Bisbaumannia > Bisbaumannia salifodinae. The sequence continues at coordinate 760,726 of NZ_CP192510.1, forward strand.
TGGCCTGATCGGCGTACTGCTCGGTATCTACCTGCTCAAGTTGCTGGAGACCCACAATCGCCGCGATGCCCGGGTGGTGATCTGCATCGGCTTCGTGGCCATGACGGTGGCCTTCCTCCACGACCAGGGGGTGCTGATGACCCTGGGGGCCCTGGTGGCGGCGGTCTGGCTGCTGCAGTCCCTGGTGGGGCTGGCCGGGGCCGCCCAGCCCGCGAGCCGCTGGCGCGAGACCCTGTGGCTGGCGGGGCTGTCGCTGCCGCTGATGGTGGTGCTCTTCCTGCTCTTTCCGCGCCTTGGGCCGCTGTGGAGCATGCCGCAGACGGAGCGCGCCGCTACCGGCCTCACCGAGGAGATCGCCCCCGGCGATATCGCCGAGCTGTCGCGCAGCGCCGCCCGGGCCTTCCGGGTGAGCTTCGAGGGGCGCGAGCCGCGCCCCGACGAGCGCTACTGGCGGGTCTATACCCTGTCGCGCTTCGATGGCGAGCGCTGGTCGCGGCTGACGCCGGCGGAGCTGGCCCGGGCCCTGGGCCGGGCGGAGGAGCGCCTGGCGGTGGCGGCCACCCGTTCCCCCTTTGCCGACAACGCGGCGGCACGCTTTCGTGCCGAGCTGCTGCTGGAGCCCGACAGCCGCCCCTGGCGCCCCTCCCTGGGCACGCCCCTGGCCAGCGACGTGCGCCAGCGCTACCTTACCGACGGCACCCTGGAGGGCCTGGAGCCCCTGGCCGGGCGTAGCCTGCTGCGCCTGACCAGCAGCGGCGTGGCGCCGGCCCATGCCGACCCCGCGGGGCCGGCATGGTACATTCGCCTGCCCGAGGGCACCAACCCGCGCAGCCATGACCTGGCCCGGCGCCTGTGGCAGGAGGCCGGGGGCGATCCTGAGGCTTATCTGGCGGCGCTGATGGCGCGCTTCGGCGAGGCCCCCTTCCGCTATACCCTGGCCCCGCCGCGGCTCACCGGGCGCGATCGGGTCGATGATTTTCTCTTCGGGAGCCGGGCCGGTTACTGCACCCACTACGCCTCCGCCACCGCGGTGATGGCCCGGGCGGTGGGCATCCCGGCGCGCATCGTGGTGGGCTTCCTGGGTGGCGAGCGCCATCCCGACGGCTACTACACGGTGCGTGACTATGACGCCCACGCCTGGACCGAGGTGTGGCTCGACGGCGCCTGGCGGCGCCTCGATCCCACCGCCGCCATCGCCCCGGAGCGCATCGAGGAGGGGCCCCAGGCGGTGAACGACGCCGATCAGGCCTACCTGGCCAATGCCCCCTTCTCGCCGCTACGGCTGCGGGACGTGGGCTGGCTCAACCAGGTTCGCCTGGAGTGGGAACGCCTGGAGTATCGCTGGCAGCGCGGCGTGGTGGGGTATCAGCAGCAGCGCCGGGAGGCGGTGCTGGCGCGGCTCCAGCAGTGGTTGCGCGACGCCTGGGAGGGGGTGACCTCGGGCGCTCGCGGCCCACTGCTGTTGGTGCTGTTGGTGGGGCTGAGCCTGGGGCTCGTCCTGGCGCTGCGCTGGGGCTGGCCGCGCCTGAGGGAGCGTCGTCACGAGGCCTTCCGGATACGCCGCCTGCAGGCCTGGCTGGCGCGCCGCGGCCAGGGCGCACGTCCCGGTGAGTCGCCGGCGGCCCATCTGCGCCGGGTGGCGGCCCAGGGCCTGGCCCCGGCTCCCCTGGACGAGGCGGCCCGGGCCTATGAGCGCCTGGCCTATGCACGATTGAGCGAGGCGGAACGTCATCAGCGCCGCGACCAGTTGGCCGGGGCCTGTCGGCGTATCAGGCACCAATGGCCGCGACACTAGCTCGAATGCTGTGGTCAAGGAACGTCAGGAAAGGCAAGGGTGGCATCGCCCGCGGCGACATGGCATCTTGGAATTTCCAGAACAGCGGGCCTGCGGCATGTCGCTCTACGATATCGATTGCCATACCCACCTCGGCGAACCCTTCAACCTGCGGGCCCTGCGGGGGCAGGTGCTGTTGGTCACCAATGTGGCCAGCCGCTGCGGCTTTACGCCCCAGCTCGAGGAGCTGGAGGCCCTCTATCGGGGCTATCGCGATCAGGGCTTTATGGTGCTGGGCTTCCCCTGTAATCAGTTCGCCCGCCAGTCGCCGGAATCGGCCCGCGACTTCTGCGCCTTCTGCGGCCGGGAGTACCGGGTCACCTTCCCGCTGATGGAGAAGGTCAAGGTCAATGGCCCCGGGGCCCATCCGCTGTTTCTCGAGCTGCGCCGCCAGGCGCCGGGGGTGCTGGGCAGCACCCTGATCAAGTGGAACTTCACCAAGTTCCTGGTGAGTCGCGATGGCCGGGTACTGGCGCGCTTTGCGCCCCGGGACGGCCAGCGGGTGATTCGCCCCGCCCTGGAGAGGGCCCTGGAGAGCCCCTTCGAGGCAACCTAGGCTCTGTACGAAAACTGTCTGCGCTCGCCCATACGGCGTTAAAAATCGGCTCAAAGTACTCATTTACACCGCGTAAACTCCGTCTTTTCGCCGATTTTTGCCTTGTCTGGCCATCGCTCGCCGACTTTTCGCACAAAACCTAGTCGGCCCGTTCGGCGCCTGACGCCGCCTCGTCCTGGGCCAGCTGCACCCGCATCATCAGTTCCTGCCAGCGGTGGCGGGTCATCATGGTGGTCAGCCCCGAGAAGAGCGCCCAGCACTGGCGTCGCCAGCCGCGCAGGCGGCGATTGTGGGCCACCAGCTGGCGCAGTAGTCGCTCCTCGTTGAAGGCGCGCCACTCGCCGGCCACCGACATCTGATGTCGTGACAGCACCGGGGCCAGCTCCAGGCGGAAGACCCACTCCAGCTGCCTGAGGGTGAGGCCGCTGCGCCGGACCACCGCCACCATGCGGGCATAGTCCCGCTCGCCGGGCTCCCGATCGAGCCACAGTGGGGCCAGCACCAACCAGAGATCGCGGCGTTCCTCGACCAGTGTCTCGATATCCATCCTGACTACCTGCTAAGCGGTGCGCCCGTCGGGCGCCTTGCCGGCATCTTCGTTTATGTGGCCGCCGTGCTCAAGGGCGGACAGCCCGGCGGCGAGTCGGTAGAATGGCCAGATCACTCGGCGTGGCCGGTAGACGGCCGCGAAGGATCGAACAGCAAGAAGTCGAGGTCAGTCGTGATCATCAAACCCAAGGTTCGCGGTTTTATCTGCACCACCACCCATCCCGTCGGCTGCGAGCAGAACGTGCTCGAGCAGATCGAGGCAACCCGCGCCCGGGGCCTCGACCAGGCCGCCGGCCCCAAGAAGGTGCTGGTGATTGGCGCCTCCAGCGGCTATGGCCTGGCGGCCCGCATCACCGCGGCTTTCGGCTATGGCGCCGACACCCTGGGGGTGTTCTTCGAGAAGCCCAGCACCGAGAAGAAGCCCGGCACCGCCGGTTGGTACAACTCCGCCGCCTTCGACAAGTTCGCCAAGGCCGAGGGCCTCTACAGCAAGGCGATCAACGGCGATGCCTTCTCCCATGAGGTGCGGGCCAAGGCCATCGAGCTGATCAAGGAAGACCTCGGCCAGGTCGACCTGGTGGTCTACTCCCTGGCCTCGCCGGTGCGCAAGCTGCCTGACAGCGGCGAGCTCAAGCGCTCCAGCCTCAAGCCGATCGGCGAGACCTATCGCGCCACCGCCATCGACACCAACAAGGACGCCATCATCGAGGCCGAGGTGGAGCCCGCCACCCAGGAGGAGATCGAGGACACCATCACCGTGATGGGCGGCGAGGACTGGGAGCTGTGGATCGATGCCCTGGACAAGGCCGGCGTGCTGGCCCCGGGTGCCCGCAGCGTGGCCTTCAGCTATATCGGCACCGAGATCACCTGGCCGATCTACTGGCATGGCGCTCTCGGCAAGGCCAAGGAAGACCTGGATCGCGCCGCCGGCGAGATCGATCGTCGCCTGGCGGCCAGCGGCGGCGGCGCCAATGTGGCGGTGCTCAAGTCGGTGGTGACTCAGGCCAGCGCCGCCATTCCGGTGATGCCGCTGTATATCGCCATGGTCTACCGGGTGATGAAGGCCCAGGGCCTCCACGAGGGCACCATCGAACAGCTCAACCGGCTGTTTGGCGAGCGCCTCTATGCGGGGCAGGGCGGTGGGATGGCCACCGACGAGGCGGGGCGCCTGCGTCTCGACGACTGGGAACTGCGCGACGACGTCCAGCAGGCCTGCAAGGATCTCTGGCCCCGGGTCACCACCGAGAATCTCTTCGAGATTACCGACTATGCTGGGTATAAGCATGAATTCCTGAAGCTCTTCGGCTTCGAGCGCGACGACGTGGACTATGATGCCGATGTCGATCCGGTAGCGGAATTCGATGTGATCAGCGTCTGACCGGCGCCTCGGCGCCGGTCGGCAAGTGCAACTGGCGCGGAGGCTCGCGATGGATACCCGTGAAAGCAAGACCCCGGAAGAGGAACGTCAGCACCTCAAGGAAGTCAGGCAGCCGGAGGATTTCACCAATCCCGAACCCGACGAGGATCAACCCGAGGCCCGGGAGTCGGCCCATGGCGTGCACCGGGTCCTGCTGATCGCCATCGTGGTGGGTATCATCGCGGTGGGCTTCTTCCTCTTCGGTCGCTGATCTCCGCCGCCAGGCCGCCCTCCGGGGCGGCCTTTGTGGTTCTGGGACGGCTTTTTCTCTCGGCCCGCCCCGGCGCTTTTCCCTCCCGGGCAATTGGGTAAGATGGTGGGTTCCGCGATCGGAGTCTGCCCATGCACGATGCCCCCTTTTCCAGCGCCAACCTCGGACACCCCCGCCGCGTGGGGGCGGTGATGCTGCCGGGTTTCTCGCTGCTGGCCCAGGCCTGTGCCCTGGAGCCCCTGGTGGTGGCCAACCAGCTCGCCGGGCGACGCCTCTACGAGTTGCATAGCCTGGGCCTGGATGGCCGGGAGGTGGGCAGTGTCGCCGAGGTGGCGCTGCTGCCCGGCGAGCGCATCGACGAGCTGGACGCGGTCCCAGACCTGTTGCTGGTCTGCGCCCCCTCGCCCCTGGCGGGTAGCCTGGCGCCCTCCCTGGGGGAGTGGCTGCGGCGGCTGGCGCGCAGTGGCGTGGTGCTGGGCGGCATCGCCGGCGGCGCCGAGGTGCTGGCTCGGGCCGGGGTGCTGGATGGCTATCGGGCGACCCTGCCCTGGCAGCGCTTCGACGCCTTCGCCCGGGACTATCCCCGGGTGCGGCTCTCCCATCAGCTGTTCGAGATCGACCGAGATCGCCTCACCTGCGGCGGTGGCACCGCCGCCATGGACATGATGATGACCCTGATCGGCATGCAGCACGGCCAGCCCCTGGCCGAGGCGGTCTCCGAGCACTTCGTGCTGGAGCGCATCCGCATGGCCGACGAGCCCCAGCATGTGCCGCTGCGCTCGCGGCTGGGCCACGCCCCCCAGAGCCTGATCGATGCGGTGACCCTGATGGAGGCCAATATCGAGGAGCCGCTCACCACCCACGAGCTGGCCGAGCACCTGGGCATCTCCCGGCGCCAGCTGGAGCGGTTGTTCAAGAAGTACCTGCAGGCGGTGCCCAGCCGCTACTACCTCAACCTGCGCCTGCAGCAGGCCCGCAAGCTGCTGCGGGAGAGCGACCAGGCGGTGGGGGAGATCGCCCTGCAGACCGGCTTCTCCTCCGGCGCCCACTTCTCCACCGCCTACCGCAATCACTTTGGCATGACGCCTCGGGAAGAGCGCCTCACCGCCTGAGGTGCCGCCGCACCGGGCGCTAATCCTCTTCGCCGGAGGGCGCGGCCTTGCGGGCCCGCAGGGCGCGAAACAGCGAGCCCATCAGTACCGGCCGGTCGGCCTCGATCACGAAGCCGGCGTCTTCCAGCAGCGGCCGGGCCTGGCGGGTGATATCGGTGGCGATGGCGCGGGTCACCAGGTTGAGGGCGCGCCGCCCGAGGCCGGCAGGGCGCTCGTCGGCCTGGAACTTGTCCATCACCCCCAACTGGCCCGAGTCGCGCAGCACCCGATGGGCCTCGGCCAGGCCGAGCTGCGGCTCCGGCATCACCGCCACGACCAGGTGCATCACCACCACGTCGAAGTGCCGGTCCGGGTAGTCCAGGTCGGCGGCATCCATCACCCGGCAGTGCACCTCCCGGCCCAGCGCCTCGGCGCGGCGGGCGATTCGTCGTACCATGGCCGGTGACAGGTCGGTGGCATGCACCTCGGCGTCCTCCGGCAGCCAGGGCAGGTCGAGGCCGGTGCCGGCCCCCACCAGTAGCACCCGGGCCCGGGGCGGCCACTCCAGCTGCGCCAGGGCCAGTTGGCGCGGCCGCCGGAAGGTGCGCTCGGCCACGGCGTCATAGATCGGCGCATAGAGGCCGTAGCGCAGGCGATTCCAGGTAGTGGCATTGAACATCGCAGTCCTCGTCACCCTAACCGCTTTTGATAATTCGCCGTCCCATCGATGAAAGCTTCCTTGGGCCGGCGTCCCTATACTCCCATGATCGAGCATTCCCACAGGATGGAGAAGACCATGAGCTATACCCCGACTCGCAGCGACTTCGACCAGTACATGGTGCCCAACTACGCCCCCCAGCAGGTGATTCCGGTGCGTGGCGAGGGCAGCCGCCTGTGGGACCAGCAGGACCGCGAGTACATCGACTTCACCGGCGGGATCGCCGTCAATGCCCTGGGTCACTGCCATCCGGTGCTGGTGGATGCCCTCAGGACCCAGGCCGACAAGCTCTGGCACCTCTCCAACGTCTACACTAACGAGCCGGCCCTGGCCCTGGCCAAGTCCCTGGTGGAGCGCACCTTCGCCGACAAGGCCTACTTCTGCTCCTCCGGTGGCGAGGCCAACGAGGCGGCCCTGAAGCTGGCGCGTCGCTGGGCCCATGACACCCATGGCGCCCACAAGGACAAGATCATCTCCTTCCGCCAGTCCTTCCACGGCCGCACCTTCTTCACCGTCAGCGTCGGCGGCCAGCCCAAGTACTCCCAGGGCTTCGGCCCGGTACCCGGCGGCATCCTGCACGCCGAGTTCAACGACCTGGAGAGCGTCCGTGCGCTGGTCGGCGATGACACCTGCGCCATCATGGTCGAGCCGATGCAGGGCGAGGGCGGCATCGTGCCGGCCACCCCGGCCTTCCTCGAGGGCCTGCGTGAGCTGTGTGACGCCAACGACGCCCTGCTGATCTTCGACGAGGTGCAGACCGGCGTCGGCCGTACCGGCAAGCTCTACGCCTATATGCACTATGGCGTGACTCCGGACATCCTGACCACCGCCAAGTCCCTGGGCGGCGGCTTCCCGGTGGGCGCCATGCTGACCACCGACAAGGTGGCGCCGTCCCTGGCCATCGGCACCCACGGCTCCACCTATGGCGGCAACGCCCTGGCCTCCGCCGTGGCCCTGGCCGCCGTGGAGACCATCGACACCCCCGAGGTGCTGGGCGGTGTCGAGGAGCGCCACGCGCTGTTCCGCGAGCTGCTCGAGGCGATCAATCGCAAGCACGGCCTCTTCAAGGAAGTGCGCGGCATGGGCCTGCTGATCGGCGCCCAGATGGCCGACGCCTGGGAAGGCCGCGCCAAGGACATCCTGCCGCTGGCCATCGAGGAGGGCGTGATGGCCCTGATCGCCGGCCCCAATGTGCTGCGCATGGCGCCCTCCCTGGTGATCCCCGAGGCGGATATCCGCGAGGGCATGGCTCGCCTGGAGCGCGCCATCGATCGTCTCGTCGCCCAGGGATGAGGTCGCCCATGCCCGAGAGTCAATCCCTGTCCCCTGGAGGACTCGCCATGCTGGTCGTACGCCCCGTGCGGCCGGCGGACCTGCCGGCCCTGGAGCGGCTGGCGGGCTCCGCCACGCCGCGGCTGACCAATCTGCCGGCCCATCGCGACCGGCTGGAGGAGCGCATCACCCGCTCGCAACGCGCCTTCGGCCGCGAGGTCGATTTCCCGGGTGATGAGCACTACACCTTCGTGATCGAGGATCGCGAGCGCGACGAGGTGGTGGGTACCGCCACCATCCGCGCCCAGGCGGGGGCCAACGAGGCCTACTACACCTACCGCCAGGAGACGCTGATCCACGCCTCCCAGCAGCTCAACGTGCGCCGCGAGGTGCAGACCCTGTCGCTCTCCCACGAGGTCTCCGAGGCGACCCTGCTGTGCGCCCTCTCCCTGGACGAGCGCTACAAGGGCACCAGCGCCGAGAGCCTGCTGCGCCGCGCGCGGCTGATGTTCATCGCCCAGTACCCGGAGCGCTTCGCCGAAATTCTGGCGGTGGCCTTCCCCGGCTTCCTGGACGCCGAGGGCGAGTCACCGTTCTGGAACAGCGTGGGCAATCATTTCTTCGCCCGCGGCTACCAGGACATCAACCATATCGCCGGGGTGCGCTCGAAGAGCTTTATCGCCGAGGTGATGCCGCAGTTCCCGCTCTACTTGCCGCTGCTCACGCCCCAGGCGCGGGCCGCCATCGGCCGCGAGCACCCGGCCCACGAGACGCCCATGCAGGAGATGCTGGCGGAGGGCTTCGTGCGCTCCCGCCATGTGGATATCTTCGACGCCGGCCCGGTGATCAAGGGCGAGCGGGAGCGCCTGGAGACCTTCCGCCGCGCCGCCTGGCACCCGGTGCGGGTGCGTCCGGCGGCCAGCCTGCCGGACGCCGAGCCGGCGATGATCGCCAACCAGAAGCTGGGCGAGTTCCGCTGCGTGGTGGCCCGCTATGCGCTCTCGCCCACCGGCCAGCTGATGCTGTCGCCGGAGCACGCCGAGGTGCTCGGCGTGGAGGAAGGCCGCGCGGTACTGGTGGCGCCCCTGGCCCTGCCCGCCGTGGATGACGTCTATGACGAGGGAGAGCTGTGATGCGTATTCGTCCCATCGCCCGTGATGACCTGGACGGCCTCCAGGCCCTGGCCCAGCAGACCGGGGTCGGCTTCACCTCGCTGCCCGACAACCGCGACTTCCTGGCCAGCAAGATCGAGGCCGCCGCCAGCGCCTTCGAGGAGCGCACCCCGGTCGACGACCGCCTCTACTTCTTCGTCCTCGAGGACGAGGCGAGCGGCGAGCTGGCCGGCTGCTGCGCGGTGGTCGGCCAGGTGGGTCACGACGCGCCCTTCTACAACTACCGCCTGGGGACCCTGGCTCACTCCTCGGTGCAGCTCGACCTGCACCGCACCATCGATACGCTCTTCCTGAGCTCCGATCACACCGGTGACGCCGAGGTCTGCTCGCTCTACCTGCGCCCCGAATACCGCAAGGATCGCAACGGCACCCTGCTCTCCAAGGCGCGCTGGCTGTTTATGGCGCAGTTCCGCGACCGCTTCCCGGACAAGGTGCTGGCGGAGATGCGCGGGCGCTTCGATGACAACGGCGTCAGCCCCTTCTGGCAGTGCCTGGGCAGCCACTTCTTCCCCATGGACTTCAACGAGGCCGACCGCCTCACCGGCCTGGGGCAGAAGAGCTTTATCGGCGAGCTGATGCCCAAGTTCCCCATCTACACCCCCTTCCTCAGCGAGGAGGCCCGGGAGTGCATCGGCCAGGTCCACGAACAGACTCGCCCGGCCCTGGAGATGCTCAAGAAGGAAGGGCTGCGCTGGGAAGGCTTTATCGACATCTTCGACGGCGGCCCCACCGTGGAGGCCTATATCGACGACGTGCGCGCGGTGCGCACCTCGCGGCTTTGCCAGGTGGAAGTGGCGGCCAGGGCCGAGAGCGGCGAGCGCCCCGGCTGGCTCGCCTCCAGCACCTCCATGCTGGACTTCCGCGCCGGCTGGGTGGGGCGTGGCCCCAACGCCGACGATGTCATCGTATTGACCGAGGAGGAGTCGCGTCGACTGGGTGTCGGCGCGGGCGATTCCCTCCGCCTACTCGAGACTTAGGAGACACGCATGCAGGCCAAGCAGCAACAGTTGATCGGCGGCACCTGGGTCGACGGCGAAGCGGAGGCGCTTGCCAAGACCGACCCGGTGTCCGGCCAGGCCCTCTGGGACGGCCGCTGTGCCAGCCCCGCCCAGGTGGAGGCGGCGGTGGCCGCCGCCCGCGCCGCCTTCCCGGCCTGGGCCAGGACCCCCTTCGCCGAGCGCCAGGCGCTGGTGGAGCGCTTCCGCGAGGTGCTGGAGCGCCACCGGGAAGCCCTGGCCACGGCCATCGCTGGCGAGACCGGCAAGCCGCTGTGGGAGGCGCGCACCGAGGTGGGCGCGATGATCGGCAAGGTGGCCCTGTCGATTCGCGCCTATGAGGAGCGCACCGGGGAGCGAGCGCGCGACCTGGGCGACGCCAAGGCGGTGCTGCGCCACCGGCCCCACGGGGTGATGGCGGTCTTCGGCCCCTACAACTTCCCCGGCCACCTGCCCAACGGGCATATGGTGCCGGCGCTGCTGGCCGGCAACACCGTGGTCTTCAAGCCCAGCGAGCAGACGCCGCTGACCGCCGACCTGGCCCTGCAATGCTGGCGCGAGGCGGGCCTGCCCGACGGCGTCATCAACCTGGTACAGGGCGCGGCCCCGGTGGGTCAGGCCCTGGCCTCGGCGCCGGATATCGACGGCCTGCTGTTCACCGGCAGCGCCAAGGTGGGCGGCCTGCTGCAACAGCAGTTCGCCGGCCAGCTCGACAAGATCCTCGCCCTGGAGCTGGGCGGCAACAACCCCCTGGTGGTCAAGGACGTGCCGGATCAGGAGGCCGCCGTGCTGACCATCCTGCAGTCCGCCTTCCTCTCCGGCGGCCAGCGCTGCACCTGCGCCCGGCGCCTGATGGTGCCCGAGGGCGAGGTGGGCGACCGCCTGATCGAGGCCCTGGTCTCGGCCATCGACAAGCTGCGGGTGGCCGGCCAGTTCAGCGAGCCCGCCCCCTTCTATGGCGGCCTGGTCAGCGTGGCCGCCGCCGACGGCCTGCTCAAGGCCCAGGACGAGCTCGAGGCCCTGGGCGGCAGCGTGCTCTCGCGCATGCGCCGCCTGGAGGAGAACACCAGCCTGCTGAGCCCGGCGCTGATCGATGTCACCGGCCTCCCGGTGCCCGACGAGGAGCACTTCGGCCCGCTGCTCAAGGTGTATCGCTACCGGGACTGGGACGAGGCCCTGCGGCTGGCCAACGACACCCGCTACGGCCTCTCCGCCGGCCTGATCGGCGGCGAGCGCGGCGACTGGGACGACTTCCTGCTGCGCATCCGCGCCGGCATCGTCAACTGGAACCGCCAGACCACCGGCGCCTCCGGCGACGCCCCCTTCGGCGGCGTCGGCGACAGCGGCAACCACCGCCCCAGCGCCTACTACGCGGCCGACTACTGCGCCTATCCGGTGGCCTCGGTGGAGGCCGACGAGCTGGTGCTGCCCGATTCTCTTCCGCCGGGGGTGAGTCTATGAGCGTGCTTGAAGTCAATTTCGATGGCCTGGTGGGGCCGACCCATAACTACTCCGGCCTGGCCCATGGCAACGTGGCCTCCATGTCCCATGGCGGCCTGGTCTCCAATCCCCGGGAAGGGGCCCTCCAGGGCCTGGGCAAGATGAAGTCGCTGATGGAGGCCGGCTACGCCCAGGGCGTGCTGCCGCCCCAGCAGCGTCCCGACCTGGGCGCCCTGCGCGCCCTGGGCTTCACCGGCAGCACCCGCGAGGTGCTGGCCCGGGCCGCCAAGGAGGCGCCCCAGCTGCTGCGGGCGGTGTGTTCCGCCTCCAGCATGTGGACCGCCAATGCCGGCACCGTGACCCCCAGCGTCGATGCCCCGGACGGCCGGGTGCACTTCACCCCGGCCAACCTGCAGTCCAGCTTCCACCGCTACCTGGAGCCGGAGACCACCGGCCGGGTGCTGGCGGCCATCTTCAAGGACGAGGCCCACTTCGCCCACCATCCGGTGCTGCCGGCCACCCCGGCCTTCTCCGACGAGGGCGCGGCCAACCACACCCGTTTGGGCGCCGGCCACGGCGAGCCCGGGGTGCACCTCTTCGTCTACGGCCGCCGGGCCTTCGGCGAGGGCGTCGAGCCCAAGCGCTTCCCGGCCCGCCAGACCCTGGAGGCGAGCCAGGCGGTGGCCCGCCAGCACGGCCTCGGCGAGGCCCAGACGGTATTCGCCCAGCAGCACCCGGATGCCATCGATGCCGGCGTCTTCCATAACGACGTGATCGCGGTGGGCAACGGCCCGGTGCTGCTCTATCACGAGATGGCCTTCCTCGACGAGCAGGGCACCCTCGACGAGCTGCGCGCCAAGATGGCCACGCCGCTGATCCCGGTGCGGGTGCCCAGGGAGGCGGTGAGCATGGAGGACGCGGTGGCCTCCTACCTCTTCAACTCCCAGCTGCTCTCCAACCCGGACGGCTCCATGACCCTGGTGGTGCCCGGCGAGTGCCAGGAGAATGAAGCGGTATGGCGCACCATCCAGGACCTGCTGATCGCCGGCCCCAACCCGATCAACGAGGTGCTGGTCAAGGACGTCAAGCAGAGCATGCGCAACGGCGGCGGCCCCGCCTGCCTGCGCCTGCGGGTCGCCCTCTCCGCGGCGGAGCGTGCCGCCCTCCGCGGCCGGGTGCTGCTCGATGACGGCCTGCACGGCGACCTGACCGCCTGGGTCGAGCGCCACTACCGGGACCGCCTGGCCCCGGAGGACCTGGCCGACCCGCGGCTGGCCGAGGAGACCCTGACCGCCCTGGACGAGCTGACCCGACTACTCGCCATCGGCAGCGTCTACCCCTTCCAGCAGGCCTGATCGCCCGCCGGTAAACGCCAAGGGCCCCGCCTCGAGACTCGAAGCGGGGCCCTTGGCGTTATGGGGGTTAAAGTTCCCGGCGCTCCTGGCGGGTGGGAGGCTCATCGGAGTCCGGGGCGCCCCATTCGGTGTCGCGGCTGCCATCGGGGTAGGTATTGACCGTGCAGCCGGCGAGCAGCAGGGCGCTAAGCAGCAGGGCGCTGAGCAGCAGGGCGAGGAGGGCAGAGGACTGGGGGCGCATAATGAGTCTCCGGGCCGGAAGGTGGTATTGGCTTAAGTATTGCAGGTCCGAGGCGGAAGGGCTTCAACGGCCAGGCGCCTGTCGGGGTTGCGTTCGACAGGCGCCTGGCCATTCCCGAGCGGCGGCGCCTCGCCTACCATGGGGGCGGGAACCCAACGATAAGGATGCTGCGATGATCTCCGACCCCCTGCTCTCGAGCCTCCTGGCGGGCCTGTTCGGGGCCCTGCTGGCGTCCGGCCTGGTCGGGGCGGTCGCGGCACGCCGCCTGGGCATGGCCCGGGAGGCCCAGGCGCGCCTGGCGGCGGAGCGGGATGCCGCCCGGGAGGCCCTGGCCGCGGCCCGCGAGACCCAGCAGGGCCTCGAGACCCGCCTGGCCCGCGCCCAGCAGGGCGAGCAGGAGCTGCGCCAGGAGCGCGAACGCCTCACCGAGCACCTGGCCCTCAAGGAGCAGCACTTCCAGGAGCAGCTGGCCCTGCTCAAGGAGAGCCGCAGCCAGCTGACCCAGGAGTTCGAGGCCCTGGCCAACGAGGTGCTGGAGCGCAAGGGGCGGGCCTTCGGCGAGCTCTCCCAGCAGCGTATCCAGGGCCTGTTGCAGCCGCTGCACAGCGAGATGAAGGGCTTTCGCGACCAGGTGGCCAGCATCCAGCGCCAGGAGAGCGAGCAGCGCATCCAGCTGCGCACCGAGCTGCAGCAACTGCAGAGCCTCAACCGCGAGATCACCGACCAGGCCCAACGCCTGACCCAGGCCCTCCAGGGCCAGAAGAAGGTGCAGGGCAACTGGGGCGAGCTGATGCTGGAGAACGTCCTCGACGGCTCCGGGCTGCGCCTGGGCAAGGACTACCGCCGCGAGGTGAGCATCGCCACCGAGGCGGGCCGGCGTCGCCCGGACGCCATCGTCTACCTGCCCCAGCGCCGCCACCTGGTGATCGATGCCAAGACCTCCCTGGTGGCCTATGTGCGCTACGTCAACGCCGAGACGGACGCGGAGCGCCGCGAGGCCCTGGGGGAACACTGCCAGGCCATGGCGGCGCGGATCGACGAGCTGGCCGAGCGTCACTACTACGACCTGCCGGGGCTCAACTCCCCGGAGGTGGTGGTGATGTTCGTGCCGGTGGAGTCCGCCTATGTGGAGGCCCTCAAGGCCGACGAGACCCTCTTCCAGCGGGCCCTGGAGAAGAACGTCCTGGTGGCCACCCCCACCACCCTGCTGACCAGCCTCAATATCGTCCGCCAGCTATGGCGCTTCGAGGACCAGAGCCGGCATAGCGCCGAGCTGGCCGGTCGTGCCGAGCGCTTCCATGCCAAGCTGCGCACCTTCCTGGTCAGTATGGAGGAGGTGGGGCGCAAGCTGGACGGCGCCCGCGGCAGCTACGACCAGGCCCTGGGGCAGCTGGTCAACGGCAAGGGCAACCTGGTCAAGCAGGCCGCCGACTTCGCCGAGCTGGGGGTGGCGGTCAAGCGCGAGCTGCCGGAGAGCCTGGTGGAGCGGGCCCGGCTGGAGCTGGAGACGCCCCGCGGCGAGGCGGGGGCGTCTCCCGAAGCAAGCGAGGCCGGCCCGCTGCGCTGGGACTCCTAGGACTCCGTGACCCTCGTCACTCGGCCGCGGCCCGGGCCGCCTCCAGCCAGGTATCCACGAGTTCGCGGTTGGCTTCGATCCACTCCGCCGCCAGGGGCCGTACCTGGTCGTCGGTGAGCTCCTGCTCGCCCATGGCGTTGTCCACCTCGCTGATCCAGGCCAGCGGCAGGCGTACCCGGCGGAACAGCTCGGCGGCGGCGGGGTTGGCCTCGAGGAAGGCGTTATTGGCGGCCACGCGGATATCGGCGGCCACGAAGCCCATCTCGATGGGGTCGCTCACCGCCCCGCTCACGCCCTCGGCGCGTTCCGCCTCGTCAGCGACGATGCCCGGGGCATTGATCCACATCACCTCCTCGCCGGGCGTCAGGGCCAGCAGCCAGGCGCTGGGGCCCCAGGTGTAGTAGAGGGCCGGCTCGCCGCTCTGGATCCGCGACAGCACCTCGGCGAAGTTGGCGGCGTAGCCCGCGTCCACATGGTTGATATGCTCATGCAGTTCGAAGCGATCGAGCATGGCGTTGATGCCCTCGTGACAGCCCCAGCCCGGGGGGCAGCCGAAGAGGTCCGCCTTGCCGTCGCCGGTGGCGTCGAAAGCGGCCTTCACCTCGTCGCGGGTGAAGTCATCGATGCCGGTGATGCCGTGGGCCTCCACGGCGGCACTGTCCACCAGGTAGCCCTGGATGCCGCAGGCGGTGCAGTGGGCCTCGAAGAGGGTGGCGGCGTCGTGGAAGCCGTCGGGCAGCTGCGGGTCGTGGAGCGGGAACCAGCCGTTGGGCCAGTAGTGGGCGTCGCCCTCGGAAATGGCCAGATAGGCCACCGGGTTGGAGAGGGCGATGGGGGCGCGGACCTCGTAGCCCAGTTCCTCCAGCAGTTCGACGAAGACCCAGCTCACCGGTACCGCCGAGGTCCAGGTCGCCACCGCCGGCTGCACGCTGACGCCCGCTCCGGGCTCCTCGGCGGCGGCGTTGTCGGTGGCGGTGAGGGCATAGGCCACGGCGGCGGCCAGCAGGGCCCACTTCAGGGGGCGAGTTCGATGGATGATGTCTTTCATGGCACACCTCCTCTGACGATCAGGGGCGCTCGTCGGGCGCCCGGCCCGGCGCCTTGTCGCCCAGGCCTTGGGTGATACGATCCAGCACCATGGCCAGCAGCACGATGCCGATGCCGCCGACGAAGGCTTGGCCGATATTGAGTCGCTCCAGGCCGGCGTAGACCTCGAGGCCGAGGCCGCCGGCGCCGATGATGGCGGCGATCACCACCATCGACAGCGACAGCATGATGGTCTGGTTGAGCCCCGCCATCAGGGTCGGCAGGGCCAGCGGAAACTGCACCTTCCAGAGGATCTGGCGGGGGGTGGAACCGAAGGCCTCGGCGGCCTCGATATACTCCTGGCTGACCTGGCGGATGCCCAGGTTGGTGAGGCGGATCATCGGCGGCATGGCGAAGATGATGGTGGCGATCAACCCCGGCACGTTGCCGATGCTGAACAGCATCACCGCCGGCACCAGGTACACGAAGGGCGGGGTGGTCTGCATTATGTCCAGCAGCGGGCGCATCAGGGTGGCGAAGCGGTCGCTGCGGGAGCAGAGGATACCCAGGGGCAGGCCGATGGCCACGCAGAACAGCACCGCGGTGGCCACCAGGGAGAGGGTCACGATCAAGGCGTCCCAGACCCCCATGACGCCCACCAGGGCCAAGGCCACGAAGGCGAAGAGCCCGACCCGCCAGGAGGCCGCCCGCCAGCCGATCAGGAAGATGCCGATCAGGAAGAGGCCGGGGGGCAGGCCACCCAGGGCCCATTGGGTGGTCTGCATCACCGTCTGCACCGGCGGGCTCACATAGCCGCGGAAGAAACCGCGGAAGTTGGCCACCACCCAGTTCACCGCCTCGGTGATCCACTGGCGTACCGGCAGGGCCTCGAAGAGGCCGAAGGGGTCGGTGATCAGCAGGCGCAGGAACTCCATCAGCTCGTTCATGCGGTCGCCTCCTCGACGCGGGGGCCGCGCTTCTCCAGGATGCCATGGATCAGTTGGGGCTCGTCGATCAGCCCCGCCAGGCGCTCCTCCTCGGTGACCAGCAGCGGCAGGCTGCTGTGCAAGCGGCCACGCAGCACCCGGCGCAGCACCTCGTCCCGGGAACAGCTCAGCAGTAGGTCGTCCCGGGGGTGGCCGGGTGGCGGCGTCTCCAGGGTCCTCCCCAGCTCGCCCAGGGGCAGGGGGCGCTCGTCCCGCCAGGCGCCCCGCAGGCGCCCCGCGTCGTCCACTCCCAGGCACAGCGTCGGATGGTCGCGATGCCCCAGCAGCCGCAGCCCGTCCCGCTCCCCCAGGGGGGTGAAGGCCCGGTCGCCCAGGGGCAGGGCGATGGTACCGGCGGTGATCACCGCGGTGGGATCGGCGTGCTCCACGAAGCGCGCCACGTAGTCGGTGCGGGGATTGACCAGGATCTGTTCCGGGGTGCCCAACTGGACGATGGCGCCGTCCTCCATGATGGCGATGCGATCCCCCAGGCGCATCGCCTCGTCCAGGTCGTGGGTGATAAAGAGGATGGTGCGCCCCAGCCGTGCCTGCAGCTTCTTCAGCTCTTGCTGCATGGTGACCTTGATCAGCGGATCCAGGGCCGAGAAGGGTTCGTCCATCAGCAGCACCCGGGCCTCGGTGGCCAGGGCCCGGGCCAGCCCGACCCGCTGTTGCATGCCGCCGGAGAGGGTCTGGGGGTAGGCGTCGCCCCAGTCGTCCAGGCCCACCATCGCCAGCACCTCCTGGGCGCGGCGCAGCCGCTCATCGGTCGCCACGCCCTGGATCTCCAGGCCATAGGCCACGTTGGAACGCACCGAGCGATGGGGGAAGAGGGCGAAGTGCTGGAAGACCATGCTCAGATGCCGGCGGCGCAGGCGTCGCAGTCGCTCGGGGGAGGCGCCGGTGATCTCCTCGCTCCCCGTCTCCGGGTCCTCCAGGAAGGTGCGCCCGGCGGTGGGCTCGATCAGGCGATTGATGCAGCGGATCAGGGTCGACTTGCCGCTGCCGGAGAGCCCCATGATCACGAACACCTCGCCGGGCTCCAGGGCGAAGCTGACGTCATTGACCCCCAACACATGACCGCTCTCGGCCTGGAGCTCGGCCTTGCCCTGGCCCGCCTTCAGCCGGGCCAGCGCCGAGGCCGGATCGGGACCGAACAGCTTGGTCACGCCTTCCACGCGGATCACGGTACCCCTCCCCCTGGTGAGCCGCCGCGCCCCGGGCAGGGCGGTGGGGGCGAGGCGACCTCGGATCGGGTTGACGTACCTACAGCATAGAAGTTCTCGGGGCGGCGCTGTCGCCCGCCTCCGGCGGCGGGCGATCGGCTCCTAGAGTCCCAACCGCGTCTTGACCCGGCCGAAGGCCGCCAGGGCGGCCTCCAGGTCGTCCCGGGAGAGGGCGGCGGAGACCTGGGTGCGGATGCGCGCCTTGCCCTGGGGCACCACCGGGTAGGAGAAGGCCACCACATAGATGCCTTCCTCGAGCATTGCCTCGGCGAAGCGCGCCGCCAGGGTGGCATCGTGGAGCATCACCGGCACGATGGGGTGCTCGCCGGGCAGCAGCTCGAAGCCGAGGGCCTCGAGGCCGGCGCGGAAGAGGCGGGTGTTCTCCTTGAGGCGGTCGCGCAGTTCGCTGGACTCGCTGACCAGTGCCAGGGCCTTGAGGGCCCCGGCCACCACCGGCGGCGCCACGGTGTTGGAGAAGAGGTAGGGGCGCGAGCGCTGGCGCAGCAGCTCCACCACCTCCCGGCGGCCGCTGGTGTAGCCGCCGCTGGCGCCGCCCAGGGCCTTGCCCAGGGTGCCGGTGATGATATCCACCCGCTCCATGCAGCCCCGGTACTCGTGGGTGCCGCGGCCGCCGGCGCCGAGGAAGCCGGTGGCGTGGCAGTCGTCGAAGTGCACCAGGGCGCCGTAGCGCTCGGCCAGGTCGCAGATCTCGTCGAGGCGGGCGATATAGCCGTCCATGGAGAAGACGCCGTCGGTGGTGATCAGCTTGAAGCGGGCGCCACGGCGATCGGCCTCCTTCAACTGGGCCTCCAGGTCGGCCATGTCATTGTTGCGGTAGCGATAGCGGCTGGCCTTGCACAGGCGGATGCCGTCGATGATGCTGGCGTGGTTGAGCTCATCGGAGATCACCGCGTCCTCGGGGCCCAGCAGGGTCTCGAAGAGGCCGCCGTTGGCGTCGAAGCAGGAGGGGTAGAGGATGGTCTCCTCGGTGCCCAGGAAGTCGCTGAGCTTCTGCTCCAGCTGCTTGTGCAGGCTCTGGGTGCCGCAGATAAAACGCACCGAGGCGAGGCCATAGCCCCAGTCGTCGAGGCCGGCCCGGGCGGCGGCGGTGACCTCCGGGTGCTGGGCCAGGCCCAGGTAGTTGTTGGCGCAGAGGTTGAGCACCTCGCGGCCCGAGTCGAGGCCCACATGGGCGCCCTGGGGGGTGGTGATCAGGCGCTCGTGCTTGGTCAGGCCGGCGGCCTCGATGGCCTCGAGTTCCTGGCGCAGATGCTGGCGGAAATCGCCGTACATAGCCTTTCTCCTTATTCCCAGTTCAGCACCACCTTGCCCGCCGAGCCGTCGAGCATGGCGTCGAAGCCCTGCTGGAACTCCCGGTAGGGCAGGCGGTGGGTGATCACCGGGGAGATATCCAGCCCCGACTCGATCATCACCGACATCTTGTACCAGGTCTCGTACATCTCCCGGCCATAGATGCCCTTGATGGTCAGCATATTGAAGATCACCGTGTTCCAGTCGATGGCCATGGCCTCGCTGGGAATGCCCAGCATGGCCACCCTGCCGCCGTGACAGAGGTTGGCCAGCAGGTCGCGGAAGGCCTCGGGGCTGCCGCTCATCTCCAGGCCCACGTCGAAGCCCTCGGCCATGCCCAGGTCGCGCTGCACCTCGGCGAGGGTCTCGTGGCGCACGTCCACGGTGCGGGTGGCGCCGAGGCGCTTGGCCAGGGCCAGGCGCTCCGGGTTGAGGTCGGTGACCACCACATGGCGGGCGCCGGCATGGCGGCATACCGCGGCGGCCATGGCGCCGATGGGGCCGGCCCCGGTGATCAGCACGTCCTCCCCCAGCAGCTCGAACTGCAGGGCGGTATGCACGGCGTTGCCGAAGGGGTCGAAGAGCGCCGCCACGTCCAGGTCGATGCCCGGGCGATGTTCCCAGACATTGGACATGGGCAGGGCCAGGTACTCGGCGAAGGCGCCGGGGCGATTGACGCCGACGCCGCTGGTATGGGCGCACAGGTGGCGGCGCCCGGCCAGGCAGTTGCGGCAGCGCCCACACACCACATGGCCCTCGCCGGAGACCAGTTGGCCCGGCTTGAAGTCGTTGACGTTGGAGCCCACCTCGACGATCTCGCCGACGAACTCGTGGCCCACCACCATGGGGGTGGGGATGGTCTGCTGGGCCCAGGCGTCCCAGTTATAGATATGCAGATCGGTGCCGCAGATGGCGGTGCGCTTGACGCGGATCAGCACGTCATTGATTCCCACCTGGGGCTCGGGAACCTCTTCCAGCCAGAGGCCGGGTGCGGCCTCGCGCTTGACCAATGCCTTCATGGTGTCTCCTTGGGCAGGTGATTTCCCTCAGGGCTTTCGTTGAGGCCCGGGGCTACCCTGGGGGCAGGCACTCCGCGAAGACGCGGTAAACCCATCCCTGGGCGCTCGGCTTTTTCGTCCATGAAAAAGACGCTTCGCTTCGGCCTGTCCCCAGCGCCCCTCAGCTATTCAACTGAGATGGTCCCTAATTTCCCTGGCATTCCCGATCCGGGGGTTTAAGATACGGGAATAAATTCCAGTATTGCAGACATAGTCCATGATACAAGAAATTATTCCAGTATTTTGGATATTGCGCTCCATGGAGGACGCCCGATGACGGCAACGTCGCCTCCCACATCGCGCCCGGGCGAGCGCTCCGGCGATCTGGGCAGCCAGGTGCTCTCGGGCCGGGTAATCGAGCTGCGCAAGAAGCGCGGCCTGACCCTGGATCAACTGGCGGCGGCCTCCGGGGTCAGCCGTTCCATGCTCAGCCAGATCGAGCGGGGACGCGCCAACCCCACCCTGGCGGTGACCCTGCGCATCGCCCAGGCCTTCGGCCTGAGCATCGGCGAGCTGGTCGACCAGCCCTGGACCGCCTCGCGCATCGAGGTGGTGCGCAGCGACGATGCCAACCAGCTGTTCCGCGACGACCGGGAGTGCCGCATTCGTACCCTCTCACCGCTGCATATGGAGAAGTCGGTGGAGTTCTACGAGATCCGCCTCTCGCCGGGGGCCCGCCTGCCCAGCGCGCCCCACTTCGAGGGCACCCGGGAACTGCTCACCGTGACCCAGGGGCGGGCGCGGATCCAGGCCGGCGACAACGTCAGCCTGCTGGGCCCCGGCGACTCGGCCCACTACCACGCCGACCTCGACCACACTATCGAGAATAGCGGAGACCAGGAGCTGGTGTGCTTCCTGGTGGTGACCTATCAGTAGGCGTCGGGGGCAGGGAAGAGTCAGGGAAGCGTCAGGGAGGAGGAAGCCATGAGGGTATTACCGCTGCGCAGTGGGGTGCTCGTTCTGCTGATGCTGCTGTTGGCCGGCTGCACGGCCCTGGCCACCGAGGCCGAACGACAGCGGCACGAGCAAGCGGGGCTGGCTATCCAGGCGGTCTACGAGGCCGCCCTGCCGGAGTTGCCCCTCGGCAAG
The DNA here is from genome assembly GCF_050613175.1 of Halomonas sp. H5. Taxonomy (GTDB): domain Bacteria; phylum Pseudomonadota; class Gammaproteobacteria; order Pseudomonadales; family Halomonadaceae; genus Bisbaumannia; species Bisbaumannia salifodinae. The sequence goes on from NZ_CP192510.1 coordinate 781,849, forward strand.
CAGCGCCACTATGCCCAGCGTCTGTATCGCCTGACCGGTGAAGCACGCTATCTCGGCCCCAATCGTGACTATGTCCGGCGCCTGCGGGGCTGGCTGGAGCGGGACCTCGCCGCCCTGGCCGACCCCGACTATGTCGTGCGGCGCAGTCGCGAGCTCGTCGAGACCTATTCGCAGCGCACCGCCAAGCAGCGGGCGAGGCGCGAGATGTTCGCCGAGTGGGGCGACATGATCTTCGCCCGCCAGTTACTCTTCCGCCTGACCCAGGCGCACTATTATGGCCTGTTGCCGGCGCTGGAGGATCACGAAAGGGGCCTCGCCTACCTGGCGAGCGTCGACTGGCACGCCTTCCTCACCGATCCCGATGTCCTGGGCATCTACGCGGCCCAGGTGGCCAACCAGGTTCACTACCTCCATCAACTGGGGATCACCGACCTGCGTCGCGAGGTCACCGAGGCCTTCCGGCAGCGCTATCCCCCAGGCAGTGCGGCGATCCTGGACCGCACCGAGTATCGCAACAGGCTCTACGGCATGACTCACTTCGTGATCGCTGCGAGTCGCTACTACCAGCAGCCGGTGAGTGCCGAAGAGTTCGCCTGGGTACTGGAGGCCTTCGAGGCGGATATCGAGGCGATCCTGGCGCGCGCCACCGAGGATATCCTGGCCGAGGTGGCACTGAGCTTCCTGCTGGCGGGACGGGAGGCGCATCCGGTCGTGTCGCGAGTTCGCGATGCCCTGGTCGCCGCCGTGGATCCCCGGGCCGGCATCATTCCCTCGCCGCAGGGTAGCCTCGACCTGGAGAGCGGCGAGCACCGCAATGTGCTGGCCATCATGGTGTTGCGCTGGCCGGGGCGGCTTCATGCGTCGATGTCGTTCGCGCAATGATCCCCCATCCCCCTGATGCCGCCCCTGCTATGCTGGCGACGAACACCAAGAGGAGAGTGTCGTGACCGGTTGGATCTATTGGCTGGATATGGCCGGGGTGATCGTCTTCGCTCTGACCGGGGTGATCATTGCCTGTCGCTCGCGGATGGATCCCTTCGGCATGCTGGTGCTGGCGGCGGTCACCGGCATCGGCGGCGGCACCCTGCGCGATCTGGTGCTGGGGGTGCGGCCGGTGTTCTGGGTGGAGGACCCCACCTACCTGTGGGTGATCCTCGCCACGGTGGCCCTGTCGATCCTCGGCTTTCGCTATATCCACCGCCTGGCCCGCACCTTCCTGCCGGTCACCGATGCCTTCGGCCTGGCGCTGTTCACGGTGCTCGGCGCCCACAAGGCGCTGACCCTGGAGGCGCCGGGCGTCGTGGCGGTGCTGATGGGGCTGATGACCGGGGTGGCCGGAGGCATGATCCGCGATGTGCTGGCGCGTCGGGTGCCCATGGTGCTGCGCCAGGAAATCTATGCCACCGCGGCGATCCTCGGCGGCAGCGCCTATGTGCTGCTCAGCGGCCTGGGGGTGGCCCAGTGGCTCGGCGTGAGCCTGGCCATCGCCCTGACCCTGGGGCTGCGCCTGGCGGCCATCTACTGGCGGCTGTCGCTGCCCACCTTCGCCTGGGTAGTCACCGCGCCCACTCCGCCGCCCGCCGGTGAGACGCCCCGGCGGCGGCGCGCCAAGGCGAGGGTCAAGCTGATCCGGCCCGAGCACTCCCGGCGCGGTCGCCGCTAGGCCATGGTCTCCCGGTGGGGCGGGGCAAGCTGGCTTATCCGGTTCGGCCCGAGCGCTCCCGGCGCGGTCGCCGCTGACCCCGCCTCTCCAACAGGCCGGGGCCAAGCTGGCTTAACCGGTTCGGCCCCGAGCACTCCCGGCGCGGTCGCCGCTGACCCCGCCTCTCCAACAGGCCGGGGCCAAGCTGGCTTAACCGGTTCGGCCCCGAGCACTCCCGGCGTGGTCGCCGCTAATCCCCGCCCCCGCTAGACCGGAGGCGGGGAGGTCGCGACTCAGTGGCCGTTATAGACGCTGAAGCTGGCGTCGTTGAGCCACAGGTGGAGCAGGATGCTGGCCACATAGCCGAGCAGGATGATCGGCGACCAGCGCAGGTGTCCCATAAAGGTATAGGAGCCGCGGGCCTGACCCATCACCGCCACCCCGGCGGCGGAGCCCACCGACAGCAGGCTGCCGCCGACCCCGGCGGTGAGGGTGATCAGCAGCCAGTGGCCGTGGGACATCTCCGGTTCCATGGTCAGCACCGCGAACATCACCGGGATATTGTCGATCACCGCCGACATCAGGCCCAGGGCGATATTCGCCCAGGTGGCATCCCACTGGGTATAGAGCAGCTCGGAGAGCAGGCTCAGGTAGCCCATGAAGCCCAGGCCGCCGACGCACATCACCACCCCGTAGAAGAACAGCAGGGTGTCCCACTCGGCGCGGGCGATACGGTTGAAGACATCGAAGGGCACCACGCTGCCGAGGCGTTCCAGGGCGTGCTGGTCGCCGCGGCGCACGGCGATATCGCGCTTGCGGGCCAGGGAGCGGTTGAGGGTACGGCGCAGGTAATAGCCGAAGAACTGCAGATAGCCCAGGCCGGTCATCATGCCCAGCACCGGCGGCAGGTGCAGCAGGGTGTGGCAGGCCACGGCGCTGGCCACGGTGAGCAGGAAGAGCAAGATGATGCGTCGCGCGCCGCGCTTGAGCTCCACATGCTCGCCATGGGGCGCGGGGCGATGCTTCTTGACGAAGAAGCTCATGGCCACCGCCGGCACCAGGTAGTTGACCAGCGACGGCAGCAGCAGGTCGAAGAACTCGTAGAACTTGACCATGCCCGCCTGCCACACCATCAGGGTGGTGATATCGCCGAAGGGGCTGAAGGCGCCGCCGGCGTTGGCCGCCACCACGATATTCACGCAGCACAGGTTGATGAAACGGTGGTCACCCTCCGCCACCTTGGTGACCACGGCGCACATCAGCAGCGCCGTGGTCAGGTTGTCGGCGATGGGCGAGATCACGAAGGCCAGGGAGCCGGTGATCCAGAACAGGCTGCGGTAGCTGAAGCCGCGCTCGAGCATCCAGGCCCGCAGGGCATCGAAGACCCGCCGCTCGTCCATGGCGTTGATATAGGTCATCGCCACCAGCAGGAAGAGCATCAGCTCGGTGAACTCCAGCAGGGTATGACGGAAGGCATCCTCCGCCGCCTGGGGCTGGCCGGCCTGCACATAGACCCAGCCGACCAGGGCCCAGATGATGCCCGCCGCCACCAGCACCGGCTTGGACTTGCGCATCTTGAGGAATTCCTCGCCCATCACCAGCAGATAGGCGAGCACGAAGAAGACCAGGGCCATGCCACCGACCATGGTGTTGGTGAGGTCCAGGGGGCCGGCGGCGGCCAGCGCCAGGGGGCTGGCCAGCAAGGCCAGGAGCCCCAGGCTCAGGCCGAGGGCATGACGGGGAGGGAAAGCGAGTCGCATGGGTGAATTTATCCTTGTTAGGCGCAATAAATGGGTGCCTGGGATGCTAGCATGTTGCGCCCTGTCAAGGGCTTGGCTCTTGGTCGCTAATGGCGGCCTTTCCGGCCATGCATGACACGCCGCCTTGTGTTACAAACGAAGCTTCGGGCCGCTTCGGCGGCTGGGACGTGGCGAGAGCCGATCGATTAGGCAGAGTTGACATGTTTCTTGATGAGTTTCATTCGGCCAGGGATGGCCGGATCTGCATTTCCGCCGACCAGGCCAGCCACTTCGCCAAGGGAGTGGCCGGGGACTACAACCCCATCCACAATCCGGACGCCCGGCGCTTCTGCGTGCCGGGGGACCTGCTCTTCGCCCTGGTGTTGATGCGCTTCGGCCTCTCCCAGCGCATGATCTTCCACTTCCGCAGCATGGTGGGCGCCGGGGTGCCCCTGGCCCTGCATCTCGACGAGGACGGCCTGATTCGCGTCACCGACGAGGCCGGCAAGCTCTATCTGGAGGTGGAGCGCAGCGGCGAGATCACCCATGACGAGGCGGTGATCGAGGCCTTTACCCGGCGCTATGTGGCCTTCTCCGGCAAGAACTTTCCCCACTACCTGAAGCCGCTGATGGAGGCCCAGGGGGTGATGTTCAATCCCCAGCGCCCCCTGGTGATCTACGACAGCATGGGCTTCGAGCTGGAGCGCCTGGACGTGCGCGAGCCGGCCCTGGCGCTGACCGACTCGTCCCTCGAGGTCAGCGGCAAACGCGGCGATGTGCGCCTGGAGTTCGCCTTGAGCGGCGCCGGCGTGCCCCTGGGCAAGGGCTCCAAGAAGCTGGTGGTCAGCGGCCTGCGCGACTATGACCCCGAGGCGATGGAGGCCATCGTGGCCGAGTTCTATCGCCTCAAGGGCGCCTACGAGGGCGCCGCCTGACCCCGCCGGCAGTACCTCCTGACGTCGTCCATGGGTAGCCCGCCGTCGCCGCCATATACGCAGGCCGGCGGCGGCTGGCACAGGCTTAGGAAAATGCCCGCGATGGGCATGGTGCCCATCGCCCGGAGTCAGGAGCGGCGATGATGAACACCTCCCTCGGGCTGGCCGCCTCGGCGGCCCCGGACAGCAGCGACCTGGCCATCGCCCGGGCCACCCCCCTGCGGCCCATCCTGCCCCTGGCCGAGCAACGCCTGGGGCTCGCCGCCGAGGCCCTGATTCCCTTTGGCCACCAGATCGCCAAGCTCAGCCACGCCACCCTGGCGGCCCTCGACGAGCGTCCCGCCGGGCGCCTGGTGCTGGTCAGCGCCATGAGCCCCACCCCCGCCGGCGAAGGCAAGACCACCACCAGCGTGGGCCTCTGCGATGCTCTCAATCGCCGCGGCGTCAGCGCCTCGGTGTGCCTGCGCGAGCCCTCCCTGGGGCCCTGCTTCGGCCTCAAGGGCGGGGCCGCCGGCGGCGGGCGCGCCCAGGTGGGGCCCATGGAGGCGATCAACCTGCATTTCACCGGCGACTTTCACGCCGTCACCGCCGCCCATAACCTGCTCGCCGCCCTGGTCGATAACCATCTCTACTGGGACAATGCCCTGGCCATCGACCCCGAACGGGTGGTGTGGACACGGGTGCTGGATATGAACGATCGGGCCCTGCGCCGGATCCGCACTGGCCTCAATGGCGATCCCCGGGCGCAGTCCCGGGAGAGTGGCTTCGAGATCACCGCCGCCTCCGAGGTGATGGCGATCCTCTGCCTGGCGGAGGACCTCGACGACCTGGAACGCCGCCTGGGGCGCATCGTGGTGGCCTGGCGAGACGATGACACCCCGATCACCGCCGCCGACCTGGAGGCCCAGGGGGCCATGGCGGTGCTGCTCAGGGATGCCTTCCAGCCCAACCTGGTGCAGACCCTGGAGCACAACCCGGCCTTTATCCACGGCGGCCCCTTCGGCAATATCGCCCACGGCTGCAACTCCCTGGCGGCCACCCGGGCGGCCCTGGCGCTCTCCGAGGTGGTGGTCACCGAGGCGGGCTTCGGCGCCGACCTGGGCGCCGAGAAGTTTATCGATATCAAGGGGCGCCAGGCGGGGCTCTACCCGGATGCCGCCGTGCTGGTGGCCACCCTGCGGGCGTTGAAGTACCACGGCGGCGCCTCCCGGGAGGCGCTGGACGAGCCCGATACCGTGGCCCTCGACGCCGGCCTGGCCAACCTCGATCGGCACCTTTCCATCCTGCGCCGCTTCGGCCTGGAGGCGGTGGTGGCGCTGAATGTCTTCGCCGGCGATAGCGCCGCGGAGCTGGCCCGGGTGGAGGCCCATGGCCGGGCCCTGGGGGTAACGGTGGTGCCTTGCCGCCACTGGGCCGAGGGCGGGGCCGGCGCCGAGGCCCTGGCCACCGAGGTGATCGCCCGGTTGCAGGGCGAGGCGCCGACGGTGGCGCCCCTCTATGGCGAGGACCTGCCCCTGGCGGAGAAGCTCGAATGCATCGCCCGGGAGCTGTATGGCGCCGTGGGCATCGCCCTCGAGCCCGCCGCCCGGGAGCAGCTGGCGCGCTTCACCGCGGCGGGCTACGGTCACTTGCCGGTGTGCATCGCCAAGACCCCCTTCAGCTTCAGCGACGATCCCCGGCGCCTGGGCGCCCCCGAGGGGCACCGCCTGACCATCCGCCAGGCCCGGCTCAGTGCCGGGGCCGGTTTCGTGGTGGCGCTGTGCGGCGATATCCTGACCCTGCCTGGGCTGCCTCGGGAGCCGGCGGCCCAGGGCATGGGGCTGGATGCGCAGGGACATATTGAGGGGCTGTTCTAGGCTTTTCCGAAAACTGGCTGCGCTCGCTCATACGGCGTTAAAAATCGGCTCAAAGTACTCATTTACACCTCGTAAACTCGCACGCGAGCCCGGTCCGTCTTTTCGCCGATTTTTGCCTTGTCTGACCTTCAGCTCGCCGACTTTTCGGACAGAGCCTATGACTTATTCCTTGTCGGTGACCACCATCACCGGGCAAGGCGCCTCGGTGATCATGCGACGGCTGACGCTTCCCAGCAGCTGTTCCCGCCACTGTCCCAACCCCCGGCGCCCCATGATCAGCAAGGGCCGGTCCGGCGCTTGATGGATCTCGCGCAGGAGCGCCTGCGCCGGAGACCTGTCGAGCAGGGGGCGTGTGTCCAGGGGAAGGTGGGCAGGAAAGTGCCGGCGGGCCTGGGCGAAGAGCCAGTCGCTCTGGGTATCCGAGGGCCGCGCGGAGCAGTGCAGCAGGGTGACCGGCAGGTCGCCGGTGGCCGCCAGGTCGGCGGCCAGCCGCACGGCCCGGTCGCTATGGGAAGAGCCATCCAGCGGCAGCAGCAGGCGATCGATCCCCGCGACCGGGGGGCGGTCGTCGCGGACCACCGCCACGGGGCAGCGCGCCTTGTGCAACAGGGTATCGCCGAGGCCGGCGACGAGATGGCCGGGCCTGGCGTGGATCCCCAGCACCAGCAGGGCGTGGTCATAGCGACGCAGGTGATCGAGCAGGTCCCGGGCCCGGTGATGGACCAGGTCCTGTTCGCGCAGGGTGACCTCTTCCAGGGGGCGGGCGAATTCCGGGCCTAGGGCCTCCCTGGCCCGTCGGAAGGCCTCCGCTACCGAGGCCTCCATCACGCGGTGATCATGATCCGGCTCGCCGAGCCGATTGGCCGGAATATCGCTCAGCTCGGCGGGGTAGAGGGGCCGTACCTGGGTCAGCTCCAGGGTCGCCTGCCAGTGTCTCGCCAGCTCGCCGGCGAGTCGCACCGCGGCCAGGGCGGCCGGGGTGCCATCCACGGGAACCACGATACGCTGGATCGCCTGACTCATCCTCTTCTCCCCGATGCCGCCTCGCTGGGAATAGCCTAGCTCAAGGGCACCAGGCGCGGAGCGATCATATGCTCCGGGCGCAGGATGTCATCCAGGGTGGCGTCGTCGAGCAGTTGCTCCTCGCGCACCAGCTCCAGTACCCCGCGACCGGAGGCCAGGGCCTCGCGGGCGATGCGGGTGGCATTCTCGTAGCCGATATAGGGGTTCAGGGCGGTGACCAGGCCGATGGAGTTTTCCACCAGCTCCCGGCAGCGCTGCTCGTTGGCGGTGATGCCGACGATGCAGTGCTCGCGCAGCATGTCCATGGCGCGGGTCAGCAGGCGGATGGAGTCGAAGATCTTGTAGGCGATCAGCGGCTCCATGACGTTGAGCTGCAACTGGCCACCCTCCGCCGCCATGGTCAGCGCCAGGTCGTTGCCGATCACCTCGAAGGCCACTTGGTTGACCGCCTCGGGGATCACCGGATTGACCTTGCCCGGCATGATCGAGCTGCCCGGCTGGCGCGGCGGCAGGTTGATCTCGTTGAAGCCGGTGCGCGGGCCGCTGGAGAGCAGGCGCAGGTCGTTGCAGATCTTCGACAGCTTCACCGCCAGGCGCTTGAGCATGCCGGAGAAGAGCACGAAGGCGCCCATGTCGGAGGTGGCCTCGATCAGGTCCTGGGCCGGTACCAGGGGGTGGCCGCTGATGGCCGCCAGGCGCTCCACCGCCAGGCGCTGGTAGCGCGGGTCGGCGTTGATGCCGGTGCCGATGGCGGTACCGCCCAGGTTGACCTCGCAGAGCAGCGCCGGCACCTGCTTGGTGAGGTGGCCCAGGTCCTCGCCGAGGGTATTGGCGTAGGCGTGGAACTCCTGGCCCAGGGTCATGGGCACCGCGTCCTGGAGCTGGGTGCGGCCCATCTTCAACACCTCGGCGAACTCCCCGCCCTTGGCGGAGAAGGCCAGGCACAGCTTCTCCAGGCTGGCCAGCAGGGAGTCATGCCCCAGCAGCAGGCCCAGGCGGATCGCCGTGGGGTAGGCGTCGTTGGTGGACTGGGCCATGTTGACGTCGTTGTTGGGGTGCAGGTGGCGGTAGTCGCCCTTGGCGTGGCCCAGGAATTCCAGGCCCAGGTTGGCGATCACCTCGTTGGCGTTCATGTTGGTGGAGGTGCCGGCGCCGCCCTGGATCATGTCCACCACGAACTGGTCATGCTGCTCGCCGTCGATCACCCGCCGGCAGGCGTGGTCGATGGCCTCGAAACGGGTCTTGTCCAGGTGGCCCAGGCGGTGGTTGGCGCCGGCCGCGGCCTGCTTGACCATGGCCAGGGCGATCACCAGCTTGGGGTAGTGGGACAGCGGCACGCCGCTGAGGTGAAAGTTGTGCACCGCGCGCAGGGTCTGGATGCCGTAGTAGGCCTCGGCCGGTACCGCCAGGCTGCCCAGCAGGTCGCGCTCTTCGCGGGTGGCGGCGGAAACGGGGGTAGCGGCTTCACTCATGATCGACTCTCGGCAAGGTCAGGGACTTGAATGGCGCCCACGCTACCGAGTCACCCGGTCGCTGGCCAATGCCGTTGTCTTGGGAGCCATGCCGTGGCGGAATCATGTCGAGCCGGCATGGGGCATGCCGTGGGGGCTCAACGTCCCCGGGCGAGGCGATGGAGGACGGCGACGCCCAGCAGCAACAGCCCCATCAGCGCCGCCAGCAGCCAGGGGAAGGCCCCGGCGCCGGCGCCATCCAGCAGGGGGCCGGTCAGCGAGGGCACCAGCATGGCGCCCAGGCCGCTGGCCAGGAACACCAGGCCGGTGCGCTTGCCGCTCATGCTCATCAACTGGTTACACAGGCTGAACAGGGTGGGGAAGATCGCCGAGGCGGCCAGGCCATAGCCGAGGGCGATCAGCCACAGGGGCAGCCAGGGCATGGCCAGGGCGCTGGCCAGGCCCAGCCCCAGGCAGCCCAGCAGCAGCCACCAGGGCGAGGTCAGGCGCAGCAGCGGAATGGCCGCCAGGCGCCCTGCCGAGAGCGCCAGCCAGAACAGGGTGACCAGCAGGGCGGCGCCCTCCCGGGGCTGACCCTGGAGGACCGCATAGGCGGTGATCCAGCCGGCGAAGGTGATCTCGGCGCCCACATAGAGCGAGAACAGCAGCATCAGGGTACCCAGCAGGCGGGCATCGCCACGCCGCGGGCGGGCCGTCGTCGCGGCGCCGGGGGCCGCTTCGGGGGAGGCCTCGGGAGGCCGGGGGCCGGGGTCGCGGCGCAGCCAGAACAGCAGGGTCAGGCTATACAGCCCCACCAGCCAGAAGGCCCACTCGAACCGGCCGGTCAACAGGATGGCCGTCACCACCACCAGCGGGGCGAGCATATTGCCCAGGGCGAAGCAGAAGTGCAGGGCGCTGATATAGGGGCCCGCCGCCTGGCGATGGGCCCACAGCAGCAGGGTATTGCTGCCGGCATTGATCGATACCTCGGCGAAGCCCATCACGAAGATCACGCCGATCAGCACCGCCAGGGAAGGGCTCAAGGGCGCCAGGCCCAGCCCCAGCGCCATCACCACCACCATGGCCATCAGCACCGGATGGCCGGGCAGGCGATCCACCAGCACTCCGACGCTCACCGAGCCGAGCATATTGCCCAGGGCCCGGGCGGTGAACAGCAGGGCGATCTGGCTCATGCTGGCGCCGGTCATCTCCGCCAGGTGCGGCAGGGCGGGGCCCAGCAGGCCACCGGTCAGTCCGATGGCGATAAAGGCCAGGAAATAGGTGAGGGTGACGCGGCGCCGATAGGCGGACTGAAATAGCGGCATGGGTCTTCCCTGAGTCGTACGCAAAACGCCTCATGCTGCCGCAAGCCCGGGGAAAAGTCCTCCGCCCCCGGGAAAATAACCGGGAGTAGGGTGCAAGGCGGACCGGCATGGCCTATCGTCGAGGCAAAATCCTGGACAGGGAGGCCTTATGATTCGAGGGCTGTTGATCACCGGCGCCGGCGATCGGGTGCGCGGTGGCGAAGAGCTGATCGCCCGCTGGCGGGAGGAAGGCGACGGTCACCTGTGGCTCGACCTGCAGGGCGAGCCACAGGCCCGGGAGCGGGCCTTGCTGGAGTCCTTCGACTGCCACCCCCTGGCCATCGACGATGCCCATCGCGAGCGTCACCCGCCGAAGATCGAGGAGTTCGAGACCCATACCCTGATCCTCTATCGCGGCATCGCCTCCTTCGATACCGAGCTCAACTTCGTGCCCCAGCAGGTGGCCTTCTTTATCGGCGAACGCTACCTGATCAGCCTGCACCCGGGCACCGCCCTGAGCCTCGACCGGCTGCTCAACAGCGGCGAGGGCGAACGCCTGCTGGCGCGCTCCCCGGAGTTCGTGGCCCTCAAGGCCATGTACCTCTCGGCGGGCTTCTACCTGGATAGCCTGCTGGAGTTCGAGGAGGTGCTCAGCGACCTGGAGGATGGCCTGCTCGAGGGCGGCAGCGACGCCCTGATGCGCTGCATCGTGGCCTACAAGTCGCGACTGGTGAAGATGCGCCGGATCTTCAACTACCACGTCGGCATCACCCAGGAACTCACCGCCTACGACTACAGCCACCTGCCCCGGGAGGTCGACGAGACCCTGCACGCCATCAACGATGTGCATGAGCGCTTCGAGCGGCTCTATAGCCTGACCCAGATGTACTACGACATCTGCGGCGACCTGGTGGATGGTTACCTCTCGCTCTCCTCCCACCAGCTCAATAACACCATGCGCATCCTCACGGTGATCACCGCCATCTTCGTGCCGCTGACCTTCCTGGCCGGTATCTATGGCATGAACTTCGCGCATATGCCGGAGCTGGGCTACCGCTACGCCTATTTCATCCTGCTCGGGGTGATGCTGGTGATCGCCGGGGGCCTGGTATGGCTGTTCCGCCGCTGGCGTTGGATATAACGGCGCCCGGGCCGCTGGCGCACTATGCTGGGGGGGCGACCCTGTTCAGCCAAGAGAGGTCAGGGGGATCTCAGTTGGAATAGCTGAGGGGCGCTGGAGGCAGGATGGAGCGGGGGTTTTTTGCCAGGGATGGCAAAAGTAGCGCCCAGGGAGGGGTTCACAGCGCCCCGCGACGACCTGCCCCCAGGGTAGCCCCAGAGCGCAAAGCTAACTGCGATAGCCCTGCAAGGGAGGTGACTCATGAGGATTGTCAGCCTGTTTCGAGGGGCGCTGCTCGGCGCCCTGTTAGTGCCCGCCGTGGCCCTGGCCACCGAGGGGCACGACCTGGTCTTCCAGGGCGATGCCAGCTTCCAGGGCCCCCATGGGGGCCAGGCCATCGCCGTGGCCCTGGTGGAGGCCGAGAGCGGCGAGGTGCTGGCTCGCCAGGACGGCAGCGTGGCCGGCGAGGGCGAGATGGCCTTCGCCTTCGAGTTCCCCGGTGCGCTGATGGCCGACACCGCCTATGAAGTGCACTACTGGATCGACTCCAATTTCGGCGGCGGCAGCGAGGGTGACTGCGACGCCATGGACCAGGATCACCAGTGGCGGGTGGCCCTGGATATGGCGGAGGATGGCCTGACCCACAGCGAGGATCACGCCCCCGGCCGCATGGGCGAGGTCTGCGGCACCTTTATGGAGGAGTGATTCCGCGGCACGCTGTCCCGAAGCCCCGGGCCATGGCCCGGGGCTTCGCGACTCAGGGGGCGAGGTCGAAGAGGGCGCGGCCGTTCTGGGGGTCGAAGGGCGCCGAGTGGTGCTCATGCACCAGCTTCCAGTGGCCTTCGATGCGCCTTAGCCCGCCGCTCATGCGTAGCCAGCCGGCGTCCTCGGCACTGCCACCACAGCGTACCAGAGCATGGAAGAAGGCCACCTGCTCCTCGGCATAGATGACCTCCTCGTGAAGCTCGAAGGTCATCGGTCCCGGGCACTGTGCCAGGCAGGCCGCCCAGTGCTGCCGGTAGGCCTCCAGTCCCTTGAACTGCAGCTGGGCGATGGCATCGAAGGCGACGATCTCGGGGGCATAGTGGGCGGTAATGGCCGCGATGTCCTTGGCGCGCACCGCCGCCGCCCAGTCGTCCAGTAATTCCATGACCGCGGCTTCGGCGGACAGGCCGGTATGTATGCTCATGGGGGCTCTCCTCGGGATGGGGTTCTTAGTGTGGCACTTCGAGCCTCGAGCGCACGCTGTTCGGATCGACATCCGGCCGTCATCCCACGGCAGGCCATGACCGCGGAGCAGGCGCGACAACTGGGGATATGGCATGCTGGGGCGCTGGACGGCCCCGGACACAGGGGCCGCCATCGACCCCGTGACCCGGCAAGGAGCCTCTCCATGATCGTGATGATTCTCGGCCTCGTGATCTTCCTCGGCATGCATTCCGTGCGCATCGTCGCCGACGACTGGCGACGCGAGCAGATCGCTCGCCTCGGTGAGCCGTCCTGGAAGGGCGTCTATTCGCTGGTCTCGGTGGTGGGGCTGGCGCTGGCCATCTGGGGCTTCGGGCAGACACGCCTCGATCCCAGCGTCGTCTGGTTCCCGCCCATGGGGCTGCGCCATGGGGTAGCGCTGTTGATGATCCCCGCCATTATCCTGCTGGTGGCGGCCTATGTGCCGGGCAATGCCATTCGCGCCCGGCTCGGCCATCCCATGCTGCTGGCGGTGAAGCTATGGGCCTTCGCCCACCTGCTGGCCAACGGCCGCCTGGGCGATATCGTCTTCTTCGGCGCCTTCCTGGCCTGGGCCATCGTCGCCTTCGCCGCGGCCCGGCGCCGCGACCGTGCCGCCGGCCTGACGGCGCCGCCCTCGCGGTTGCCGGCGACCCTGGCGACCCTGGTCATCGGCCTGGTCGCCTATTACCTCTTCGCCATGCACCTGCATGTGTGGGTCACCGGGGTGCCGGCCATCGCCATGGGCTAACCGGTGGAGGCATCGGACTCCAGGCGCCGCCAGACCGCCTCCTTCTCGGCGTCGGTCATGCCACCCCAGCGTACGATCTCGTCCAGGCTGCGGCGGCAACCGCTGCAGCACTGGGTCGCCTCGTCCAGACTGCAGGCGCGGATGCAGGGGGAGGCGCGACGCGGCGTGGGGGTCATGGCTTGACCTTGCCGCGCAGTGCCTTGGTCTTGCCCTTCTGGGTCTTCTTGTCCACCCGGCGACGCTGGGAGCCCCTGGTGGGCCGGGTGGCCTTGCGGCTCTTCTGGGTCTTCACCGCCTCCAGGATCAGCGCCCTGAGGCGCCGCAGGGCATCCTCCTTGTTGAGCTCCAGGGTGCGGTGGCTCTGGGCCTTGATGACGATCACCCCCTCCTTGCTGATGCGCTGGTCGGAGAGCGCCATCAGCCGTTCCTTGTAGAAGGGCGGCAGGCTGGAGCGGGGGATATCGAAACGCAGGTGCACCGCCGAGGCCACCTTGTTGACGTTCTGGCCGCCGGCGCCCTGGGCGCGGATCTGGGTAATCTCGATCTCCCAGTCGGCCAGGGAGACGTTATTGGAGAGTTGCAGCATATCCGCCTCAGTGCCCCCGGCGCAGGGGCGCCAGCAGGTCGTTCAGGCCGTTATGGTCGATCTCGTGCATCAGTTGCAGCAGGCGCCCCAGCTCGCTCTTCGGGAAACCCTCCCGGGCGAACCAGGCCAGATAGGGGCCGGGCAGGTCGGCGATCACCCGGCCGGCATACTTGCCGAAGGGCATCTTCAGGGTGACCAGCCGCTCCAGGTCTTGCGGATTCACGGCAGACTCCTCTCGAGGATGGGCGGCCTACTCTACGGCTTCCCGGAGGGTTCGGCCAGGGCGCCATCCGGCAGCCGCTAGCCGTTTCTGTGTAGCTGACGCTCGAGGGCGTCGAGAAACTCCTGGATGCGGATGGCATTGGTGCCCAGGTCGCTGCGCCCCAGGCGCGAGGCGGAGCGCATGTCCACCCGTACCCCCGTGTCGGTCTCGCTGAGGCGCAACACCACGTCGTCCTCGAAGCCGAACCAGGTGGTGGTGGCGGTGGCCTCCAGGGTGGTTTCGCCGACCCTGGCGATCTCCCAGCCCCGCTCGCGCATCATGGTCTCGGCGGTCAGCATGACCTGGGCCATGGGGGCATCCAGCATCAGCGGGGCCAGCATGGGGTAGGCGCGGCGTTGCTGATCGGCGAAGGCGCGAGGGTAGCCCACGGCGTTGGGTGCCGCCTCCCGGGCCGAGGCCAGGGCCATGAAGGTGGGCGGGTTTTCCAGGTCGGTGGTGATATCGTGGATCGGCGGTACTGCCTGGGCGCGCTGCAGGTGTTGGACAGGCACCACCAACAGGGTGGCCACCACCAGCAACACCAGGCCGCCGATCAGGGCGGGGCGCAGTCGCCGGCACCAGACCGCCACCACCAGGGTCAGCAGCGCCGACGTTGCCGCGGCCATGGCCACATAGGCCCCCTGGCGCAGCAGGCCAAGGGCCTGGCCCAGGTCGAGGGCGTCGAGGCGATAGGCCGGCCCCGCCCCGCCCATCAGCAGCGCGGCCAGGCCCAGCAGCAGCACACTCAATATCGCCAGGCCAGCCGGCCAGCGGCTGTCCCGGACGTAGGGCTCGAGAATCACCATCTCATGCCTCCGTGCGTGAGAAAGTCTCAGGTTACCAAGACCAGATTACGCCCTTTCGCCCGGGTGCGGTAGGAGGCTAAGGTTTATCCTCCGGGCCGCTAATCTCCCGGTCACTTCTCTACCCATGGCGGTTTCGACGACAACGGAATGGACTGATGACCCCAAGATCCCTGATGGCCGGAGCCCTGATCCTGGCGCTGACGCCCCTGGCCGCGGCGGCCGATACCTGGCAGGTCCGCGACGACTGGGCCGAACTCTTCGAGAGCCAGGATGCCCAGGGCACCCTGCTGGTCGTGGACCAGCGGGAAGGCGCCTCCACCACCTGGGTGCATGCCCCCGAGCGGGCCCGGCAAGGCTTCGTGCCGGCCTCCACCTTCAAGGTGCCCCACACGCTGTTCGCCCTGGATGCCGGGGTGGTGGCCGACGAGTTTCAGGTCTTTCCCTGGGATGGCGTCGAGCGCGGCGTCCCGGCCTGGGATGCCGACCAGGACCTGCGCTCCGCCCTGCGCAACTCCACGGTCTGGCTCTACCAGGCGTTCGCCCGCGAGCTCGGCGAGGAGAATGAGCGCCGCTATCTGGAGAGGATCGGCTATGGCAATGCCGAGATCGGCGAGGATCTCGAGAATTTCTGGCTGGAGGCCGGTCACCTGGAGATCTCCGCCGAGGCGCAGATCGACTTCCTGCAACGCCTCCACCGCCAGGCGCTGCCCTTCGACGAGGCCGATCAGCGCCTGGTCAAGGACCTGATGATCACCGAGGCCGGGCGTGACTGGATCCTGCGCGGCAAGACCGGCTGGTCCGGCGACCTCGGCTGGTGGGTGGGCTGGGTCGAGTGGCCCAGCGGCCCGGTGTTCTTCGCCCTCAATATCGACACCCCCAACCGCCTGGCCGATATCCCCAAGCGTGAAGCCATCGTGCGCGGTGCCCTGGGCGATCTGGAAGCCCTGCCATGACATCGACCGATAGTCTCCTCGCCGCCCGCCTCAGGACGCTGCTTGCCGGCGCGCCCGAAGCGCAGCTGCCGCTGACCTACCAGCAGGCGGCGGAGGCCCTGGGCCTCGCGCCGCCGCGCACCATCCAGCGGGTCGCCCTGGCCCTGGAGGCGCTGATGCGCGAGGACGTGGCCGCCGGACGCCCGATGATCGCCGCCCTGGTGGTCAGTCGCCGCGGCGAGCTGCCGGCCCAGGGCTTCTTCGACCTGGCCGTGGCGCTGGGGCGCTTCCCCGCCGAGCCGGCCCGCCATGCCGAGGCCTACCGGGCGGAGCTGGCCCGGGCCCTGGCCGAGAGGCGATAAGCGCAACGATGTAAGCAGGCAGACAGGAGGTAGCCTTGGCATCCGATTCAGGGATAGGGGCGGGCAAGATCGCGATCATCGGCCTTGTCGTGACCCTTTGCGGGGCTGTTCTAGGCTGGCATGGCAGTTATCTGCAGTCCCGACATAGCCTGGAGCAGAGCTGTATCGAGCGGCTGGACGCTCGGGAGCTGCTGCTGCGAGAAAAGGGCGCGAGCCTGTTGGGAAGCATCGGCAGGTTCGCGGGGGAAACCACCTATGCCGACAATACCGAGGCGAGGTTTCGCGAGCATGGTACCGAGGTGATTGCCCGAGCCATGACGCTGATGGCCTATGCGCCTCCCGAGCTTGGGGGGTCGGTCGTGAATGTGATCGGCACCATGCAGTATGGCCTGATGGCGCGTACGGTCGAGGAGCAGGAGCGGGCCATGGAGCTGGCCAGCACCGCCATGCGCGACTGGCCCATCGAGTTCCAGACGCTGATGGAGGAGTTCGAGCAGCGGCGCGAGGCATGTCGGTGAGAGCCAGCCGCTATTCCTGCGATGGCCCAGTGTGGATGGAGACCGGGTGGGGCGGTGCCTGAGGTGGCGGCAATTTCTCCGGGATGCAATGGCCGCCGTGATAACGGATAATAAGCAGGGTAATTAAAATCGTCGCCATCATTGGTGCCAACCCCCGAGGTCCCATGAACCCCACCATCGAACTGCTGAAGTCCCACCGCTCGATCCGCAAGTTCACCGAGCAGAAGATTCCCCGCGAGCTGCTGGTGGAGCTGATTCGCGCCGGCCAGGGCGCCGCCACCTCCAGCCATGTGCAGGCCTATAGCGTGATCCATGTGACCAAGCCCGAGAACCGCGAGAAGCTCGCCGAGCTGGCCGGTGGCCAGGGCTATGTGGCCGGCGCCTCCGACTTCCTGGTGTTCTGCGCCGACATGAAGCGCCCCACCGAGGCCGCCGAGCGCACCGGCGCCACGGTCGTGCGCGGCATGACCGAGCAGCTGCTGGTGGCCAGCGTGGACGTGGCGCTGATGGCCCAGAACGTGGCCATTGCCGCGGAATCCGAAGGGCTTGGCATCTGCTATATCGGCGGCATCCGCAACAACCCTGCCGCCGTCAGCGACCTGCTGCGCCTGCCCAAGCATGTCTATCCGGTGTTCGGCATGTGCCTGGGCTACCCGGCCCACCAGCCGGACATCAAGCCGCGCCTGCCGGTGGAGGCGATCCTCAAGGAGGACTATTACCGCGATGACCGCGAGCTGGTGGAGGCCTACGACGAGACCATGCATGCCTACTATCAGGCGCGAAAGGGCGGCAACAAGGACTCCAACTGGTCACGCAACCTCACCCCGTTGTTCGACAGCAAGCTGCGCGCCCATATGCGCGACTTCCTGATCGAGCGCGGCTTCGAGATGAAGTAAAGCGCCGCGGCCCGTCGCCATGGCGGCGGCGGGCCGGCTTCAGGGCAGGACCGGCCGGGCGTCGCGCCTCAGGCGCAGGATGGTGACCAGGTTGGTGATAAAGATCAGCGATTCGGCCAGGGTGCCGCCGATGGAGCCCGCCAGCAGGTTGCTGAGCACCCAGCAGAAGGCCGCCACCGCCAGGGTCACGCGCATGGCGATGCCGCGCAGCATAAACATGCCCCAGGTGCCCAGCAGACCCGCCGCCAGGGCCGGCAGGTCCCGCGGGCCGCTCCAGGTCAGCGCCGCCACCGCCAGGGTGGCAATCAGCATCCCCACCATCAGCGCCCGGTGACGCGGGAAGCGGCGCACCAGGGCGATGCGCACCACGATCAGCGCCGAGATTCCCGCCGCCACCCAGCTCGCGAAGAGCGCGAACTGGGCGGCGAAGGCCACGTTGGCGAACAGCAGCAGCACGAACAGCTTGTCGTCGCGCTTGCTGGCGAAGGCGATCACGCACAGCGCCAGGGCCACCAGGCTGACCCCCTGGCCCGCCAGCCACCTCAGGCTTAGCTCTTCCATGCGTGCCGCTCCCCCGCAACGCTTCCATCAACCGCCCTAGCCTGGCGGTTTCTCGCGGCTCTGCCAAGCCTGGCACGGGCGGTAGCAGTCTCGCCGGTTTGCTCTGCGACTAAAGTCTATGTTCTGGCGTTATCAAAAATTGATAACGATTTTTTCGTTTGTCGATTTTCCTGCGTATCGTTTATCAAAATCCGAGGTGACTGTGATGGGTCCATCCGACCGCATGCTGGCGCTGCTGTGCTGCCTGGCCAATCAAGGGGAAGCGATGACGGTGAAGTCGCTGGCCGAGCTGACCGCCCAGCCGGTCTCGACCGCATATCGCCACCTGCGCCAGCTTCTGGCCTGGGGCCTGGTCAGTGAGCGCGAGGGCGGCACCTATGCGCCGGGGCCCCAGGCGGTGCGCCTGCACCAGGGCTTCGAACGGCGCAACGAGCTGCTGCGCTGGGCTCGCCCGGTGCTTACCGAGTTGACCGAGACCACCCAGGAGAGCTCGGCGCTGCTGGTGGCGGTGCGCGACCACGCCCTCTGCGTGGAGATGATCGATAGCCCCCAGCCGCTGCGCTGCTGCTACCACCGGGGTCAGGTGCAACCGCTGCTCAAGGGCGCCAGCGCCCGGGCCCTGCTGGCCTGGATGAGCGAGGAGGAGCGCCAGATGGCGCTGATGCTGCGCTCGGAGGCGGAACGGGAGGAGGCCCTGAGTGGCCTCGAGGCTATTCGCCAGAAGGGCGTGGCGGTCAGCCTGGGCGAGATCGACCAGGGGGTGTGGGGCGCCAGTGCCCCGGTACTCAACGGTCGTGGCCGGCTCAAGGCGGTGATCAGCGTGATGGCGCCTAGCGCCCGGGCCCGGCATCGGGCCGAGGCCCTCGGCGCGGCGACGCGACTCAGTGCACAACGATTGGGAGAGCTCTTGCAGTGACACAGGCAGACGATGAGGCGGCGCTGATGGCGCCCTGGCAGGGCCGGGTCGACCACGCGGAAACCGGTGACGCACGGCGTTGGCACCAGGTGATGCGTCCCGTCTCCCGGGCCGAGGCGCCGGGGCGCGCCCTGCTGGGGCTCTGCTCCGATGCCGGCGTGGCCCGCAACCAGGGCCGGCTGGGGGCCAGCGAGGGACCTCTGGCGCTGCGTCGTCAGCTGGCCAACCAGGCCTATCACCTGACGGCACCGCTCTATGATGCCGGCGACGTGGTTTGCCAGGGCGACGACCTGGAGACCGCCCAGCAGGCCTTCGCCGGGCAGGTGGCCGGGCTGCTCGAGCAGGGGCACCGGGTCATCGGCCTGGGCGGCGGCCACGAGATCGCTTTCGCCAGCTTCTCGGGGCTGCTGGCCCACGCCCAGCGCCAGGCGACGATGCCGCGCCTGGGCATCCTCAACCTGGATGCCCACCTCGACCTGCGCCAGGCCGAGCGCGCCAGCTCCGGCACCCCCTTTCGGCAGTGCGCCGAGCTGTGCCAGGAGGCGGGCATCGACTTCCATTACACCTGCCTGGGGGTGAGTCGCGGCGGCAACACCCCGGCGCTCTTCGCCCGCGCCGAATCGCTGGGGGTGGAGTGGGTCCTCGATGAGCAGTGTCGCTCGCTGGACAGCTCTGCGGTGAAGGCCGCCCTGGGGCGGCTGCTGGCGCGGGTCGACTGGCTCTACCTCACCGTCTGCCTGGACGCTCTGCCGGCCTGGGTCGCCCCGGGCGTCAGCGCCCCTTCCGCCCGAGGCATCGAGCTGGCCCTGGTCGAGGAAATCATCGATCACCTGGCCCCGCGCATTGCGCTGCCGGTGGTGGACGTGGCCGAGCTCAATCCGCGCCTGGATATCGACGCGCGCACGGCTCGCGTGGCGGCTCGCCTGGTCGAGCGCCTGGCGCGCTAATCAACGACAAACCGGCCGCCGACGGCCACTCCTACCCGACCGCCCCGAGCGGCATACAACGACTCACGGAGCATCGACATGCACTTCACCCTGGATGCCGTGTCCACCACGGCACTGGCCCTGCTATTGCTCGCGTTTGGCGCCGGACTCAAGCGCCGGCTCAACTGGCTGGAACACTTCTGCGTCCCCACCCCGGTGATCGGCGGCTTCGGCTTCGCCCTGCTGGCCTGGCTGCTGCGCGACCTGGGCCTGGTCACCTTCGAGCTCGATACGGCGATGCAGAGCCCGCTGATGATCGCCTTCTTCACCACCGTGGGCCTGGGCGGCAGCCTGGCGCTGCTCAAGAAGGGCGGCAAGGCGCTGGGCATCTACCTGGTGGCCTGCTGGCTGCTGGCGTTGATGCAGAACGGCGTGGGCATCGGCATGGCCAGCCTGCTGGGCCTCGACCCGCTGATCGGCCTGATGGCCGGGGCCACCTCCCTGGAGGGCGGCTTCGGCGCGGCGGCGGCCTTCGGCCCCGAGGCGGAAGCCCTGGGCGCCCAAGGCGCCACCACCGCGGCCATCGCCTCCGCCACCTTCGGCATGATCGTCGGTGGGGTGATCGGCGCGCCCATCGCCCGCTGGATCATCGACCGTCGGCAGATCCCGGTCGTGGCCGAGGACGTGCATGATCTCGAGAAACTGCAAGCCGAGGAACGCCCCACCCAGGCGCCCATCGACGGTCGCATCCTGCTGCGGGTGCTGGCTGTGGTGGTGCCGATCATGGTGCTGGGGGTGTGGTTCAAGGCGGCCCTGTCGACCCACCTGGGGGTCATCCTGCCGAGCTATGTGGGCGCCATGTTCGTTGCCATCCTGCTGCGCAACCTCAATGATCGCTTCCACTGGGTCAGCATGCCGGACAATGCCCTCGCCACCCTGGGCGACGTGGCCCTGGGCGTCTTCCTGACCATGGCGATGATGAATCTCAAGATCTGGCAGCTCCAGGAGATGGGCGGCTCGCTGCTGCTGATCCTGCTGGTGCAGACCCTGGCCATCGTCTTCCTGGCCGTGGTGGTGCTGTTCCGCCTGCTGGGCCGCAACTACGATGCCGCGGTGCTTACCGCCGGCTTTATCGGCCACGGCATGGGCGCCACCCCCAACGCCGTGGCCAATATGGGCGCGGTGTGCGAGCACTACCGGGTGGTGTCGCACAAGGCCTTTATCATCGTGCCGCTGTGCGGCGCCGTGCTGATCGATATCGTCGCCATCCCCGCCATTACCTGGTGCCTGAACGCCTTCGCCTGACCGGCATTTGACCAACGACGCCAGCCTGGCCTTTGGGTCCGGCTGGCGTTGTCGTTTTTGTCGCCGATGCCGCTAAGATGGGGGACTTGCCCCGATAACCCCCGGATCGAACGGAGACGAGATGGAACCGCTACTTAACGCCGGCACGCCGGCACGCCGGTGACCGAGGCCGCCCTGGCCGCCATCGCCCATATGCCCACCGCCAGCCTGCCGGCGCTGATGGACGATGATTTCGCCCGGCGCCTGAGCGATGCCGAGCTGATGCGCATCGCCGTGCTGCTGGCCGAGAAGAGCCGTGGCGAGGGCGGCTGCCCCATCGGCGCGGTGATCATCGACAACGCCACGCGGCGTATCGTCGGCAAGGGACACAACACCCTGGTCCAGGAGGACCACCCCTACAACCACGGCGAGACCGCCGCCATCCGCGATGCCGGTCGCCTCGACTTCGGCCAGACCACGCTCTTCACCTCCCTGAGCCCCTGCGATATCTGCGCGACCCTGCTCCATATGCGCGGCTTCGCCCGGGTGGTGGTGGGCGACGTCACCAATGCCTCGGGCAACGAGGGCCTGCTGCGCAGCAAGGGCCTGCGGGTCGATATCCTCGAGGACGCCCGCGGCGTCGAGGGTTACGCCCGCTTCCGCACCGAGCAGCCACAACTGGACCTCGAAGACTGGAAAGGCAGGAGTGCCCTATGACGACCCTGGGGATCGGCGCCAGTGGCCAGGTCGGCCGCCAGTGCTGTGCCCTGGCCATGGATACGGCGCCTCCCTCGGTTGACTCCTCCCCGCGTTCGGGCGAGGCTAAGGGCCGCGCCGTCTAGGCGTCCCCGTCCGCGGAAAGGGCTGCGCCCATCGCTTTCAATCGACTTCCCCATACGACTCCCGGCCTGTCCGGCGGACGCAGGCATATGGAGGGATTCGTATGACCACGCTGCCCCGGCCGGATGCCAGGTCTCATGGCCGCTTCAATCTCGAGCAGCAGCGCAAGCGCGCCAAGGAACTGCTCAAGGCGGTGCGGGCCGACGACCCGGACGCCCTGGCACGCATCCTGTGCCAACTCCCGCCCCGCGAGGCGCCGCTGCGACTCTCCGATGCCCAGTTCGTGATCGCCCGGGAATGCGGCTTTGCCAGTTGGCCCAGGCTCAAGGCCCATACCGAATCCCTGGACGCCTCGCGGCGGCTGGTCGCCGAGCGCGGCGACCAGGAGCTGACCACCCTGCATATCCGCTGCGGCTCGGACATCGAACCCGGCCTGCGCACCGCCGGCTTCCGCGGCGACTTCCTGGAGTTTTCCGATCCCTTCTGCCTGGGCCCGCTGTGCGACCTGCCCCCCGAGGAACTGATGCGGCTACGCTCGCGCTTCCTGGCCGGGGTCTCCGGCATGGCCGAGCGTGATGCCCTGGCCCGCCTGCGCAGGAGCTACGCGGCACTGGACGACCTGGCTCGCTTTGAGCGGGTGGTGCTGTGGTTCGAGCACGACAGCTACGACCAGTTGATCCTCGCCTACCTGCTGCACCGCCTGCATCTGGCTCCGCCCAGGGCACGGATCGAGCTGATCGCCGTAGAGAGCGTCCCCGGCGTCGAGCGTTTTATCGGCATCGGCCAGCTCGCCCCGGACCTGCTGGCCTGGCTATGGCGGCAGCGCCGCCCCGTCGAGACGCCGCTGCTCGAACTGGGCAGCCGGGCCTGGGCGGCGCTGACCGCCGATCGCCCCCAGCCGCTGGACGCCTTGGTCGCCACCGGCACGCCGGCCCTGCCGATGCTGGGCAGGGCGCTCGCGCGCCATCTGCAGGAGCTGCCGGACGCGGCGTCCGGCCTCGGCCTGACCGAGCGACTCACCCTGGAGATCGTCCGCGACCGGGGCCCGCTGCCGGTCGGCGAGGCGTTCGCCTACCTGATGCGCGACTACGAGCCGCTGCCCTACCTGGGCGACCTGATGTTCTGGTGGCTGCTCCAGCCGCTGATCGCGGCGCCCCGGCCGGCGCTGGCGATTACCGAGCCTCACCGGGACTGGCCCCATCGTCGCCTCGCCCTGACCGCGCTGGGCCGTGACCTCCTCGCGGGAGGCCGCCACTGGTTGGACTACGCGCCCGGCGAGCGCTGGGTGGGCGGAATACGTATTCCACCACGCTAGTCGGGGCCAGCCCCGACCTTTCAGGAGCCCAGGCGGCGAGGGCCTTGGGCGGATTGCCGGGCAGTTGCGCAATATTGTCCAAGCCCGCGGTGTCGCCTTGGGCCTAAGCTATGCCTGAGTGGCGTTCTGGGAGGCATGGCATGACGCAGCAATCCAGCCGGTTCGATTATTTCAAGAGCCGGCATAATCCCGAGCTAACGGTGCTCCGGGCGGCGATGAGCGATTTCAGCTACGACCGCCATGCCCATGAGGAGTACGCCTTCGGCGTCACCCTTTCCGGGCGGCAGGACTTCTTCAGCGGCGGGCAGTTTCACCGCAGCCCGCCCGGCAATATCATCCAGTTCGCTCCCGAACAGGCCCACGACGGGCACCCGGGCGACGACAGCCGGCTGGGCTATGTGATGGTCTATGTGCCTCCCGCCCAGCTCGAGGCATCGTTCGCCGATGCGGCGGGCGGCGAGTGGGCCGCCCGCTTCCGCAGCGGTGAGACCCTGATGGCGGATGCCGAGTTGCGTGGCGCCATCCTGGAGCTGGCGCAACTGGTGACCCGCCGGGTCGGCACGCGTATCGACCAGGAGCACGCCCTGCATCGTATGGCGACACGCCTGGTGCAGCGGGCCGGCAAGTTCCAGCCCGGCGGCACGGTGAGCCGGCCCGATGCGCTGCTGCTGCGTGCCAAGGAGTACATCCTCGCGCACCTGGAGGCGGACCCGTCGCTGGACGAGATCAGCCGGGCCGCGCACCTCTCCAAGTACCACTTCCTGCGCCTGTTCCGTCAGCAGTTCGGCATCACGCCGCACCAGTACGTGCTCAGTTGCCGGGTCAATGCCGCGCGCCACGCCCTGGAGGCCGGCGTCACGCCCAATGAGGCGGCCTTCCGCTACGGCTTTACCGACCTCAGCCACTTCAACCGCCGCTTCAAGCGTATCTACGGCAAGACGCCCTACCAGTACCAGCGCAGCATCGCCCAGTAATCCGAGGTGTTCCCCATGTTGGAGATCGTCGCCTATGCCCTGGGCGTCATGTACACGCCTGGGCCCGTGAACCTGCTCGGCCTGAATGCGGGCCTCAACGGCCAGGCCCGCACCTCCCTCGGCTTCTTCGTCGGGGTGGGCGCGGCCATGCTGACGCTGTTCCTGATCTTCGGCTGGGTCGGGGCGGCCTGGGTGCGCGGCGACCTGCTCGCCGTGGTGGGTGCCCTGGGCTGCGGCTATATCCTCTACCTGGCCATCAAGATCGCCCGTTCGACCATCGACCCCGGTGCCGTGCGGCAGGCGCCGCGGGTGCTGCAGTTTCGCGATGGCCTGATCATGCAGCTCTGCAACCCCAAGGCGCTGGTCGCGACCCTGCCGATCGTCACCATCCAGTTCCCCGCCGCCGGCATCCAGGGCGTGGCCTTGCTGCCCTGGTCGCTGGGATTGGCGATACTCGCCTTCGGCGCCCCCGGCAGCTATGCGCTGATGGGCGCCGTGGTCGGGCAGCGTCTCGACAACCCGCGGCTGCTCAAGGGCTTTAGCCTGGCGATGGCGGCCCTGCTGCTGGGCGTCGCGTTTTCCATCGGCTATGAGAACGTCTGGCTACCTGTGTTATCCGGCGTCAGCTGATGGATAGCCCTTCACGCCAGCTCCGCCTCGGGCCCATATTCGTCACCCCCGCGAGAGGCTGGTATCGTCACGGGCAGGCCGGCTCGACGTGGCCCTCGGGGTGTCGCGACATCACGTAAGCCGCAACGGGATCTCGACGACTGGAAAGGAAGGAGTGCCCTATGACGACCCTGGTAATCGGCGCCAACGGCCAGATCGGCCGCCAGTTCTGTGCCCTGGCCGTGGAGGTCGGCGAGCCGATTCGCGCCATGCTGCGCTCACCAAAGCAGCGGCCCTGGTTCGAGGAGCGTGGCATCGACACGGTGATCGCCGACCTGGAAGGGGACTTCGCCCACGCCCTAGATGGCTGCGACCAACTGCTCTTCACCGCCGGCTCCGGCCCCCACACCGGCGCCGACAAGACCCTGCTGATCGACCTCTATGGCGCCATCCGCAGCGTCGAGGCGGCCCGTGAGCGGGGCCTGTCGCGCTACCTGATGGTCAGCGCCATGCGTGCCGACGACCCCCAGGCCGCTCCCGAGGCGCTGCGCCCCTATATGGCCGCCAAGTTCGCCGCCGATGCCTACCTGCGCGCCTCCGGCCTGCCCCAGGTTATCCTCAAGCCGGGGCGCCTCACCGACGAGCCCGCCACTCAACGGGTCGCCGCCTCCCTGGAGGAGACCGGCGGCGAGAACACCATCTCCCGGGCCAACGTGGCGCATGTCCTGCTGCATCTGGTCCAGGCGCGGCAACTGGTCGACCGCGAGTTCGTGTTGCTCGACGGCCGGCGCACCCTCGCCGAGGTGCTGGCCTGAGTGCCTAACCCGCCGGCCGCAGGCCCCGGCGGTATTCGTCGGGCGTCTCGCCGGTCAGGCGGCGGAACATGGCGATAAAGGCCGAGGCGCTGGCATAGCCCAGGTCCATGGCGATGCTCTCGACCTTGGCGCCGGACTCCAGCAGCGGCATCGCCTTGACCACCCGCAGGCGCTGCCGCCACTCCGACAGCGACATGCCCAGGTCGCGCTGGGCGCGCCGCATCAGGGTGCGCTCGGTGGCGTGGACCGCCGCGGCCAGCTCGCCCAGGGAACGGTTGTCGCCGGGGGTGGCCTCGATCATCGCCAGCACCCGGCTCAGTTGGGGATCCTCGGAGGTGGGCAGGTAGCTGCCGGCGCACTCCGCCGCGGCCAGCTGATCCACCAGCACCCGCAGCAGCCGCGTGACCTCGTCGGGGTAGGGCGCCTGGACGGGATGCCGGCGCAGGTGCTCGAGCAATGCCTTGATCAGCGGGCTCAGGGTCAGCGCACAGGTCGCGCTCGGCAGAGCCTCGGCCAGGGGCGCCGCGATATAGACCGAGCAGTGGCACGCCTCGTAGCGGTTCAGCCCCTGGTGCTCGACCCGCGGCGGCAGCCACAGGCCGTACTGGGAGGGTGCGAGGTAGCGCCGCTCGCCGACCTTCACCTCCATCACGCCACTGAAGGAGTAGACGAACTCGCCCCAGGCATGGTGGTGGCGGGGGTAGGCCGCGTCGGCCGGCATGCAGGCGGTGCGAAACACCACCGGGGCCGGCAGGTTATCGCTGAACGGCGGAAGGCGAAGATGCTTGGCGTGACGGGTCATGGCGCTGCCCTTGTCGGGGGAACCGTGTCGCTTGTCAGATTCTAGCTATATGTGGCAGATCCGCCAGCCCCATACTCCCCCTCACACCCAGTCAACCCTGGAGGGGAGCATGGACACACGCCGATCACTCGATACCCAGGCCTTCGGGCTGATGCTCGTCTTCTGCCTGACCCTCGGCATGCAGCAGGTGGCGCTGAAGGCCACCGCCGACGACATTTCCCCGGTATTGCAGATCGCCCTGCGTTCCGGCATTGGCGCCCTGCTGGTGGGGGGCTATGTGCTGGCGCGACGGCAGCGCCTGATGTTCGGCGATGGTAACTGGAAGCCGGGCCTGGTGGTGGGGGCGCTGTTCTCGCTGGAGTACCTGTTGCTGGGCGAGGCGCTGCGCCTCACCTCCGCCTCCCATGCCGTGGTCTTTCTCTACACCGCCCCGGTGTTCGCGGCGCTGCTGCTGCACTTTCGGGTGCCCGACGAGCGCATGGCCCGGCTGCAATGGGGCGGCATCGGCCTGGCCTTCGCCGGCATCGCCGTCGCCTTCCTGGGGCCCTCGGGCCCGGCCGAGGCGGGGAGTGGACTGTCGGTGCTGTGGGGCGACCTGCTGGCGCTGCTGGCCGGCGCCGCCTGGGGGGCCACCACCGTGGTGATACGCACCTCGCGGCTGGCCCGGGTGCCGGCCGAGCAGACCCTGCTCTATCAACTGCTGGCGGCCTTCGTGCTGTTGCTGAGTGGCGCCCTGGCCCTCGATCAACTGGCCATCGACCCCACGCCCCTGGCCCTGGCGAGCCTCGTCTTCCAGTCGGTGATCGTCTCCTTCGGCGGCTTCCTGGTCTGGTTCTGGCTGCTGCGCCACTACCAGGCCTCGCGCATCGGCGTGCTCTCCTTTATGACGCCGCTGTTCGGGGTCGGCTTCGGCGCCTGGCTGCTCCACGAGCCCATCGAGCCGGGCTTCCTGGTCGGCGCCGTGCTGGTCATCGCCGGCATCAGCCTGGTCAGCGGTTACGGCTGGCTGAAGACGCTGGGGCAGCGCCGGCGCAAGGCTGCTGCCGAAGCCGCCGCCAGGGCAGGCGGTTGCGAGCCCCGGGCGGTACGTTGATTCAGGGCATAAGGCAAATCATCCTTCGGTGCTAGGCTGAATCGACACGGCCAGTACGCAAGGGATGGCACCATGGAGCGGCTTCCACCCAACCCCGCCTTACCCCGCACCCGTACGACGCCGGGTGTTGGGGACCCCCTGCCTGGCGACACCATCGATGCCAGCGAAGCCCCTTCCCCGCGCCGAGACCACGATTTTCTGCCCGTTCACGGGCGATGCCGAGTACTTCTCGTTCGGCGATCCTGCGATATGGCGTGAAGCCCTGGGCCACCGTTGGCGGGGAGGCGGGCAAATGCTGGCGAGCAGGTCGAGATAAGGATGAAGGAACGGCCGGGAAGGAGCCAGACGGAACTCCCGGAAAATGGAAGCAGCATCAGCGTAGGGAGCGACGATATGGGAACGGCAGCAGCAAGCCCCCATCTGCAATATGGTTACCCGACCCCCGGGCCGCAGGACCCCACCGGACAACGGGTCATGGACCATGTCTTTTTCTTGTCCAATGCCGAGTGGAAAGCCGCCAGAGAGAAGAACCAGTATGACTATGTGGTGGTGGGAACTGGCTTTTGCGCCCTGGCATTTGCCCAGCGCGTCCTGGAGTCGAACCCGCACAGCCGCATTCTTCTGATCGAACGCGGCCCATTCTTCCTTCCGGAACATTTCCAGAATCTCCCCTTGCCCTTCAAGGACACCCTGGGTGGCCTTTCTGAGACCTTTCCCTGGACCCTGTCCGCCACGACTGCCCTGGGACAGGACGGTCCGGTTCGCTGGCAGCACGGCATGGTGCCTTTCTTCGGCGGCCGTTCCACGCTGTGGAGCGCCTGGTGCCCTCGGCCGAATGATGACGAGCTGAAGGGGTGGCCGAAAGCCACCATCGAGGCGGCCCGGAAAAACCTGGATGCGGCAGAAAAGCTGCTGCGAGTCCAGAAGGCCGATCAAATCGATCTGGGGCGCAGCTCGGAAGAGATGAACGTCATCGGCAAGAGTCGACCCGTCTATGGCCCCCTGCAGAAGCGTATTCAATCCCTGCTGCGGGAAAATGGAGAAAGTGTCGAGGGCATTTACCGGACCCAGGCCGCGCCCTTGGCGTCCGCCTCGGAAAACGTCAACGGCGTCGACTTCCAGAAGTTTTCGACGCCAGGAGATATCCTGGCGCTAGCCGAGAAACAGGCCCGCCTGTACGCCGCCGGCAAAGGTGCCAGGTTGGATATCGTCACCGAATGCATCGTGGAAAAAATCCAGCAGCAAGAGATCGATGGCTCTCGTCAGGCCACGGCCCTGGAGACCTCGCGGGGTGTGCTGCCCCTGGGCGAGGCGAAACTGATCCTGGCCATGGGCACCCTGCCGCCCACCACCCTGCTGCGCAACTCTTTCCCGAAGACCCAGTCTCTCGGTGAACGTTTTTCCGCGCATTTCATCAGCTCCATCGTGGCACGAGTGCCCAGGTCGTCACTGGATCCGGAAGGGCAGTTCGGCGACCTGGAATTGAGTGCCTGTTACGTTGCCGGCGTGGCCGACAAGAGCTATGAACAGCAATTCCATATCCAGCTGTCGTCATTGTGGGATGTGAACCCGGCGAAGAACGCGGGCACGGCATTACGCTACATGCCGGATGTGGTGGCGACCGCCTCACAGGCCCAGCTACAAACCTCCGAGGGGTATGTGGTGTTTGTCTGCGCGGTGCTGGGCGAGCTGGATTACAACAATCCGGAGTCCTGGTTCCTGGGTAATGATCAGGACAACAATGTCACCACTAATTCACTGTTACAGGTCAGGGAGAATTCCCGGGATTATCAGACCTGGAAGGCAATGGATCATGCCACTTTCGGTATCCTCGAAGAGGCGCTGTCTCCGGAGGGGGCTGCTCAAGTCGAGTACTGGCATGGCGACCCGGATCAGGGGACATGGCGTGCCGAACGACCGAGCCAGGAGCAGCGGCGGGTGGATGCCCTGGTTCACGAAAGCTCCACTCTCTACCTTGGTGAGGAGGATTCGGCCCCTGTGGACCTGAATTATCGGTTCAGGGGCAGCAATAATGTGTATGTCACGGGTGGGGGGCTCTGGCCGCAGGGAGGGTCCTGGAACCCGACGCTGACCATGGTGGCCTTGGCTCAGGACCTGGCGGACAAACTGGAACACGCGAAATAGCTCGACTCCCGCTCCATCCCCAGTGACCGGCGGCGCCGCCGGTCATATTCCTTCCCCGTCTCCTGTTCTCCCTACGCCCGTGAGACTAGGCCGGATTTCCCGGTCATGGGCTCAGCGCCGGTGATGCGCGCAGGTCACCCTCGGATTGAACGGCTCGAGGTTGCCGTTGGGGTTGTCGCGAAACCACAGGTGCTGATCGTAATGGGCCTCGAAGTGGTGGGCCTCCTCCGCAGGGGTGGACGGGTCGTCGACCATATAGTCCCAGGCGCGCCCGGCGAGGATCGGCGGACCCTCGTTGCCCGCGGCTTCCCAGGCCGCATGGAACACCAGGTTCTCGACCCCGACCAGCACCAGGGAGCCGTCTTCCTGGGGCTCGTAGAGCAGGATGGCGGGGTTGATGAAGTCGGTATGGGTGCCGGTGCCATCGACCCGTGGCGCGGTGACCGTGAGGCCGAGCAGGTCGGGCCGCAAATAGTGGATGCCCATGTCCCCCAGCTCGGCGGGCATGCCATGCGCCGCCGCCGTGACGCACTCCCCGGAGGGATCCGGGATATAGCCCTCCGCCAGGGCTACGTCGACATCCTCGAAGCGCAGCGTGGCGGCGTGTGCCGACTCGATCAGCGCCGCCACCTCTTCATGCGAGATAGTATTTGTGTCTGACGACGGGTATGCCGCTACCAGTGGTGCCGCCGCTAGGCCTGCTACGATCACCCCTCCCCACAGGACTGCACGCATTGAATTCTCCTCCCGGCATTGCCGGGCCGGCCGCACCGGGCAGGACGCCCGCCGGCGTTACCACCCGAGCCCCCTCGCGGCCGAGAAGAGGGCGACCCGGAACGCCTCGACCATCCTTGTCACTATAGTGGAGCCGGGGCCTGGCAAGGGGGCGGCGGGAGGATTTCAAGGCCCGTTCGCCATCCCCGTGGGCGGCCGCTACTGGCCTTCCGCTATGGCTATACGGATCTCGGTGGTCACGCGGTATTCCCGTCGAAGACGGCGATGGCCTCGTCCAGGCTCGTGGCCACGGCGTTCCACGGCAGCGGCGACCCGGCGAAGTAGCAGTGGTAGAGTGCCTCGTCGTCGATCTCGACACGATGGATGCGGTTGCCTTGATCGTCCTGCCACCAGTCGGCATGGACATGCTGCCAGTTGGGGGCGAGCGGGGTGAACATGGCGATGTTCATGATGGCTTCCCTCCTCCAGTCGCTCGAGTCGGGCGTCGGCTCAGGGCGCATCCGGCTTGCTTATTACTTGGTCACTATATTGTAGGACAGAGTGGAGACAATCAGTAACATTTAATTACATTTATGCGGCCCTCTCGTCGGCCATGGACCGTCTTGCCTTGCCATGGGCCACATCGCCCCGGTGTACTACCTTAACGGGGTGTCCACGGTGGCTGGGCAAGATCGGAAAGTGAATGCCCTCATTTCTTTTCTCCGCGCCAACGGCTTGGAGGTGACCATGCGCAATGTCCGATTCCTGCTTGGCTTCCTGTTCGTGGTCATGGTGGCGACCGCGGCCGGCGCCTCGGAGACGGGCTCCGACCACCCCCTGGTCGGGCGCTTCGAGGACGCCCGGATTGTCGATTACGAGGCGATGGCGTTCGACGAGTACCTGCTGCTTACCCAGGAAGTCACCAGCCGGGCCGAGTGGGGCGATGCGGCCAAGGCACAATACGGCCTCACCCTGGAAGGCCGGGTCACCCGCATCACCTACGAGTCGCCGAGGGAGCGCAGTACCCTGGAGGTGATGCGCGCCTATCGGGAGGCGCTGACCGCAAACGACTTCGAGATCCTGTTTGAATGCGACGCCGCCGCTTGTGGCGGCCGCGCCTTCAACCATGCGGTGGTGCCTTACGACCTTACCTTCAGCGAGAACCACGAGGGGCAGCGTTACGTCGCCGCCCGCAAGGCCGGTCCCGAGGGCGATGTCCATGTCGCGATCTACACGGTGAAGGCCTACAGCGTCGGCGGTGAGCGCAATAACCGCGTCTACACCCAGGTGGACGTGATCGAGCAGGAGCCGCGTGAGACCGAGGTCGTCGTGGTCGAGGCCGACGAGATGGCCGAGCAGATCGCCGCGGAAGGCAGGGTCGCCCTCTACGGTATTTACTTCGACACCGACAGCGCCCGGATCCAGGCCGAGTCCAGGCCCGCCCTGGACGAGGTCGGCGAGTTGTTGTCGACGCAATCCGACCTGAGGCTGCTCGTGGTCGGCCACACCGACAACCAGGGAGGATTCGACTACAACATCGACCTGTCACAGCGCCGCGCTGCGGCGGTGGTCGAGGCCCTGGCGACCGAATACGGTGTGGCGCGGGACCGGCTCAAGCCCTGGGGCGTGGGCTTCACCGCGCCGGTGGCGAGCAATGCCACGAATGAGGGCCGGGCCAGGAACCGGCGGGTGGAGCTGGTCCCGCAGTAGGAAACTTGCCGACGGGCTCGCCGCTCGGGCGCTCGTCGAAGCCACCGAGGAGGCGCCGCTGTTCCTCTACCCCGGCGATCAGCACCTCTTCGCCGACAGCTCACTGCCTGCGTATGACGCCGAGGCCTCCGCCGTCCTGGTCATCGAGGCGGGGGAGTTGCCGCCCGGCGTGACGCCCTGGACCAATGCGATCTAGAGAATTTTATGAGAGGGGGCACTGCCATGAAGGTCTGTCCTCGGCTTGCCGATTCTGTCCCCACGATTTCCAGGTTCTTGGCTACGCTCAGATGACCCTGCCACCGCCGTGGACCACGACATGCCTCGCCAAATGTCCCGCATCATGCTGGGGCCCGTTTTCCTTACAACGGCACTCTGCCAGGCCTCCGCCGCCCTCGCGCTGCCGGACGGTGAGGGCCGGGAAACGGTCGAAGCCGTCTGCGCTGCCTGCCATGGGGTGAACCTGATCGAGCGCAGCTCGGGATACTCCCGGGATGACTGGGAGTACCTCGTCTCCACGATGGTCGACTTGTCGGGCGATTCGACGAGGCAGGATGACATCCTCGACTATCTGGCCGAGCACTTCCCGCCCAGCGAGAACCGGGCCGCGACGCCGGTCGATGGCCCGCTGAGCATCCGCTTCGAAGCATGGAGGGTGCCCACGCCGGGGCAGCGCTCGCGCGATCCGGTCGAAGCACCGGACGGCAGTATCTGGTGGGTAGGGCAGTGGGGGGACATCCTCGGCCGGATCGACCCCGAGACCGGCGAGATGGAGGAGTTCGCCTTGCCCTCGGGGGCGCGGCCCCACTCGGTCAATATCGGCCCCGACGGCGCGGCCTGGTACACCGGCAACCGCAACGCCACCCTGGGCCGATTCGAGCCGCAAACGGGCGAGATTACCGAATATCCCATGCCCGACGAGGCCGCACGCGACCCGCACACCGCCGAGTTTGCGGCAAACGGTATCCTGTGGTTCAGCCTGCAGCAGAGCAACATGATCGGCCGGCTGGACCCGGCGACCGGAGAGGTGCGGCTGGTCACCAGCCCGCGTCAGGGCTCGCGTCCCTATGGCGTGAAGGTCGCCTCGGATGGCACGGTCTGGGTCGCCTGCAATGGGGCGAACTGTCTGCTGCGCGTCGACCCCGAATCGATGGCGGTGAGCGAGATCCCCCTGCCCGAGGCCGGCACCAGGGTGCGCCGGCTCGATATCGACGAAGACGGCATCATCTGGTGGGTCAATTCCGGGCTGGGCCGGCTGGGTCGCTACGATCCCGACACCGGCGATATTCAGGAATGGGACTCGCCCAGCGGCGCGAACTCCCACCCCTACGCGATCGCCGTGTTCGACGGGGCGGTCTGGTACAACGAAAGCGGCGTGCGGCCGGACATGCTGGTGCGCTTCGATCCTGACGCTGAGACCTTCCAGAGCTGGCCGATCCCTTCGGGACCGGTTTATGCCGGAATCCTGCGCCATATGCGCCTCACCCTCGATGGAGAAGCGCTGCTGATTCACCAGAGCGCCACCAACCACATTGGCCGGGTGACCGTGGAGGGCCGTGGCCCGAAGTAGTCGTGTTGTGGCTGCCGCTCGCCGTCTGCAAGACCTCGAAGCCCTCTAACTTCGGCGGGCCCAGGTAGAGCCCCTCGCGGTGGCCCTCGCAGCCTATGGAGCTCGACGAAACTGGAGGCTCCGAAGAGGGGGTTCCCGCTCCAGCCAGATCTGCTCGAATTCGTCGGTTCTCCCGGGTTTACCCCGGCAACGGTTATCTATCCCAGTACGGCTCCTCGCCGATCGTGTGTTGCAAGTGGGCGAGAAACGCCGCCACCTTGGAGGCGCGCAGGCGGTTATCGGGAAAGAGCGCATGAATGGCCTGGGTTTCCGGCTCGCTCGAGGCTTCCCACTCGGACAGTAGCGGTACCAGGCGTTGTCGAGCGATGTCGTCGTGAATCAACCAGGTGGGAAACAGCACCAGCCCCTGCCCCTGAAGCGCGGCTTCGCGCAGGCACTCGGCATTGTTGCTGCGTAGATTGCCGCGCACCTCCTCGGGCTGGAAACGGCGCTCTTGCCCGGCCCGGAAGAACCACCGCTGTACTCCTCGATTACCCTTGTAGACCAGGCAGTTGTGCGCCTTCAGGTCGGCCGGAGTGCGCGGTGTTCCCCGCTTGGCGAGATACTCGGGCGCGGCGCAGAGGTTGAAGTGCTGGGTCGCCAAGCGGCGGGCCACCAGGCTGGAGTCGCTCAGCACGCCGATCCGCAGCACGATATCGACGCCTTCCTGCACTGGATCGACAAAGGCATCCGTGAGCGTCACCTCGGTTTCGATCTGCGGGTAGCGATCCTGGAAAGCGGCCAGGTAAGGGGCCACATGCAGGCGTCCGAAGGCGACCGGTGCGTTGATCCGCAGCAGCCCCTGAGGCTCCGTTGCGGTGCCTCTGAGCTGCTCGGTGGCCATGTCCAGGCTGTCCAGCACATCGCGCACCGAGTGGTAATAGCGCTCGCCTTCCTCCGTCAGCCGTACCGCTCGGGTATGCCGGTACAGCAAGCGCTGGCCGAGGCTTTTCTCCAGCGCGGCGATATGTCGTGATACCGAGGAAGCTGGTAGCCCATGCTGGCGTGCCGCCACGGCAAAGCTCCCGGTTGCCGCCACGCGCACGAACAGCCGCAGCGCAACCAGCGAGATATTGTTGCTCATTGAGCAATTCTCCTATGTTATCCCGCCTTATTGTGGCTCTC
Source organism: Halomonas sp. H5 (assembly GCF_050613175.1). GTDB lineage: Bacteria > Pseudomonadota > Gammaproteobacteria > Pseudomonadales > Halomonadaceae > Bisbaumannia > Bisbaumannia salifodinae. Next base: position 816,694 of record NZ_CP192510.1, read on the forward strand.
ATGGCAAGCGTATACCTTCCCCTGCCCATCCCGGAAGCACGATTCGCCCCGGGCTAGTGACAGGAAAGGAGAGCTAGCATGCCAACACTTATCATCCTGCTGGCGGTGGTTGCCGCCGGCATGGGGTTATCCATGGAAGCGGGGCTGCTCGGCCCGCTGGGCGCGGAGATTGGTCACCTATCGGCCACGTTCTCGATCTTCCTGGTGGGTACCCTGCTGCTGACGCTGGCGATGATCTTCAGTCGCCCCCGGCTCAAGTTGCTGTTCGCGCAGCCTCGTTGGCTGCTGACCGGCGGGATTCTCGGGCCGCTCTACGTGGTCGTTCTCACCATCGCCACGCCCTTCGTCGGGGTCGGCACCACCATGATCGGCATTCTCTGTGGCCAGGTGAGTGCCAGCCTGGCCATCGACCACTTCGGCCTGCTCGGCAGCGACAGGCGCCCGGTGGACAGCTACCGCCTGATGGCGCTCGTCCTGATCGTCGCCGCCCTATGGCTAATGCACTGAACCCGCCCCGAGGAGACCGACCATGCTACTCCCGCTGATTTTCCTGTTCCTGCTGATCGGGGGCACTGCACTCTCCGTCCAGTCGTCCATCAATGGCCGCCTGGGCCGCAATGTCGGCGTGCTCGAGAGCGCCTGGCTGACCTTCGCCAGCGGTGCCCTGATCACCTTCCTGCTGGTGTTCTTCTTCGAGCCGGCCCACGACCAGACCCTGTTCAGCGTGCCCAAGTGGCAACTGACCGGCGCGCTGTTCGGCGTGGTCTACATGATCGTCGTGGTCTTTGCCGTGCCGCGGGTCGGCACCGCCGCCGCGACGGTGGCGACCACCGCCGGCCAACTGCTGATGAGCATTCTGATCGACCACTTCGGTTGGCTCGGTAACGCTGCCCTGGCGATCGATCCCTCGCGGCTGGCGGCAATGGCCTTGCTCACCATCGCCCTGGTGTTGATCTACCTCAGCAACACCCACCGCCAGGCGCTGACGGCCGCCAACGGCTGAGCCCACGACGGCTGTCCTGCTCGCTTGTATTGCCTTGCCGAGGCGTCGTGATCGCGCCCTCGGCAAGACCAGGCCGCGACCTCCGCACAAGGGCGCCATAAAGCGTCTCGGGGATTGGCCACCGAAGGCGGCCACCGCGACAGGCCCATCCTGCATGGGCCGGTATCACGGGTGACCTGCGTCGCCATGGTCTTCGCCGCCATCCCGTCGTTTCCCTGCCTGGGACACAGCATCCTTCGGTGCTAGGCTGAATCTCATAACCATAACGACACCGCCACTACGCAAGGGATGCCCCTATGGCGACGGATTCCACCGAACCCCGTATCACCCTGCACCCGCACTCCCGCCGAGTGCGCGTTACCATCGACGGCACCCTGATCGCCGATACCACCCGCGCCATCGAACTCCGCGAACGCGGCTACCCGCCGCGCCAGTACCTTCCCCGCGACGATGTACGGATGGAACTGCTGACCCCCTCCGAGACCCGGACTCACTGCCCCTTCAAGGGCGATGCTAGCTACTACTCCTTTGGCGCGCACCAGGACGTGGTCTGGAGTTATCAACAGCCGTTGGAGGGGATGGAAGCGATTGATGGGCGGTTGGCGTTTTATAAGGGCGTAAGCGAATGACGGTTACCCCCTCCTCAAGTCAGGGAGTTTTAGAAGTGAGGGTTTTTCTAAGACTTACCCGGCTTTAGCTTTGGAGAAATATTTATGCCAAGAATAACTGAGTTTAATATTAAGAATTTCAAAGGGGCTGAAGATGTTAAAATTGAACTTGAAGGGCGTTCATCTAGCCCTGTTCATACTATTATCGGTCTAAATGAGAGTGGGAAAAGCACTTTGCTTGAGGCAATCTCACACTTTGTGACTGGTGATAAATCAATCGCAAGCCTATTCGATGGCCCTTACGCACAAGCATCAGCACTCAGTCTAATACCTCTCCATAAGAAAGCTGCCTTTACGGGGAAGATTACAGTTGAAGGGACGATACAGCTTGATGAAGGGGATATAGAGAAGCTGGAAAATATAGCCAAGTCAATGAAGCTGAGTCTTGATACTGAAAAATTGAGGCCCCCTTTTCATGCTACCCGAACTTTTAGATTTGAAGACAGCTCTTTGGAAGAGTCAAATACCATATGGGATATTCCAGTTTTCACAAAAAATCCAAGAGCTGTAAATTACAAACCTTACTCGCGACCAAAGAGAGGCTCTGATGAGCCAGACCTGTGGTTGAGGTTGGTTGGTTATATTCAATCTCGCTTAGAGCAGGTTGCATACTTTCCGACATTTTTGGTTGATATGCCTGCTCGCGTATATCTTAAAGAACATGATAGTGAGACGCCTATAAATAGGCAGTATCGGTACGTGTTACAGGATGTCTTAGATAGTCTTGGCGAGGGGCTTGACCTTGAGAAGCATGTTTGTAAACGCATTGAGGAGTTCGAGGAAAACGAGAGCAATCCATTCTGGCTTTCAATGTTTTTTGGGAGTCCTAGTAAAACGCCAATTGACTCTGTTTTTCAAAAATTATCCAATTCCATAACACGGGAGGTTCTCGGTAGTTGGCAGAGAATATTTCAACGGTCTATTTCTGCTAATAGCATAACCGTTGAGTGGAACGTTGATACAGAGAAAGAGAATCTGCCGTATGCGGCTTTTTTTGTTTCAGATGGTGAGTCACGTTACGCAATTAATGAAAGGTCATTAGGGTTTAGATGGTTTTTTTCTTTTTTGCTTTTTACTGGGTTTAAGCAAGCAAATAGCCGGAGAACAATATTTATTTTTGACGAGCCTGCAGCTAATCTTCATGCTAAAGCGCAAGCGGAACTTCTTTCAAGCTTTTCTAAAATCGCCTCTGGTGGAAGCCGGATTATTTATTCCACACATAGCCATCATATGATTAATCCAAGGTGGCTTTGCTCGGCTTATATTGTTGAGAATTCTGCGCTTGATTATGATAGGTCAGATAACTTTGGGTTGGATACAAAGCCAACAAAGATAACAGCTATTCCTTATAGACAATTTGTTGCTAATTTTCCGACTAGGTCTAGTTATTTTCAGCCGGTGATTGAAAAGCTTGAGTACGTTCCGCCAGAGGTGATTGGGTCAGGTCCATATTTGGTTGTGGAGGGGGTTTCTGACTATTACGCACTAAGGCTTGCAAAAGAAATATCTGATAAAAGCTATAGTTTTAATCTCGTCCCTGGGGTCGGGTCAGGAGCATCCGGGCCGATTATTAGTCAAATGCTTGGGCAAGGAATGAGTTTTTCTATTTTGCTTGATGATGATAAAGAAGGGAGAAAGGCACGTGATAGTTATCGAGATAATTGGTACCTACCAGAGTCCTTGGTTGTAACTCTTGGGGATGTACTACCCGATTATGAAAGGATGGCCTTAGAGAAGCTTCTTGGGGAGGAAACACTAGAGCTGGCCCGTAATAAGCTTGATTTGACTAAAAGCCCATCGAAGAAACAGCTGGGGTGGTACTTGGCTGAGGCGTGTGCTTCAAATGATAACCATGCGTTACCTAAAATTGCGACTGATAGATTATTGTCTGTTTTGGACTATTTTGAAAATTACTTCAAAAGTTATGATTCACAAGAATCATAATGATCTGGATACTTGGTTTGGGAGCCAAGTATCTCGATTTGGGAGATTGCTCTACCGCGGCCTCCCCAACCCACTGACTCGCACCATTTCCCTGGTTACTGCTTCATCCAGCATCCCGCGGCCGGTTTCCACCAGCGTCAGCCAGTGCTTGGCGCGGGTGATGCCGGTGTAGACCAGCTCCCGGGTGAGGATGGGGTTGGGGGCGTCGGGGAGCAGCAGGGCGGTGTGGGTGAATTCCGAGCCCTGGGACTTGTGCACCGTCATGGCGAAGACGGTTTCCACCGCCTGCAGGCGGCTGGGCAGCACCCACTTGATCTTGCCGCTGCCGTCGCTGGCGGGGAAGGCGACGCGCAGCAGCTTTCTTCCTGGCTGGAGGGCATCGGGCAGCGCCAATGTGATGCCGATATCGCCGTTCATCAGCCCCAGACCGTAGTCGTTGCGGGTGACCAGCACCGGGCGGCCTTCGAACCAGCCCCGGTCGAGTTCCATATCGCTGGCATTGAGCCAGCCGGCGCGGCGCAGGGCGCGGCCGATGCGCGGGTTGAGGCCTTCGATGCCCCAGGGGCCCTTGCGCAGGGCGCAGAGCAGTTGGAACTGGCCGTGGGCCTCGAGCACGGCGTGGGCCCAGGCGTCGAAGGGCTTGCGCTCCTCGTCGTCGCCGAAAGCGGTGTCGGTCGGGCGATGGTCGCGGAGTACCGCCAGGTAGTGGCGATAGCCCAGCGGCGGGGCGACGGGGTCGCCGCGACGGTCGTGGCGACCCTGGCCACGGTTGGGGAAACCGGCGGGGTTGCCTTCCACCACCAGCCTGTCCAGGCCCGCGTCCTCGGGGTCGCCGAGATGCAGCCGGGCCAGGTCCCGATAGCTGGCTTTTCCTTCAACACCGAATACCTCGCGCACGGCGCGGCGCTTCTCCTTGGCCTGGCGCTTGTCGGGCAGCGGGCGATTGACCGCCTCGGCGAGCCGGCCGATGCCGCTCTGTGCATCGAAGCGGTGGCTGACCCGCAGCATGGCGATGGCCTGGTCCAGGGGATGGCCTTGCGGGTCGCGGTAGTGCTCGGGCAGCGGCGTGCCGGTGGCGGCCTCCAGCCAGTCGGCGGTCTCGGGGGTGTAGTGGCCGCCCTCGGCGCGCTGGCAGAGGTCGCCCAGCACGGCGCCGGCCTCCACGGAGGCGAGCTGGTCCTTGTCGCCAAGCAGCACCAGCCGGGCCCGGGCGGGCAGGGCGGTGAGTACCGAGGCCATCATCTCGATATCCACCATGGAGGCTTCGTCGATCACCAGTACGTCCAGCGCCAGAGGGTTGCCGGCGTGGTGGCGGAAGTGGCGGGTATCGGGGCGGGAGCCCAGCAGGCGGTGCAGGGTCGTGACCTCGGTGGGGATGGCCTCGCGCAGGGTCGAGATATCCACACCCTGTTGGCCCACGGCGCCGGCCAGCTCGGCCAGCGACAGCTTCTTGACCTGGCCGGCGATGGATTCGTTGAGGCGCGCGGCGGCCTTGCCGGTGGGGGCGGCGAGGCGGATGCGCAGCGGGCGGGCGGCGTCTGTCTCGGGGCGGCCCAGGGCCATGGCCTGGAGCAGGGCGAGCAGCTTGACCACGGTGGTGGTCTTGCCGGTGCCGGGGCCGCCGGTGATCACCGCGAAGGGGGAGCGGGCGGCCAGGGCGCAGGCGGCCTTCTGCCAGTCGAGGTCGCCGCTGGTGGGGAAGAGGGCGTCCAGGGCGGTGGCGAGGGTTGCTGTGTTGGTGGCTGGGTCGGGGCCGGTGGTGGATTCGGGGCGCCTGGCGGCGCCATCGCTCGGCGGAGCCGAGCTCCCACAAGGGGATTGGGTGGCAACATCGGGGCGCCTGTCGGCGCCAATCGCCTGCTGAAGCAGGCTCCTACGGGGGGCGTCGCTTGTGCCGGTGGTGGTGGTCAGTCGGGCGGCGATCTGTTGGCGGATCTGTTGTTCATATTGCCAGTAGCGGCGCAGGTAGAGGCGCGGGCCGCGGGGGCCGGGGGCGTGGACCAGGGGCGTGCTGCCCGGTGCGTCATTGGCGACCAGGCCGGGGTTGGCGAGGGCTTGCTCCCAGTCGTCGAGGGTCAGGCCGTCGAGGACTTCACTGGGCAGGGGCGGCGGGTCGCTGAGGTCGTCGCCTTCCGGCGGCAGCGACAGGGCCAGGTCCGGGGCCTCCAGGGTGGCGGCCAGGTCGAGGCAGACGTGGCCGCGGCCCAGCTGGTGGCTGGCCAGGGCCGCGGCCAGCAGCAGCGGCGCCGGGGCCTCGGGCACCTCGCGGTGCAGGAAGCGCGCCAGGGCCCGGTCCAGGGCACGCAGCCAGCCGCGCTCCACCCAGCGCGCCAGCAGCGCCATCAGCGCCGGCGTCTCCTCCAGGGCCGAATGCCGGGCCTCGGGCAGGTCGTCGAACAGGTCCTTCATGCGGAGGCCTCCGTGGCGTGAGTGGGCGCCGACTCGCCGCGAAACAGGGCGTCCAGGCCGTCGATCAGGGCCCGGGGCGGGCGCTCGGCGTAGATGCCGCGGCCCTCCGTGGCGGTGGCGGGGCCGATGCCGCGCAGGAAGACGGTCAGCGAGCCGCCGATATGGCGGTCGTAGTCGTAGTCCGGCAGGCGCGACTGGAGCAGCCGGTGCAGGGCCAGCAGGTAGAGGGCGGCCTGCAGGTCGTAGCGCTTGTCGGCCATGGCGTCGCGCATGGCCGCCTGGGTGTAGGCGTCGTCGTCCGGCCCCAGGTGGTTGGACTTCCAGTCGAGCACGTAATAGCGCCCGTCGCGTTCGAACACCAGGTCGATAAAGCCCTTGAGCATGCCGTTGAGTGTGTCGGCGTCCAGCGCCGGGCGCGGGGCCCCGGCCAGTGTGTAAGCGCTGACCTGGCGGTCCAGGGCCGGGGTGGCGACTCGGTGGGCGGCGAACCAGAACTCCATCTCCACCTGGTAGCTGGCCAGCTCCTCGAGGCGCAGCGGCGATGCCTCGGGCAGTGGCAGCGGCGTGGTCAGCAGCTCCCCCAGCCAGCCGTTGAGCGGGGCCAGCCAGGCGCCCCAGCCGCGTAGCTGGGTGCGCCGGGCCAGCATGTCCTCGCGCAGGGCGGCGTCCCGGGCGGCGCGGCCGAAGCCCTGCTCGCCGGCCCACTCCAGCAGGCCATGCAGGAAGGTGCCGGGGCCGGGGCCGCGGGGGAAACGGTGCAGGCGATGGGCCTGGGGTGGCTGCGTCGCGGCGCTGTCGCGGGGCTCGTCCATCACCTCGAAGGCGGTGGCCTCCAGGGGCGTGGTGGGCTCGGGAAGGATGGCTGCCTCGCCTGGCTCTGGCGCCGGGGCCGGGGCGCTGTGGAGTGTGTCAGTGCTTACTGGGGCGTCTGCCTGCACCGCGGTGGGCCTGGGCTCGAGGATGGCGCCGCTGGTGCGCAGCGCCGAGTAGCTGGCGATCCACCAGTGCTCCCGGGCCGGCCGCGCGGGTCGGCGCGCCTCGCCCAGCTCGCCCTCGCCCTGGGCCGGGGCAAAGCACTCGGCGGTGGCGGGGGGCGCCGGCTCGATAACGATGGCCTCCTCCTCGCCCTTGAGGGCAGCCAGGGCCGCGCCGAGGTTCTCCGGGGTCAGTGCCTCGCCGTTGCTCAGCAGCTGGCCCAGGGCGCTGGCCTCCAGCCCCTTGAGGGGGGCGACCCCCAGCCAGGTGGCGTGGCGGGCCCGGGTCAGGGCCACATAGAGCTTGCGCAGGTCCTCGCCCAGGCGCTCCCGGTCGGCGATGGCCAGGGCCTCCTCATCGGCTGACAGGCTCAGGCGCAGCCGTCCCTCGGCGTCGTGCCAGCGCAGCGGCGAGTCGTCGGCCTTGGTGGCGCGATGGTTGCCGATAAAGGGCAGGAACACCAGCGGGTACTCCAGCCCCTTGGACTTGTGGATGGTGATCACCTGCACCAGGTCGGCGTCGCTCTCCAGGCGCAGCTTATGGGCCTCGCCCTGGTCGTCCGGCTCGGCGATGGCCTCGGCCAGGAAGCGAATCAGCGCATGCTCGCCGTCCAGCTCCTGGCTGGCGTGCTGCAGCAGCTCGCCCAGATGCAGCAGGTCGGTGAGCCAGCGCTCACCCTCACTGGCGGGCCCACCGGCCAGCAGCCGGCCGGGCACCTCGAAGTCGTTCATCAGCCGGCGCAGCAGTGGCAGCACCCCCTGGCGCTGCCACAGGCGGTGGTAGTCGCGGAACTGCAGCACCCGGCTTTCCCAGGTCAGTTCGTCCTGTTGCAGGCGGTCGAGGGCGGCGAGATCCAGGCCCAGGCCGGGGGTGGCCAGGGCGGCGCGCAGCAGGCGCTCATCGTCGGGGTCGGCGCAGGCGCGCAGCCAGGCCTCGAGCTCCCCGGCCATGGGCGAGGCGAAGACCTTGTCCTTGTCGGAGAGGTAGACGCTCTTGACCCCGCGGCGGGCCAGGGCGCGGCGGATCTCCCGGGCCTCATTGATGCCGTTGACCAGCACCGCCATATCCGAGGGGGCCAGCGGCGTGACGCTCTCTCCATTAGCGAAGCCCGCCGCGCCGCGCCGGCCCCGCTCCAGCAGGGCGACCATTTGTGACGCGCAGCGCTCGGCCATCTCGCCCAGATAGGTGCCCTTGCCGAGCGCCTCGTCGGCCTCCAGCTGCCAGAGGGTCATGGCCGGCTGGGATTGGCCGTCGACGGTGAGTGAGTCCTTGCGGCCCTTGGCCTTGACTGGTGTGAAGGGCACCGGGTTATTGAACCCTTGGCTAAATGGCTGCGCGGGCGAATCACTGCGTTGCGCGGTGCTCGTAAGCTCGCCTAACCCCCCGTTATGTCTCGCTTCCTGTGCGCCGTGCGCCTTGTGCTTCATCCCGCTCGCCGATTGATCCAAGGGTTCAAGCCGCTTCTCACTCTCCCGGAACAGGAAGGCCCCGGCGGGGTGGGCCTCGGCGAATTCGAAGCAGCGATTGACCGCGGCCACCATGGCGGCGCCGGAGCGGTAGTTGGTGCCCAGGGTGACGTGGCGGCCGGCGGTGTCGCGGCGGGCCTGGAGGTAGGTGTAGATATCGGCGCCGCGGAAGGCGTAGATCGCCTGCTTGGGGTCGCCGATCAGGAAGACGCCGGTCTCCGGCGAATTCTCGGCCAGGCGGTAGACCCGGTCGAAGATGCGGTACTGCACCGGGTCGGTGTCCTGGAACTCGTCCACCAGGGCCACCGGGAACTGCTGGCGAATGTGCTCGGCCAGGGCCTCGGCACTGGGGCTTGCCAGCGCCCGGTCGAGGTGCGTCAGCAGGTCATTGGGGCCCATCTCGGCGCGGCGCTCCTGCTCGCGGGCCAGCCGCGTCCGGCACCACTGCACGGCGTGAATCAGCAGGTCGGCATGGGGCTCGGGCAGGGCGTCCAGGGCCGCGGGCAGCTCGGCCAGGGCCTCCCAGGCCGCCGGCACCGGGGGCGCACCCTCCTTCCAGATCTCCGCCATGCCCTCCGGGGTCAGGCGCTTCCAGGCGGCGGCGGTCAGCGCCGGGCGGCTCGCCTCGCCCTCGCACCAGTCGCGCAGGGCCCCCAGCCAGGTGGCGCGGCTCTTGGCATTGAAGCTCTGGCCCTTGAAGGCCTTGCGCTTGGCGGCCTCCTCCAGGGCCGGGCCCAGCTCGTCCAGCCAGGCGCGCCAGGGCGCCTTGAGCTCGGCGAGGCGAGCCTCACGCTCCGCCCTAGCGGCGGCCAGAGTCTCGGCGGGGGGCGGGGCCTGGTGGTCCAGGGCATCGCTTTCGGGAAGCAGCGGGCGCACGGCGGCATAGAGGGAGGCGCGGCCCTCGGTGGGGGCCTCCCAGTAGCGGGTGATCTCGGCCAGGGCCTCGGCATCCAGCGGGTAGTAGAAGCTGCGCCAGTAGTCGCGCACCACCTCCTGCTCGAGCTCGCCCTGGTCGGTGGTCAGCTCCAGGGAGAAGAGGCTGCCGCTGTCGAAGGCGTGCTCGCGCAGCATGCGGTAGCACCAGCTATGGATGGTGGAGACGGCGGCCTCGTCCATCCACTCGGCGGCCAGCTGCAGGCGCCGGGCGCAGGCGGGCCAGGCCGCCGGGTCGTATTGGTCGCGCAGGGCCAGCAGCAGCGGGTCGAAATGGGGGGCTGTCTCCGGTATCGGCGCGGCTTCGGGCGCCTGTAGAAAGACCTCGGCGGCTTCCACCAGCCGGGCGCGAATCCGCTCGCGCAGCTCCTGGGTGGCGGCGTTGGTAAAGGTCACCACCAGGATCTCCGGCGGGGTCAGGGCGCGGGGGAAGGCGGCCTCGTCCTCGGCGTGGCGGGCGCCCAGCACCAGGCGCACATAGAGCAGGGCGATGGTAAAGGTCTTGCCGGTGCCGGCGCTGGCCTCGATCAGCCGGCTGCCGTGGAGCGGAAAGGTCAGTGCATTCAGCTCGACGGGCTGGGTGTCACTCATTTCCCGTCTCCTTTTACTGCGAGATAGAGGGGGGCCAGCAGCCGTTCGGCGAGCATGGCGAAGTCGAGTCGCTCCTCCTTGTCGGCCGGGGCGGCGGCCATCAGGGTGGCGAAGTCGGGCCAGCGGTGGGCGAGGTAGGCGTTGCGGTCCACCTCGCCGCCGCTGAAGGCGTCGCCTTCGTAGGCCTTCCTCGCCTGCTGCCAGGCATCGCTGTCGGGGCCGTTGTTCTCCTTCGAGCCGTCGTGCTTGTCGACCTTGGCCAGCCAGGCGAAGGCGGTATCACAGGCCAGCGGCAGGGGCTCGCCCATCCCCGCCTGCCAGGCCTCGATCAGCTCGCCGAGGCGTTGCCGGGCAGCCGAGGCCTCCACGGGTGGCAGGGTCACGCTGCCGGCCTTGGAGAGCAGCCGGGTGGTCAGGGGCGCCTCCAGGTTGCCGGCCAGGTGAGCCACCCAGGGGCGCACCAACTGGGCCCAGCGGTACTTCTTCTGCTTGATCAGGCTGCTGCTGGAAAGCAGCAGGCGGCAGCGCTCGCCTTCGTCGTTGAGGCGCAACTGATCGAGCCAGTCCTCCAGGGGCGGGGTGGTGCGGGTGGGCAGCGCCAGGCGCACCGGCTCGGGTTCCTCCACCGGGTAGGGCCAGGCGTCGATCAGCTCGGCGTACTCGGCGAACAGCGCCTCCATGGGCTCGGTGAGGCTCTCGCGCATGCGCTCGGCGAAGGCGCCCATGGCCAGCACCCCCTGACCCTCCAAGCGCTGCAGGGCCTCGTCCAGCGCCGCGATCCGCGGCTGGCCGGCATCCACGGCGTGGCGCTGGGCCTGGATCAGGGCGTCCTGCAGCTGCCAGTGGGTCAGGCCGTCGAGGGCGAAGGGCTCCTGGTCGAGGCTGGTCAGCTCCTCCCGCTCCAGGAAGACCCGCAGGCGGGTATTGAAGAAGGCCTTGGCCGGGTCGCGCAGGAAACTGCCGAGCTGGGCCAGCGTCAGCGGATTTTCCTGTGCGAAGTCGCCCAAGGCCTGGGCGTCCGCCGTGGGAATCGCCTCGTTATGCACATCCCGCCACTCATGGGCATAGGTAAAGCGGCGCCGGGCCGAGGTGTCCCGGGCCGCCTGCTGCGCCGGAGTGGGGAAGTAGTCGCGGCTGAAGGGCTGCAACGGATGCTCGGTGGTCAGGGCGGCGAGCAGGTCGTCGCCACTCTCTGTCTGCCAGCCGGCGGCCAGGTGGTCGCGTAGCTGGCCCACCAGCACCGAGGGGGGCTTCTCGGCGTTATCGACGATGCTGCGCCCCACCCAACTGATATAGAGCTGGCGCCGCGCCGAGAGCAGCGCCTCGAGGAAGAGGTAGCGGTCGTCCTCGCGGCGCGAGCGGTCGCCGGGGCGGTAGTCGCCGTGCATCAGGTCGATATCCAGCGGCGGCTGGCTGCGCGGGTAGTCGCCGTCGTTCATGCCCAGCAGGCAGACCCGCTGGAAGGGGATGGCGCGCATCGGCATCAGGGTGGCGAAGTTGACCGCCCCGGCCAGGAAGCGCTGGGAGAGGCTGTGCTCATCGACCTGTCCCAGCCAGTGCTCGCGCACCACCGAGAGCGGTAGTTCCCGGGTCAGCCCCGCTTCCCGGGCGCTCTCCTGGAAGGTCTGCAGGCCCTGCTCCAGGCGCGCCAGCATCAGGCTGTCGGCGGCCTCCTCCGCACTGAAGCAGGCCTCCAGCAGCTCGCGCAGCACCGCCACCCAGGCGTCCGCGTCATGGGCCTGACGCAGCCGTTGCCACTGGGCCTCCAGGGTCTCCAGCAGTTGCGCCAGGGGGCCGGCGAGGTCCGCCTCCAGGCCGCCGATATCGTCATAGGGCTCGATGCCCTGCCAGGCGCCACCGCCGTTGCCCACCGCATAGCCGAGCAGCAGCCGGCGCAGGCCGAAGGCCCAGGTGTTCTGGGTCAGCCCCTCGGGTAGGTCGAGGCTGCCGCGCTGGCGGGCGTCGAGCCCCCAGCGGATGCCGGCGCCCTCGATCCAGCGGGCGAGCGTCGGCAGGTCCGCCTCGTCGAGGCCGAAGCGGGCCCGCAGCGCCGGCACCTCCAGCAGGTCGAGGAGGTCGCTCACCGAGAAGCGCAGCTCCGGCAGGCGCAGCAGCTTCTCGAGGGCCACCATCAGCGGCAGCCGGTGGCGGTCGGCCTGGTCGGAGAGGGTAAAGGGGATATGTCGCGGGTCGTCCGGCGGGTACTGACCAAAGACCGCCTGGATATGCGGGGCGTAGTGGTCGATCTCCGGCACCATCACGATGATGTCCCGGGGCCTGAGCCCGGGGTCGGCGGCGAAGGCGGCCAGCAGCTGGTCGTGGAGGATCTCCACCTCCCGCTGGGGGCCATGGGCGACGTGGAAGACCAGGGAGTCGTCTTCGGCCGGGTCCACCGCCGGCCAGGTGTCGCGGGTCTCGGCCAGCGGGCGCAGGGCGCGGATATCGTCCTGCAACTGGTGCAGCAGCAGGCCCGGGGTGTCGTCCGGCACGCAGGGCTCGAAGAGGTCGATGCGCAGCGCCTCGCCCTCGAAGAGCCCTTGATAGCTGCCGGCGTCGTCGTGCTCGTCGAGCAGGCGCAGGTAGTCGCGGCCCTGCTTGCCCCAGGCCGCCAGCAACGGCTGGGCGTGCAGGTGCAGGGCAGCCTCGCCGTCACCATCGCCGAGCACGTCGAGGCGCTCCGGCATGCCCGGCTTGCGGCGCTGGCGCCGGCGCGCCGCCCGCAACAGCTCCTTGTGCTCGATGATATCGGCCCAGTAGTGCTCGCAGGGGTTGTGCACGCAGAGCAGCACCTGGCTGACCCGGGCGATGGCGGCCAGGGCCTCCAGGGTCTGCTGGGGCAAGGAGGAGATGCCGAAGACCACCACCCGGCGCGGCAGTCCGGGGGGGCGGTTGCTGGGAGTCAGTGATTCTGCAGCGGCGAGAAAACGCCGATGCACCCGGGCGCGGCTGGAGTCGATGCCGGCGGCGCCATGGGCGGCGTCCACGTCGGCGCACAGCGCCCGCCACAGCTCCGGCTGCCAGCGCTGGGCCTCCTCCAATGGGCGCGCCTCGCCGCGGGCCGAGATGCGCACGTCCTGCCCCGCCGCCCAGGCGTCCAGCCAGTCGGCCCGGTAGACCTGGTACTGGTCGAAGAGGTCGGCCAGCCGCTCGGCCAGCTGGTGGTGCTTGCGCAGGTCGGCGTCGTCGGCCAGGAAACGCGCCAGGGGCGCGAAGCTGGGTCTGTCCAGCAGCCCCGGCAGCAGGCGCAGCAGTCGCCAGACCAGTCGCGACTTGTCCAGCGGCGAGGTGGCGGGCACCGCCTCCGGGTCGCCGCTGACATGGTTCAGCACGCTGCGATAGGCCTGCCACAAAAAGCGCGCCGGCAGGGTCACGTCGAGTGCGGCCGCGATGCCGGCGCCGCCCTGGGGCGCGTCCTCGGCCAAGGCCAGCTTGAGCCACTGGCCGATGCCGTTGCTCTGCACCAGGATGGTCTCGTTCTCCAGCGGGCCGAGGGGGTGGCGGGTCATCCATTCCACCGCCAGGTGGCGCAGGGCCTCCAGGCGGTTGCCGTGGATCACCATAAAACCGGGGGAGAGGGCGGTCGTGGCGACGGCCGGGGACATGGGCGCTTCCTTCGCGATGGGACCAAGGCTACTTATGGTGCCACAGCAAAAAGGCGGGGGTTAGCCCGCCAGGTTGGTCACCGGCTGGCCGTCGATAAAGGCCAGCAGGTTGTCGAAGGCGTCGCCGAAGTAGAGCTCGTAGCTGTCCTTCTCCACATAGCCCAGGTGGGGGGTGGCCAGCAGGTTGGGCAGGTCGAGCAGGGGGTGAGCGGTCACCGGCTCCTCCTCGAAGACATCGATGGCCGCCTGGCCGGGGCGGCCGGCCGTGAGGGCCGCCTCCAGGGCGCCGGGGGCGATCAACTGGGCGCGGCTGGTATTGACCAGCAGGGCATCGGGTTTCATGCGCGCCAACTGCTCGGCGCCGACGATGCCGCGGGTGCCCTCGTTGAGGCGCAGGTGCAGGCTCAGCACATCCGAGCGGGCGAAGAGGTCGTCCTGGCCGGCGGCCACCGCCAGGCCGTCCTCGGTGGCGCGGCGGCGGCTGCCGTCGCGGCCCCAGACCAGCACCTTCATGTCGAAGGCCTGGCCGTAGCGGGCCACCAGGCGGCCGATGCGCCCATAGCCGAAGATGCCCAGGGTGCGGCCATGCAGGCCGCTGCCCAGGGTGCGCTGCCAGCGCCCCGCCTTGAGGTTGGCCGCCTCCGCGGCAATCTGGCGCCGCGCCGCCAGCACCAGGGCCCAGGTCAGCTCCGCGGGGGCCTGGGGCGAGCCGCTGCCGGTCATCACGGTGACGCCGTGCCTGCGGCAGGCGGCCAGATCCACATGGCCGGCGCCGCCGCCGGTCTGGCTGATCACCCTGAGCCGGGGCAGCCGCGCGAGCAACTCGGCGGTGATCGGCGTGCGCTCGCGGATCAGCACCAGGGCCTCGGCGTCGTGGAAGCGCTCGGCCAGGGCGTCGGTCTCGCTGAGGGTGTCGTTGAATATCGCCACCTCATGGCCCGCCAGCCGGGCGAAGGCGTCGAGGTGGCGGACGCAGTCCTGATAATCGTCGGGGATCACTATCTTCATTACGGGCTCCTTGCCTGGCACTCCAGTGCCTAGCTTCGCCGCAATCGCCGGTCCTGGCTAGTCGACTCTTGCCGAGGGCTCACTCGAGCAAGAAGGGCAGCTCGCCGGCCTCATGGGCCAGCAGCCACTGCTTGCGGCCCAGGCCGCCGGCATAGCCGGTGAGGCGGCCGTCGCTGCCGATCACCCGGTGGCAGGGCACCACGATGGCGATGGGGTTCCTGCCATTGGCGGCGCCCACGGCGCGCTGGCCGCCTTTGCAGCGCAGCTGCTCGGCGATCTCCGCGTAGCAGCGGGTCTCGCCGAAGGGGATGGTGGCCAGCGCCGCCCAGACCCGGCGCTGGAAGTCGGTGCCGACCGGGGCCAGCGGCAGGTCGAAGGCCTGGCGGGTGCCGGAAAAGTACTCGGCGAGCTGGGCCCTGGCCCGCTCGGTCAGTTCACCGGGGCAGGGCGGGGCGTCCTCGTCCAGGGTAAAGCCGATCTCGGTGATGCCGGTGGCATCGGCGCGGATGCGGATCAGCCCCAGGGCATCGGCGGCGGGGGGACGGTAGTAGTCCAGGGTGGTGGCGAGAGAGGCCTTAGCGGTCATGGGCTTGGCTCCGTGGGTCGTGATGCCAGAGTTGCAGGGTCAGGTAGCTGCGCCAGGGGGCGGCGGCGGCCGGGTCGGCGCCGTCCAGGCGTGGCAGGGCGCGGCGCACCCCGGCGTCGCCCTCCAGCCAGATATCCGGGTGGCCGGTGCCGCGCAGGGCCGCGTAGCGGGCCGTCCAGGGGCCGATGCCCTTGAGCGATGTCCACGCCAGGGGCTCGTCCCCCGCCTCGCCGCCAGCATAGCAGGCCGCGAAGCGGCGCAGGGTGGCGCGGCGGGAATCGGGCATGCCGAGGAAGGCCAGGTCGCTGGTGGCGACGGCCTCCGGGGTGGGGAAGTGGCGCCTCCCGTCGCCGGCCGGCTCGCCCAGGGTGGCCACCAGGGCCGTGACCAGGCGCCGCGCCGCGACGATCGAGACCTGTTGGCCGAGGATGGCGCGCACCCCGGCCTCGAAGGGGCCCCAGGTGCCGGGCAGGCGCAGCCCCTCGACCAGCGGCAGGCGTGGCGCGGCTTCCCGCAGCCGGGCCTCGATGCCGGCGCTGTCGGCGTCCAGGTCGAGCAGCCTACGGATGCGCCGCATCACCGGGGCCAGGACGCTCAGGTCGTCGAGCACCAGGCGCACCCGGAAGGCGTGCCGCTCGGGACGGTGCTCGGCGGTGAAGTGGCCGCGGGCCTCGCCCCAGGCGAGGGTGCGGCCATAGTGCGTCGCGTCGCCCCACTCCAGGCCCTCGATGGCGCGGCCGGCGAGGAAGTCGCGCAGCGCATGCCAGGCATAGGGCGGGCGATAGGCGAGGGTCAGGGTCAGTGCCTCCTCGGCGTCGCCGGCGCGGCGGCGCAGCTCCCGGGGCGCCAGGCCGATGCGCGCCTGGAAGGCGTCGTTGAAGCGGCGCAGGCTGCGAAAGCCGCTGGCATGGGCCACCTGGGCGATCGGCAAGCGGGTCTGGTGGAGCAGCTGCTTGGCGAACAGGCACTGGCGATGCTGTGCATAGGCCTTGGGGGAGACTCCCAGGCCCTCCTGGAAGAGCCGGCGCAGGTAGCGCTCGCCGATGCCCAGCCGCGCGCAGAGCGCGCCCAGCGAGCCGCTTTCCAGGGCGCCCTCGTCGATCAGCCGCAGGGCCCGCTCCAGGGTCGTGGCGGTACCGCGCCAGGCCGGGGAGTCCGGGGCGCTGTCCGGGCGACAGCGCAGGCAGGGGCGAAAGCCCGCCTCGGCGGCGGCCAGGGCGTTCGGGTAGTAGCGCACATTGGCCTCCCGGGGCGGGGTGGCCGGGCAGATCGGCCGGCAGTAGATGCCGGTGGTCAGCACCGCGGTGACGAAGCGGCCGTCGAAGCGGGCGTCCCGGGCCAGGCGGGCCTGGCGGCAGAGGGCGGGGTCGAGCATGGCGAAGACCTCGGCGGAATCTGCCCTCAGTGTACGCCCTGCGCCGGGAAAGACTGGCCGGAATCGGCCCTGAAGTGTGGGGGACCGCTTAGCCGAGGCGGGCGAGATCTTCGGGACGATCCACATCGATTCTGATGCCCGGGTCGTCCACCTCGATCCGGCACAGGGCCGAGTGGTGGGCCGCGATCACGTCCCGGGCGCCTTTGGGGCCGGCCAGTCGTGCCAGGGCAGGCCAGAAGTCGCGGCCGAACAGCACCGGGTGCCCGGGCCGGCCGTGATAGCCGGGACGGACGATACGCCCGGAAGCGGCCGCACCGACCAGACCGGCATAGGTCGTGGCGGCAACCCCTGGCATATCCCCCAGTACCACCGCCAGGGCTTCGGCTTCCAGGTCGTGCCGGAGTAGCTCGCTGGTGGCATCGGCGATGCTATGGCCAAGCCCCAGTTCCGCCCGCGGCGCGACCAGCGAGCCGACCCCCGCCGCGTCGGCGAGCCGGTGGCCTGGTGCGTCGTGGCCGCCAATCACCAGGAAACGTTCGGCGAATAGGTGGCGGGTTCCCGCCAGGGTGGCCGCCAGCAGCGTCCCGCCGCCGGGCAGGCGGGCGAGACGCTTGTCGCTGCCGAAGCGCCGGGCTCGGCCCGCCGCCATGATCAGGGCTATCACTCGGGGTGACGAGGCCATGGCCTACCCCACCGCCGTGAGGCGTGGCGCCTCTGGCGTCGGCGCCACGCTCAGCACCTTGCCGTGATAACGGGCGAGGATATCGGCGAGAACCGCCAGGGCGATCTGGGCCGGCGTCTTGCTGCCGATATCCACGCCGATGGGCATATGGATGCGGGCGATCTGGTCGGCGGCGAGTCCCCCCGAGCGGGCCAGGCGCTCGGCGCGCTTCTGTGAGGTGCGTGCCGAGCCCATCACGCCGAGATAGAAGGCCTCGGTGCGCACCGCCTCGATCATCGCCAGGTCATCGATGCGCGGGTCGTGGGTCAGGGCCACCACTGCGGTGGCGCCATGGGCACCCTGCTCGGCCAGGTAACGGGAGGGCAGCCGTTCCACGACCCGCACTCCCGCCACAGGGAAGGCGGCACAGGCCTCGGGGCGCGGATCGCAGACGATCACCTCGAAGCCTAGGGCCCGGGCGAAGTCGGCGCAGTACTCGGAGACCGGCGAGATGCCGGCGATCACCAAGCGGATGCTCGGGGTGATGCGGATTCGCGCCCAGTCGTCGTCCCCGCCGTGGCGTCGGGTGACCCGTTCCGCCGCCCGGTTGTCGTGAGTCAGCGAGAAGCGACCTGTGGTGAGAGACACCTCGCGGCAGAGCGGGGCCTCGCCATTGAGCGCCCGCCGCACCCCCTGCAGATGCTCGCGATTGGCCGGGGTGGGCTCGAGCCGCTCCACCAGGATCTCCAGCACCCCGTCGCAGGGCAGTCGCAGCCGGGGGGCGGTGATGCCGCCGTCCCCGTAGCGCAGGGTGGCCACCGGGCCCCGCAGTTCGCCGCGGCCGAGACGTTCCAGGAAGTCCTCCTCCACACAGCCTCCGGAGAGGGAGCCGATGGCCTGGCCGTCATCGTCGGCCGCCAGCAGCGAGCCGGGGCCACGCGGCGAGGAGCCATAGGTGGCCAGCACGGTGCACAGCCATAGCGGGCGTCCCTCGTCGAGCCAGTCGAGGGCGCGGTCGATCACGCGGGTATCCAGATGTTGCATGGGAACCTCCGGAGCCTTGGCCTATGCCTTGACCAGCTCCCGCAGCCAGTCGGCGCACTCGCCGGCCTGATGGGCGGGCCAGTCGATACGGATGCGGGTCGTGCCGCGCTCCACTTCCACATGGATATGCTCGGCGGAGGGCTGGGCCGGGGCACGGCCCAGCAGGCGTGCCAGCCAGTTGGGGCGCGGCGAGGCCTGTGGGGCGGGGGGGCTCGGCACCGACCGCCGGGCCGGTGTGGGCTCGGCGCTGGACTGCGCCTGGGGGGATTCCGTGGCCTCTGTCGCCTCGGGGGCATCGCCGTTGAGTCGCGCGATCAGGTTGGTGCCGAACTCGTCCCACATGCGGTCGGCCTTGGTCTTCATCACCGCCAGGCCGAAGGTGCCCAGGCGACCGAAGACATCGGCCTTGACCTTGATACGCAGGTCGGTGCCGCCGTCCTCTCGGGCTTCCAGGAACATCTCGCTGGTCTGGGTCAGGGAGCTGGCCACCGAGGCGTCTTCGCCGGTGCCCTCGGCGCGCAGGTAGCGGGGGGCCTCCTGCTCGACGATGCGGGTATTGAGGGTGAAGCGGGCGGTGATAAAGGAGATCTTGACCCGCATATGGGCGACGTATTCGTCATCGCTGATCACCTCCACCGACTGCATGCCGGGCACGCAGCCGCACATCGCCTGGGGATCGAGCACGACTTCCCAGACCTGCTGAGGCGGGACGTCCAGGGTGAGGGACTTTTCAATTTCCATGCAGCTTCTCCGCGGCGTGGTGGATGGACTCGATGATCTGGGTGTAGCCGGTGCAGCGGCACAGGTTGCCGTTCAGGGCCTGGCGAATCTCATCGGTGGTGGGGCGGGGGTTGGCGGCCAGCAGGGCGCAGGTGGCCATGACGAAGCCGGGGGTGCAGTAGCCGCACTGCAGGCCCCCGCCGTCGATAAAGCACTCCTGGATGGGGTGCAGGGCCTCGCCATCGGCGAGGCCCTCGATGGTGTCGATATGCTGGCCGTCGGCCTGCACGGCGAGGCTCAGGCAGGACTTCACCAGGCGGCCGTCGACCATCACCGAGCAGGCGCCGCAGATGCCGGTCTCGCAGCCGCGCTTGGTGCCGGTGAGGCCCAGGTCGTCGCGCAGGAAATCGCTGAGCAGGCGACGGGCGGGCACCCGGGCGGTGACCGGCTCGCCGTTGATGATGACCTCGATGCGGTGTTCGCTCATGACGTCACTCCAGGGGAAGGGCGAAGAGATGGGCCAGGCTGCGCCGGGCGACGACCCGCACCATCTCGCGGCGGTACTCCGCCGAGCCGCGCGCATCGGAGATCGGCGCGATATCGCCGGCGATCAGCTCGGCGGCCTCGGTCAGGGTGGCCACGGTGGGCGGCTTGGCCATCAGCAGTGCCTCGGCCCGGGGGACCCGGGTCGGCACCACGGTGGAGGCGCCCACCACCAGGCGGGCCGCTTCGCAGCCGTTGGCGCTGTGGCGTACCCAGGCCGCCACGCTGACCAGCGGCCGGTGCTCGGCGGCGGTGCGCAGGTGGCGGGCATAGTGGCCCCGGTCGCCCTCGGCGGGGGGCGGCAGGCGAATCTCGGTGATCAGCTCGCCGGGCGCCAGGGCGGTGGTGTAGTAGTCGACCAGGAAGTCCTCGATGGCCAGGCGCCGCTCGCCGTCGGGGCCCTGGATCACCACCCGGGCGTCCAGGGCCATCAGGCAGCCGGGCGGGTCGGTGGCCGGATCGGCGTAGCAGAGGTTACCGCCCAGGGTGCCCTGGTTGCGCACCTGGGGGTTGGCGACCCGGGCGGCCATGCTGGCCAGCATGGGGTAGTGGGCCTGGACGGCGGGGGCATTGGCCAGCTCGGCGTGACGGGTCAGCGCGCCGATGCGTAGCCCCTCCTTAGCATCGAAGTCGATGCCCCTCAGGGCCTCGAGATGGCCGATCGAGACGAGTCGCGCCGGGCTCAGCATGCGCTGGCGCATGCCCAGCATCAGGGCGGTGCCGCCGGCGATCAGGCGGCTCTCCTCCGGCTCGTCCAGCAGCAGGCGGCACGCCTCGGCGGCACTGGCGGGTTCCAGGAAATCGAAATCACGCATGGTCGGTCTCCTCCTGGGCGCGCAGGGCGGCGAGCACCTTCTCGGGAGTGATGGGCAGGTCGGTGATGCGCACCCCCACGGCGTCGTGCACGGCATTGGCGATGGCCGCGGCGCCGGGGAGGATGGCGGTCTCGCTGGCGCCCTTGGCGCCGTAGGGGCCCTTGGGGTCGTTGGATTCGACGATGCCGGAGGCCAGCAGGGGCACGGCGTCGGCGGTGGCCAGGGTGTAGTCGGCGAAGTTGCCGTTCATGATCCGCCCCTCCTCCACCTGCAACTGTTCAAACAGGGCCCAGCCGATGGCCTGCACCGTGGCGCCATTGGTCTGGCCATGGATCGCCAGGGGGTTGAAGGCCTTGCCGCAGTCGTCGGAGACGAAGCTCTGCACCACCTCGACGCGGCCGGTCTCGGTGTCCACTTCCACCTCCACCGCCTGGGCGGCGAAGGAGTAGGCGGAGGCGATATTGCCGTAGAGGTCGTCATCGTGCATGCGGGTCTGGGGGTCCCAGGTGGCGGAGACCTGAAGGCCCTCGCCGCCGTGGCGCCAGATATGCTGGCGGGCCAGGGTCGCCAGGTCGGCGACGACCTCGTTGCCGTCACGGAGTCGCACGGCCCCGTCGACCAGTGCCAGCGTCGCCTCGGCATGGCCCGACAGCTCGGCGGCCAGGGTGAGCAGCTGGGCCCTGGCCTTGCGGGCGGCGAGGATGGCGGCATGGCCCCCGGACATGGTCACCCGGGAGGCCAGGGAACCGATGGCGAAGGGCGAGGTGTCGGTGTCCGGCGGCACCACCTGGGTATGCTCGATGGGCAGCGTCAGCTCATGGGCGACCACCTGGCTGAGCATGGTCATGGCGCCCTGGCCCATGTCGCACTCGCCGCTATGGATCAGCGCGCGGCCGTCCTCGTTGAGCTTGACTACCACGGTGGAGCCGTCCCAGTTGCCGATGGTGCGGTTGCCGCTGACGTGCATGGCGGCGGCCAGGCCCACGCCGCGGCGGCGCCTGCCGGCCCGGTCGCGGCGTCCGCGCTTCTCCTCCCAGCGGATCGCCTCGATGCACTGATCCAGGCACTCCATCAGGCCGGTGCTGCCGACCTCCCAGCCATGGATCGAGGTGTCGCCGGCCCGGATGGCATTGCGGCGGTGGATCTCGACGGGGTCGAGGCCGAGCTTCTCGGCCATGGCGTCGATATGGCTGTTCAGGGCGAACAGCATCTGGGTGCCGCCGAAGCCGCGGAAGGCCCCGTGGGGCGGCGTATGGGTATAGCTCAGGATGGCCTGGGACCTGACGTTCTCCAGGCGATGCATATTGTCGCTGCGCATGGCAGAGACATGCATCACCTCGTTGGAGAGGCCGCAGTAGGCGCCGCAGTCGGCGAGGATCGTCACCTCCTTGGCGACGATGCGGCCCTCCCGGGTCATGCCCAGCCTGAGGGTGATGCGCTCGGGCAAGCTCGAGCAGGCGCTCAGGAAGTCCTCCAGGCGATTGTTGACCAGGCGCACTGGCTGGCCGGTCTTCAGCGCCAGCAGGCCGGCGATCAGGCTGTTGGCGTCCTCGACGATCTTGCCGCCGAAGCCGCCGCCGGTGGTGGTCTGCATCACCCGGGTGCGCGAGACCGGCAGCTCCAGGGCCGCCGCCAGGCGCATCCGCGCCAGGAACACCGACTGGGTGGAGGTCCAGACCTGGAGGCGACCGTCGCCGTCCATTCGGGCCACGCTGGCCATGGGCTCCAGGTAGCCCGGGTACTGGGCGTGGGTGGTGTAGGTGGCCTCGTGGATCAGGTCGGCCCGGGCGAAGCCGGCGTCCACGCTGCCGCGCTCGAAGGCGATCTCGTGGGCGACATTATTGCGCCCCGGATGGATCCCCTCGGCACCCTCGGCGAGGGCCGCCTCGGGGGTAAAGAGGGCCGGCAGGGGTTCGTAGTCGATCTTGACCAGCTCCAGGGCATCCCGGGCGATCTCGTCGCTGATGGCGGCCACGGCGACCACCTCCTCGCCGGCGAAGCGCACCACCTCTTTGGCCAGGATACGGCGCTCCTTGTGGTGGACGCCCCACAGGGCGTCGGGGGCATCGCCGCCGGTGAGCACCGCCTTGACCCCGGGCAGGGCCCGGGCCGCCCGGGTATCGATGCGCCGGATGCGGGCATGGGGGTGGGGGCTGCGCAGCACCTTGGCATGCAGCATCCCCGGCAACTGGATATCGCCGGCGTACTGGGCACGCCCGGTGACCTTGGCGCGGGCATTGACCTGGGGGGTATTGCGTCCGAGGGGAGAGTCACTCATCTCGCGCTCCTGTGGTGTGCTCGATAATCGGTGGCGGACTCAAGGGGTAACACGCCCGCCGGGGTGGCCGTGGCTCCGGCGGCGCAGGCCGCGGATGGCCGAGGCGGCGGCCCATAGCAGCAGGCCCAGGCAGACCGCCAGCAGGCCGGCGCTCACCGGGCGCTCGATAAAGGTCATGGGATCGCCGCGGGAGAGCAGCAGGGCGCGACGCAGGTTCTCCTCCAGCAGCGGGCCGAGCACGAAGCCCAGCAGCAGGGGAGCGGGGCTGAAGTTCAGCAGGCTCAGCCCATAGCCCAGGGCGCCGATCGCCGCTACCACATAGACGTCGAAGACGTTGTTGTTGACGCTGTACACGCCCAGGCAGATGAAGATGATGATCGCCGGGTAGAGCATGCTGAAGGGGATGCGCAGCAGGGCGGTCCAGAGGCCGATCAGCGGCATATTGAGTACCAGCAGCAGCAGGTTGCCGATGCCGAAGCTGACCACCAGGCTCCAGAACATCACCGGATTCTCGGAGATCATCAGCGGTCCCGGTTGGATGCCGTGGAGCATCATGGCGCCGAGCATCAGCGCCATGACCACGTCGCCGGGGATCCCCAGGGTCAGGGTCGGCACGAAGGCGGTCATGGCCCCGGAGCTGTTGGAGGATTCGGCGCCGGCGATGCCCTCGACGGCCCCCTGGCCGAAGCGCTCGGGCTCCCTGGCCAGCTTCTTCTCCACCGCATAGGACATGAAGGGCGAGAGGCCGGAGGCGGTGCCGGGCATGGTGCCGAAGAAGCTGCCGATGGCGGTGCCGCGCAGCATGGCCGGCACCGCGCGGCGCAGGTCGAGGCGCTTGGGCAGCATGGAGCGCAGGGAAAACCGCGGGGTACGTCGCTCCCCGCCGCCCAGGCGCATGCTGGAGATCACCTCGGAGAGGCCGAACAGCCCCATGGCCAGGGCCACCAGGTTGATGCCATCCATCAACTCCGCCATGCCGAAGTTGAAGCGCACCAGGCCGGTATTGATATCGGTGCCCACCATGCCCAGCAGCAGCCCCAGCACCACCATGGCCAGGCTCTTGGCGGCGGAGCCGGAACCCACCGCCGAGGCGGCGATCAGCCCCATCAGCATCAACGAGAAGTACTCGGCGGGGCCGAAGGAGAGCCCGATCTCGGAGAGCACCGGCCCCAGGGCCGCCAGCAGCAGCAGGCCGAGGATGGAGCCGACGAAGGAGGCCGACATGGCGATAAATAGGGCCACCCCGGCACGCCCCTGTTTGGCCATGGGGTAGCCATCCAGGCTGGTGACCGCCGAGGCCGGGGTGCCGGGGATATTGAGCAGGATCGAGGCGATGGAGCCGCCGTACTGGGAGCCATAGAAGACCCCTGCCAGCATGGCCAGAGCGGCAGTGGAAGGGATGTAATAGGTGATCGGCAGCAACAGCGAGATGGCCGCCATGGCGCCCACCCCGGGCAAGACCCCCACCAGGGTGCCGAGGAAGACCCCGATAAAGCAGTACAGCAGCATGGTCGGCTGGGTCGCATCCTGCAGACCCAATAGCAAGGCTTCCAGGGTGCCCATATGGCATGCCTCCGGATAATGAGGGTGGATGGGGAGCCCGGGCGTCGTGACGTCCCGGGCGGCTCGGTCTCTTAGCCGAACCTGGGCCAGGCGGGCAGGTTCATGCTCAGGCCCTGGATAAAGATCAGGTAGGTGATGGCCGCGATGGCCAGGGCCACCTTGAGCTTGGTGCCGCGGCCGAGGCTTTGATCGGGGACCAGGGCGATCAGGGCCGCGGCGATGGCGGCGATGACCAGGCCCAGTTCCTTCAACAGCAGCGCGAAGACGACGATGCTGGCCACCACGAAGCCGGCGCTGGCCCAGTCACCGCGCAGAGGTTCCCCACGGCGCCACCAGGCGGGGAGGGCGACGATCAGGCCCAGCAGCGCCAGGACACCGCCGAGGATCACCGGCAGGAAGCCCGGGCCCATGCGGGAGAAGGTGCCCAGAGAGTAGTGGCCATAGGCGTACCAGGCGGTGAAGAGGCCGAGCAGGGCCAGCAGGCCGCCGCCGAGCAGGCTTCTGATATCTCGATCGATCATGGGATTCCCGTCGCTGTCGGCAGGGAGACGATCCCGGGAGGCGGACCGCCTCCCGGCGGTGTCGATGGTGAATGCGCCTTAGTCGGCGGTGATGCCCAGCTCCTCGATGATCGCCGAGAGGCGGGCGTAGTCATCGGCGTTGATCTCGGCCAGCGCCTCCGGCTCGCCACCGGCGGGCACGGCGCCGAACTGGGCCATCTGCTCGATCACCTCGGGCATCTCGAGGATGGCATTCATCTGGGCGTTGAGGGTCTCGATGACCTCCTCCGGGGTGCCGCTGGGCGCCATCAGGCCATGCCAGGCGCCGAGCCGTACCGCGTCGTAGCCCTGTTCGGCGATGGTGGGGATGCCCTCCAGCACCGGCGAGCGCTGCGGGTCGGTGATGGCCACCAGGTTGAGGCGCCCCGACTCGATCAACTGGGCCACCGGGCCATAGGTCACGTAGCCCAGGTCGATATGCCCGGCCAGGACATCGGGGACGATGGGGCTGACGCCACGATAGGGAATATGCAGGGCCTCGATCTCGGCCTCGCGGTTGAGCCACTCGGCGGCGATATGCATCGGCGAGCCGGCGCCGGGGCTGCCGTAGCTGAGGTTCTGGCCGTTGTGGGCCTGGGTGACCAGGTCGTCGATGGTCTCGATGCCGGTCTCGGGATTGGCCACCACCAGCACCGCCTGATGGGCGGCGAGGATGATCGGATCGAACCCCTCGAGGACGTCGTAGCTGGCCCCCTCCGGCAGGTCCATCACCAGGGGCGCCGTGGTAAAGGGGTTGGGCGTATAGAGCAGGGTGTAGCCGTCGGCCTCGGTCCGGGCCACGGTGCCGTTGCCGATGGTGCCGCCGGCCCCCGGGCGATTCTCCACCACCACCGGCTGGCCGAGGCGTTCGGTCAGCTTGTCGGCGAATAGCCGGGCCATGGCATCGGTGTCGGCCCCCGGCGGATAGGAGACCACGATGGTGACCGGCTGATCGGGATAGGCATCGGCCTGCAGACCCGTGGAGAGCAGGGCGGCGGAAGCGATGGCGGAGGTCAGCAGCAGTCGGCGGGTCAGGCGCATTGTTTTTCTCCGGGTTGGAGTCTCGGGAGCGAGATTGGGAAAGATCATATGTTGTTTATATATGAAACTTGTTTTTGTATCTGGTACGTGTGGAATTAAGCACCCGGCCCCTGAAGAGTCAAACGGCCATGGAGCCGAGACAAGGGGCACGCGGAAACGAACAATGGGGAAACGAGCGAGTTAAGGAGCCGTCTTCGTCTGGGATGAGAGCCGAAGAATTTTTATAACTTTATAAAAATAAAGACTTTTTTATATGCGTCTCGGCATCATCTTTGGCATCCCCGGTGGGGGATGATGATGGAGTTGGTGTGCACCAGGGGTTGGCATTGCGGAAAAAGTATCGCCATCGGGTGGGCCCCGGTGGGCGGGTCTCAGGAAGAGAGCACGGGCGTCGGTTGACGAATATGGCGGGCGAAGAGCTCCGCCAGGGGGCGGGCCGCGGCACTCAAGGGCACGCCTCTCAGGGTCAGGATACCCAGGCTCATGGGGGGCGCGGCGGGGAGTTCGGTAAAGCGTTGCACGCCGACACTGAACACCGGATCGAGGAAGAGGGGTTCCGGGCCGAAGCCGATCAGGTCGGTGTGTCGGGTCAGCTCCAGCATCAGCGTCGGCGAGGTGCAGAGTACCGGGTTGACGGGACGCTCCAGGCCGCTGCGCTCCAGCCAGTCCAGCAGGTGATGGCCGGTGCTGCCATGGATCAGGTTGAGTACCCAGCGGGCGTTCCTGAGCTCCGACCACTCCCGGGCGTCGGCCAGGGGATGGCCCTCGCGGCCCACCACCGTGCCCCTGACCAGGCCCAGGGGCTCGAAATCCATGTCATGGGGCAGGTCCTCGGGATCGGTGATGACCACGGCGAAGTCGATGCTGCCCTCGTGAAGGGCGGGAATGACGCTGGTCATCATGCCTTCGATCAGGGTCAATTGGGCATCGGGCTGAAGGCGTTCGAAATCCTTCAATACCCCGGGCAGGGCGGTGGTGGCGATGGTGGGGGTGATGGCCGCGGTGATCTTGGCGCCGGCGCCGCCACGCAGGTAGCGGACCTCGTCCCGGGCCTTGTCCAGGGTCGTAAGTACCAGCCTCGCCCGCACCAGCAGGGCGCTACCGGCCGGGGTGAACTCGACGCCCTTGTAGCTGCGGGTCAATAGCTCGGCGCCCACGTCCTCCTCCAGCTCCCGCAGTGCCTTGGTCAGGGCGCTGGGACTCAGGTGCATGGCGCGTGCCGCGGCACGGATGGAGCCACAGTCCGCCACCTGGACCAGGGCCTTGAGCTGATGATCCTTCATGGTGTTTACCCAAAGATTGGCATGCCTCGATGCCTAAGCGAACCGAACCCACGACATGGTAGCCCTTTATCGGGAGCGGAGGGTATGCCAGTGCTTCGGTTGATGGAGCAATTCGCCCCTGAGCAGCAAGGCCTCGGTACCGTGTGCTATGGGGCTAGCACCGAGGCCATCGGGCGTCGATCAGACCAGCTCGCGTTTCTCGCGGCGCGCCTCGCGGCGGTCGCGCAGCACGGCGCGGCAGATCAGGATCAGCACGCCCAGGGTCAGGGCGGGCCAGATCAATACGTAGAAGCCAAAGAGTGTGGTCATCGTTTCTCTCCTCTGGGCGGTGCCGACAGGCGGCACCGCGACATCATGGGATCGCTTAGCGCTGGCTGGCCAGGCGGGGGGAGGCCGGGATGGCGTCGCCTTCCTCGGCGGGCGAGGCGTCATGGGTGGTCTCATAGTCGCCGACCCGCTCGCGGATGGTGGCGAAATCGAAGTCCGGCTGACGGCTGGTCAGGCTCATCACCACGCAGACCAGGGTGCTGGCGCCATAGGCGGTGAGGGAGGCCAGCAGCACCGTGTAGTCGCGCAGGAAGCCGGTGGCGAAGAGCAGCATGGCAACCAGCGCCAGGGCGCCGGCGATAAAGCCCGCGGTGCGGCCGAGGAAGCCGAACACCATCAGGCCGATGATCACGCCACCGCCGATGCTGGCGAGCAGTTCGAAGAAGAGGCCGCTAGCGCCGGTCAGCGGTAGCAGCTCGAAGCGCGCCGCGCAGAACAGCACCATGGCCACCAGCACCGAGGTGGTGAAGGCGGCGTTGGTGACCCGGTTCCAGAAGCAGCTGGCGATCACCGGGAAGACGATGGCACCCCAGAGGGCGCCGACGAAGACCAGCATCACCAGGATATCCAGCGAGAAGCTGGCGAAAACGATGCCCACCAGGGTGGCGACGATCATGGTCAGGCGACCGACCAGCAGCATGCGCCTGGGGTCGGCCTGGCCGCGGGCGAGGTTCTTGCCGTAGACGTCGGCCATCATGATCGCCGACAGCGCCGAGAGGTCGGAGTCGGCGGTGGAGGAGAGCGAGCCGATCACCAGGATAAAGAACAGGGCGATAAACAGCGGCGGCAGGTAGCCGGAGACCATCTGCGGAATCAGGTTGTTCATGTCGCCGTTCATGGGCTCGACGCCCAGGGTCAGGGCCATCAGGCCGATCATGCCGAGGCCGATAACGATGGCCCCATAGCCGACGGTGGCGGTGAGGAAGGTCGGCTTGATGTGCTCCTCGTTCACCGCGAACAGGCGCTGGGAGATGGTCTGGTTGCCGATGGCGTAGGCCAGCACGGCGACGAAAAAGGGCGCGCCCTGGTTGAGGATGGCGTCCATGGAGAAGAAGTCGGCCTGCTCCGGCGTCAGGTTGTCGAGGCCGGCGACCAGCTCGGTGGGGCCGCCCATGGCGAAGAAGACCGCGGGAATGATCACCACGGCGATGGCCATCAGTGCCACCAACTGGGCGAAGTCGGTCAGCACCGAGGCGCGGAAGCCGGACCACAGGGTGTAGAGCAGCACGCCGACGCCGGCGATGATCACCCCGGCCTGGAAGGAGAGCGGCGAGAGCACCGCGACCAGGGCGCCGGCGGCGGTGAAGTTGACCATCAGGCTGATCACGCTGCCCAGCACATTGGAGAGTGCCAGGATCAGCTGGCTGGAGCTGCCGTGGCGGGCGTGAATCAGCTCGCCCAGGGTGTGGGCATTGGGCGCGAGCTTACGGAAGCGCCGGCCGAAGGGGTAGATGAAGAGGATCATCAGCGCGCCCCACAGGCCGTAATGGATGGGGCCCGAGACGCCATAGGTATAGCCGGAGGTGGCGGCGGCGTAGAAGGAGGCGGCCCAGATCCAGGTGGCGGTCATGCTGGCGGCGCCGATGCCGAAGCCGACCCGGTGATTGGAGACCATAAAGGCATCGGCATCCTCGTGTTTCTTGCGGATGCCGAGGGTCAGCAGGTAGGTGCCGCCGTAGAAGGCCAGCAGCAGCAGGATCACGGTCGGGGTCGAGAATTGATAAAGCGATTCGCTGTTCAAGGGCAGTCCCTCGGTCGATGAAACGGAGGCGATCGGGGCGTGTCGAGCGAATCGACACGCCTGTCGCGGTGATGACATGACGGGGGCACGCCTCGGGCAGGCATCAACGGCCGGTCGCGGACGGCCGGTTCGGACGGCGATTGGCAGAGCGATACCGCGGCCCAGGCAGTTTTCGGACATAGCCTAGCGAGCGAGCACGGCAGTTGGCGCCGTGGGGAAGGCGTTACCCCGGGAAGGGGAGGCTGGGCGGCGGGCGGCGCGGCATGCACCGGCCCTCATCGGCATAGTGGCGCGACATGGATTCCTTCTCTATCGATGGCGTCGTCGACGGTCAGTCGAAGGTACGGTGATCCAGTCTGCGGTGAGGCAAGACCAGGGGCCCGCTGATGGGGCCGCATGGGATCGATTGTGGGCGTTGTTGGTGATCCCGAGGAGGCCATACCCTACTGAGCTCGCGGAAAAATGTCCAATCGGTCGAGACCGGGAGGGGAATGTCGCCCAGTGTCGTGAAACGCGCTCAGCGGCTGGCGGCGAGGCTGCCGGCCATGACCAGCGTCGCCGCCACCGGCAGGCGCCAGTCCGCCGTGGTCATGCCCGCCATCACCAGGAAGAGGCTGGCCAGTACCGGCACCCCATGGGCCAGGTGGCCCAGGCGCCGGCCCCGGGGATCCTGGAGGGCGCGCTCCCAGGCGAGCATGGCCAGGCCATAGGGGCCCAGCCCCAGGGCGGCGGCGGCCAGCAGGGCCTGGGTATCCGGCGGGGCGATCACCCCTTCGAGCCCCAGGCTGGCGGCGCCGGTGATCAGGCTGGCGATCAGCAGCAGCCGGGGCAGGCGGCGGCGCAGGCCGAGCCCGGGGTGGCCGCAGGCCAGGGAGTAGAGCGCCCAACAGAGTGCCGTCAGCAGGGCCAGAAAATAGCCGCCCCAGGCCCCGGAGAAGCCCCCGGCCAGGGCCTCGGGGGCCACCAGCAGGGCGGCGCCGGCGAAGGCCAGGGCGCTCCCGCCCAGGGTCGCCGGGCGCAGGCGTCGCCGGGTCAGCCACTCACCGGCCAGCAGGAAGAGCAGCGGCCAGGTGTAGGTGATCAGCGCCGCCTCGGCCACCGGGGCCAGCCGCAGCGCCGCGAAGCAGGCGCCCACCGCGCCGACGATCAGCAGCGGCATGCCGAGATGCACCAGCCACCAGGACTTACCGGCGAGGGGCGGCTCCTGGGGCCGCCCCCGGGCCATCGGCAGGGTGGCCAGGGCGCCCCCCAGCAGCGCCAGGCAGGCCAGGCGCAGCGGCGGCAGCGTCTCGGCGAGGCCGGCCAGCAGCGGGACCAGGGCCCAGAGCAGCACCGCCAGGCCGGCGGCGGCGGGGCCCTGCCAGGCGGCGTGATGGCGTGCGGAAGTCGCTGTCTGCATGGTCGGGGCTCCTGGGAGGCTGTCGGGCCTCCTGCCGGGGATGACGATGGCAGCCTATTCGTTCCATACTCATCATAAAATCGATCTTTATTGATCCAATTCATCAAAACTGGTGATGTATTGATGCGTGCCGAGACCCTCGACCTGAGCCTGCTGCGCACCCTGGTGGCGGTGGCCGATACCGGTAGCGTGACCGCCGCCGCCCGGCGCCTGGCCTATACCCAGTCCACCGTCAGCATGCAGTTGCGGCGCCTGGAGGAGGCCCTCGGCGTGGCGCTCCACGAGCGGGAGGGACGGCGCATCCGCTTCACCGCCGAGGGCCAGCGCCTGCTGGGCCATGCCCGCCGCCTGCTGGCCCTCAACGACGAGGCCCTGGCCGATATGCGCACCCGCCGGGTGGTGGGGGAGCTGACGCTGGGGATTCCCGAGGACTATGCGTCCCTGTTGACCTCGGTGTTCGCTTACTTCCATCAGCTCTATCCCGAGGTGCGCCTGCAGGTGGTCTGCGCCACCAGCGCCGACCTGGTGGGGCGGGTGCGCCAGGGCGAGCTGGACCTGGCCCTGGTGACCCGCCAGCGCCACTCGCCGGGGGGCGAGGTGATCCGCCGCGAACCCCTGGCCTGGGCGGTGGGCAGCCAGCGGCAGCCGTCGCTGGTGGATCCCCTGCCACTGGCGCTCTACTCGCCGGGGGCGGACCTGTTTCGCGAGGTGGCCGAGCAGGTGCTGGCCGCCGCCGGGCGCGACTGGCGCCTCGCCTATACCAGCCAGTCCATGGCCGGCCTGACCCCGGTGGTGCAGGCGGGCCTGGCCATCGTGGTGGTGACCCAGAACATGCTGACGCCGGAACTGCGGGTGCTGGAGGCCAGCAGCGGCCTGCCGCCCCTGCCTGCCGTGGAACTGGCCCTGCATCGGCCGCCGCACCGCCCCGCGGAGCCCGCCCGGCGCCTGGCCGAGCTGATCCGCGAGCAGCTCTCCCCCGGGGGCGAGGGCGCCTGAAGCATCGAGTGGGTGAGGCGGGGAATGGTGGCCAGTCTTCGCGGTCATCCGTAGAGTAAGCGCCATTGTCCGATTGCGGAGCCTGCCATGTTTCCCGACTTCACCCTGCGCTATGTCCGCCTGCCGGCGCACTTCTACGAGCCCTTCACCCCTGACCCAGTGGCGGCGCCGCGCCTGGTGGCCTTCAACCGCCCGCTGGCCGAGGCGCTGGGCTTCGATTTGACCGCCTTCGACGAGGCCCAGGCCACCGCCTGGTTCTCCGGCAATGCCGTGCCGGCCGGCGCCGAACCCCTCGCCCAGGCCTATGCGGGCCACCAGTTCGGCGGCTTCAACCCGCGCCTCGGCGACGGTCGGGCGGTGCTGCTGGGGGAGGTCACCGACCGGGACGGGCGGCTCCGGGATATCCAGCTCAAGGGCGCCGGCCGCACGCCGTTCGCCCGGGGCGGCGACGGCCGCGCACCGCTGGGGCCGGTGCTGCGGGAGTACCTGATCAGCGAGGCCATGCACCGCCTCGGGGTGCCCACCACCCGGGCCCTGGCCGCGGTCACCTCCGGCGAGCAGGTCTTCCGCGGCCTGCCCGAGCCCGGCGCCATCCTGACCCGGGTGGCGTCGAGCCATATCCGCGTGGGGACCTTCCAGTACTTCGCCGCCCGGGGCGACCGGGAGGCGGTGAAGACCCTGGCCGACCTGGTGATCGAGCGCCACTATCCGAGCTTGCTCGAGCGGGATGAGGGCGAGCGTTACCTGGCCCTGGTGGCGGCGGTCCAGGCGCGGCAGATCCGCCTGGTGGCCCAATGGATGGGCCTCGGCTTTATCCATGGGGTGATGAACACCGACAACTGCTCGGTGGCCGGCGAAACCATCGACTACGGCCCCTGCGCCTTTATGGAGGCCTATGACCCGCGCACCGTGTTCAGTTCCATCGATGATGGTGGGCGCTACGCCTATCGCAACCAGCCGTGGATCGCCCAGTGGAACCTGGCGCGGCTGGCCGAGACCCTGCTGCCGCTGATCGACGACGACCAGGAGCGGGGCATCGCCCGGGCCACCGAGCTGATCCAGGCCTTCGAGCCGGCCTACGAGGCCGAGTGGCTGGCGGTATTCCGCGCCAAGCTGGGGCTGGTGACCGAGGCGGAGGGCGACCGGGAACTGGTCGAGGCCCTGCTCGAGGCGATGCACGCCGGGCGTGCCGACTTTACCCTGAGCTTCCGCCGCCTGAGTGAAGCGGTCGAGGCGGACGCCCCGGCGCTGCTCGAGCGGTTCGATGACGATACGGCGTTGCGGCAGTGGCTGCCCCGCTGGCGCGAGCGACTGAGCGCCGAAGACGCCGGCCCCGAGGCCATCGCCGAGCGGATGAACGCGGTCAATCCGCTGTATATTCCCCGCAACCACCAGGTGGAGGCGATGATCGCCGCCGCCGTGGAGAACGACGACTTCGGCCCCTTCGAGACCCTGCGCGAGGTGCTCGCCGAACCCTTTAGCGAGCAGCCCGGCCGTGACGACTTTGCCCTGCCGGCGCCGCCCAGCGCGCGGGTCTTCCGCACCTTCTGCGGCACCTGAGGCGCCCGAGGCAGGCCGCGGGTATCGCTCCACTTCTATTGCCACCGGATCCCGAGACGACGAGGCGCTTGTGCAGTAATGCACAAGTGCCTTGCTCTATTGTGCGTTGTTCGCCAACGATTCCCCTGTCTACACTCGATGGAGCCGTATTGGCTTTACCTAATGGTCTGGGTCATCGGCGGATAACGACAAGAATTCCGGCCCGGCGAGGCGCCGGCTTCCTCCCACGGGAGGGAAGCCAGCAGGGCGTGCATCAGGGCACGGGCCGACCGATCACAAGGAGCGAGCACCAATGACAAGACGAGTGAGCTTCGCGGTATCCACCCTGGTCGCCGGCATCGCCCTGGCGGGCCTCTCCACCGGCGCCCAGGCCCAGCAGCAGTGGACCATGACCACCACCTGGCCCGATAGCCTGGCGCTGATCGAGATCGACCGTCACTGGGTCGAGCTGGCCAATCTGCTGACCGGCGACGAGCTGCAGATCGAATTTCACGCCGGTGGCACCCTGATGCCGGGCACCGAGGTCTTCGATTCCGCCGAGAGCGGCAGCATCGAGGCCTCCGGCGACTGGCCCGGTTACTGGGCCGGGCGCAACTCGGCCTTCTCGCCCCTGGGCACCACCACCAGCCTGTTCAATGCCGTGGACTACATGAACTGGATCCTCGAGTGGGGCGGTTTCGACCTCTACCAGGAGATCTACGGCGAATACGGCCTGGTCTATCTGCCCTACGGCATCACCAACAACGAATCGGGCTTCATGGGCCGCACCCCCATCGAGAGCCTGGCCGACCTGGAGGGCAAGCGACTGCGTCTCTCCGGCCGCGATCAGGGCCGGGTGCTGGAGCAGCTGGGCGGCTCCCAGGTGACCCTCTCCGGGGGCGAGATCTACCAGGCGGTGGAGCGGGGCGTGGTGGATGGCGCCGAGTTCTCCACCCCGGGGGTCGACTTCGGCGCCGGCTTCGCCGAGGTGGTGGACTACTGGGCGGTGCCCGGTTGGCACCAGAGCGCCAGCGTCTTCGGGGTGATGATCAACCGCGACGCCTGGGATGCCCTCTCCGAGGAGACCCGGCAGAAGCTGCGCATCGCCGCCGAGGCCACCATGGCCTGGTCCCTGGCCTGGTCCGAGCGGGGCTCCACCGAGGGAGCCGAGGCCTTCGCCGAGGCCGGGGTACAGATCTCCCAGTTCTCCGACGAGGACCTGGCGCGGATCCAGGAGATCACCAACGAGGTGATCCTGCAGGGCGCCTGCGAGAACCCCATGCATGCCCGGGTCTACCACTCCATGGTCGGCTACCTGGAGCACTACGCCAGTTGGCGCGATATCTCCGCGCCCTTCAACATGAGTCGCAGCCACGACAACCTGCCCTCCCTGGAGGAGCTCGAGGCCTGCCTCTAGGCGCCTGCCATCGCTTAGCCCCGATACGGCCCGCCCATCGGGTGGGCCTTTCCCCGCAGCGCATCGCCTAGAGGAGGTCGTGATGGAGGCCATTGCCAAGGCCATCGATGCCATCAATG
Source organism: Halomonas sp. H5 (assembly GCF_050613175.1). Taxonomy (GTDB): domain Bacteria; phylum Pseudomonadota; class Gammaproteobacteria; order Pseudomonadales; family Halomonadaceae; genus Bisbaumannia; species Bisbaumannia salifodinae. The sequence goes on from NZ_CP192510.1 coordinate 851,279, forward strand.
AGTGGTTCGGCCGCCTGCTGGCGCCGCTGATCGCGGTGATCGCCCTGGTGGTGCTCTACGATATCGGCCTGCGCTTCTTCAGCGGTCGCCCCAGCGACTGGGCCTTCGATATCACCAAGATGCTGTTCGGCGCCCACTTCATGCTGCTGGCGGCCTATGGGCTTCGCCATCATGCCCATGTGGAGGTGGACGTGATCAAGCGCCTGCTGTCGCGGCGCAAGCAGGCGGCGCTGGTGCTGCTCGGTTACCTGATCTTCTTCGTGCCCTTTATCTACCTGCTGCTCAGCTTCGGCTGGAGCTTCTTCATGCGCTCCTTCAGCCGTGGCGAGACCACCTACGGCATGGTGGCCATCCCGGTCTATCCGGTGAAGGCGGTGATCGTGATCGCCGCCGTGGCCATCCTCCTGCAGGCCATCGCCGTGGTGATCCGCGCCTTCCTCGAACTGCGCCGGGAGGAGACGCCATGAGCGCCGAGCTGCTGACCCTGTTCATGTTCGCCGGCCTGCTGGTGGGGCTCTTCATGGGCCATCCCCTGGCCTTCGTGCTGGGCGGCGTGGCGGTGGTGGCCGCCTACCTGGGGCCGGGTCCCCAGGTGCTGGGCTCGATCATCAACAACGTCTACGGGCGGGCCATGGACAACTATGTGCTGGTGGCCATCCCGCTGTTTATCCTGATGGCGCGCTTTCTCAACGACTCCGGGGTCACCGAGAAGATGTTCCAGGTGATGCGCCTGCTGCTGGGGCGGGTGCGCGGCGGCCTGGCGCTGACCGTGGTGATCGTCTCGGTGCTGCTGGCCGCCACCACCGGCATCGTCGGCGCCTCCATCGCGGTGATGGGGATGATCGCCCTGGTGCCGATGCTGCGCCATGGCTACCACACCCAGCTCAGCACCGGGGTGATCATGGCCAGCGGCTGCCTGGGCATCCTGATTCCGCCCAGCATCATGCTGATCCTGATGGCCAGCTACTCGCCGGTCTCGGTGGGGGCGCTGTTCGCCGGGGCCCTGGTGCCGGGGCTGCTGCTGGGCGCCATGTATGCCCTCTATGTGCTGGTGGTGTGCTTCTTCAAGCCCGAGTACGGCCCGCCGGTGGGCGCCGAGGAGCGCGCCGAGACTGGGCTCGGCGAGCTGCTGGTGATGCTGCTCAAGTACGTGCTGCCGCCCATGGGGTTGATCCTCGGCGTGCTGGGGGCGCTGTTCACCGGGGTCGCCACCGCCACCGAGGCCTCGGCCATCGGCGTGCTGCTGGCCTTCGTGCTCTTCCTGGTGTTCGGCGATCGCCGGCCGCGCACCTGCTACCGCAGCTTCCTGGAGGCGAGCAAGACCACCACCATGGTGATGTTCGTGCTGGTGGGCGCCACCGCCTTCACCGGGGTCTTCACCCGGGGCGGCGGCATGCGGGTGATCCAGGAGCTGGTGATGGCCATGCCCGGCGGCACCACCGGGGCCCTGCTGCTGATGCTGCTGCTGGTCTTCGTGCTGGGCATGTTCCTCGACTGGACCGGCATCGTGCTGCTCAGCTTCCCGATCATGCTGCCCATCGTCGAGGCCATGGGCGTGGACCTGCTGTGGTTCGTGGTGATGGTGGCGGTGGTGCTGCAGACCTCCTTCCTGACGCCCCCCTTCGGCTATGCGCTCTTCTACCTCAAGGGGGTGGCACCTCCCGGCGTGGAGATCGTCCATCTTTATAAGGCGGTGATTCCCTTCTGCCTGCTGATCCTGCTGGCCTGCGTGCTGCTGGCCCTCTTCCCGAGTCTGGTGACCGGGCTACCGGCGCTGCTGTTGGGCTGACTTACGAAAACCACCGCAAGGAGTGACTATCATGCGAATCGCCTTTATCGGCCTGGGCAATATGGGCGCCCCCATGGCCACCAACCTGGTCGCCGCCGGCCACGACCTGCATGTCTTCGATCTCTCGACCGAGGCGATGCGCGCCCTGGGCGAGGCCGGGGCCAGTGTCGCCGCGAGCGCCGCGGCGGCGGTCGAGGGGGCCGGGGTGGTGATCTCCATGCTGCCCGCCGGGGCCCATGTGAAGGGGCTCTACCTGGGCCGCGACGGGGCGCCGGGGCTGCTGGCGAGCCTCGATGCCGGGACCCTGATCATCGATGCCTCCACTATCGCCCCGGAGGATGCCCGGGAGGTGGCGGCGGCCGCCGCCGAGCGCGGCCTGGATTACCTGGATGCGCCGGTCTCCGGCGGGGTGGGGGGCGCCAAGGCGGGCACCCTGACCTTTATCGTCGGCGGCAGCGAGGCGGGCTTCGCCCAGGCGCGGCCGGTGCTGGAGGGCATGGGCAAGAATATCTTCCATGCCGGCGCGGTGGGTGCCGGCCAGGTGGCCAAGATCTGCAACAACATGCTGCTGGGCATCCTGATGAGCGGCACCGCCGAGGCCCTGGCCCTGGGGGTGGAGAACGGCCTCGACCCGGCGGTGCTCTCCGAGATCATGCGTCAGAGCAGCGGCGGTAACTGGGTGCTCAACGGCTACAACCCCTGGCCCGGCGTGATGGAGAACGCGGCGGCCTCCCGGGGCTATCAGGGCGGCTTCCTCACCAACCTGATGGCCAAGGACCTGGGGCTGGCCTGGGAGCTGGCGCTGGGCTCCCGCTCGGCGGTGCCGATGGGCTCCCAGGCCCGCAACCTCTTCGCCCTGCATGCCCGGGAGCACGGCGACCTGGACTTCTCCAGCATCCTCAAGCTCTATCGCCATGACGACTGAGGTCGCGGCAACGGCACGGCGGGGCGAACATTTGTTCGCCCCGCCGTGCTAGAGTAGGGCCTTCGATGGCAGCCCGAGGCGGAGGCAAGCAGCAGATGGAGACATCCCCCCAGGAAGCGACCCTGAGCCCGGACGACCGTGACTTCGTCACCGCCCTGGCCAGTGGCCTCGAGGTGATCCAGGCCTTCGACGAGGCCCATCCGCGCATGACCCTCAGCGAGGTGGCGGCCCGTACCGGCATGAACCGCGCCAAGGCGCGGCGCTTCCTGCTGACCCTGCATGCCCTGGGCTATATGCGCAAGCAGGGGCGCAGCTTCGAGCTGGCCCCGAAGGTGCTGCAACTGGGCTATGCCTTCCTCTCGGCCAACGATTACCGCGGCGTGATCCAGCAGTACCTGGAGGAGATCACCGCCGAGAGCGGCGAATCCTCCTCCCTGGGAGTGCTGGACGGTGACGAGGTGACCTATGTGGCGCGCTCGGCGGCTCGCCATCGGCTGATGGCCATCACCCTCTCGGTGGGCACCCGGCTGCCGGCGGCCTACACCTCCATGGGCCGGGTGCTGCTGGCCCAGTTGCCGGCCGCCGAGCTCGACGCCTACCTGGCGCGGGTGACCCTGGAACCGCATACCGAGCGCAGCGTCACCGACCCGGCGACGCTGCGCGCGCGTATCGAGGAGGCCCGCGAGCAGGGCTACGCCATCGTCGACCAGGAGCTGGACCCGGGGCTGCGCTCCCTGGCGGTGCCGGCCTTCGATGGCGGCGGTAAGCTGATCGGCGCCATCAACGTCAGCACCAATGCCGCGCGGATCGACCATGAGACCCTGACCCGGCGGCTGCTGCCGCTGCTGCAGCAGACGGCGCGGCGTATCCGCGACGCCGTACATCGCTAAGACGGCCGATCACGACGAAGGCGCCGATGGGAGACCATCGGCGCCTTCGTCGTTGTGGCGGCCTTATTGCAGCGGCGCGGCGGCCGAACGCTTGAGGGTCTCGGAGGGCAGCTCGCCGTAGCGCGCCTTGTACTCCTTGGAGAAACGCCCCAATTGCTGGAAGCCGCAATCCATGGCGATGCTCGAGACGCTCTCGTTGGGGGCGGCCCGCTCCAGGCGCTGGCGCACATAGTCGAAGCGCAACTGGCGGAAGTAGGCGATGGGGGAGACCCCGTAGTGGGTATGGAAGTCCCGGTAGAGACGCTCCCGGGAGACGCCGGCGGCCCGCTCCAGGTCGGCCAGCCCCAGGGGGCGATCCAGGGACTCATGCAGCAGCGCTTCGAGGTCGCTCAGGTAGGCGGGGCGCCCCTGCTGGCGGCCCAGCAGCTCGCTGGAGTAGTTGTGGGGCTGGGTATAGAGCAGGCTGGTGATCAGCGAGTTCTCGAAGTTGCTCCACACCTCGGGGATGTCACACAGCGAGCCCTCGGCATGCAGCATCTCCTGCAGGTTGGCGACCATCTGCCACCACTCCTTCACCGTGCCGCTCAGCGGCATACGCGGGTCGAAGATCACCGGCTGCGATAGCTGGCGGCGCAGCAGTTGCGAGAGCTTGTGTTCCAGGGCCTGGCGGGAGAGGCGCACCAGGCGCTTCTGGCACTGCTCATCCATGCTCAGGCGCAGCGGCTGGCTGGGCGAGATGATCGCGCCCACGGCGGCATCGGAGTCGAAGGCCGCGCCCTGGTACTCGATGCTCTGGGCCCCCTGCAGGGGCAGGCTGATGCTGTAGCTGTGGGTCAGGTCGGCGATGCCGACGGTCACCCGGGTCGCGTACTCGATAGTGCCGATGGACACATTGCCCAGGCGGGTGCCCTGGTGGCGAAAGCTGAGCTGACGCGGTTGGGGCACTTCCAGGCGATGGGGGCCATTGACCTGGCACATCCAGCGGCAGGCCGAGTCGGGTTGGTGAAACTCGGCGGCGATCCGTTGTCGGGTCAGGGGTACGGTCATGGTTCCTCCTGGCCTCGCCGCGATAGTCGTTATCTTGGGGCCACAGGGCCCGGGGGCGGTCGAGGCGGTGTTCGCATATCGTTCTTGGGTACGTAATGCGAACTGGCGTTGTTATTCTGCCATCTTGGTCAGGCGATAGCCAATCACCTAAAGGTATCCCCTTTCGGCGCCGAGGGGAAACCGGCGCCCCGAGTCGTCCGCTAGGGGGTGTCCTGTCCCTTGCCTCGCCGTGTCTCGCTCGGGGATTCGCCGAACGCCTGCCGATAGGCGAGGCTGAAGCGGCCCATATGGGTAAAGCCCCAGCCCATGGCGATCTCGGTGATCGATGCTGTGCCCTCCTTCGTGAGCAGGGCCTGTTGCACCCGCCGGGGTCAAGGGCTCCTGGGCTCTGTACGAAAACTGCCTGCGCTCACCCATACGGCGTTAAAAATCGGCTCAAAGCACTCATTTACACCCCGTGAACTCCGTCTTTTCGCCGGTTTTTGCCTTGTCTGGCCTTTGCTCGCCGACTTTCCGTACAAAATCTAGGAAAGATCAGGTCCCGTTTTCGCGCGCGGCGTTACATGCTGGTGGGCAGTGCGAGCACGATAGCGGGAAAGGCAATGATCGCGGCAATTAAAACGATATATGAGATGATGAATACGCCTGCACCTTTGAATATCGTCTGTATAGGGACCTCAGGAGCAAAGCTACTGACGATGAAGACATTAACCCCCACCGGTGGTGTTACGGATCCTAAACTAGTCACCAGGGTCAGCAAGACGGTAAACCAGATCGGGTCGAATCCGAGAACTGCAGCCAGTGGGAAGAAAATCGGCAGAGTAACCACCAGAAAACCCAGTGCATCCATCAGCATGCCGCCCAACAGATAGATTAGCAGCAAGACCACCAAGATCAGTTCGGGAGCGACCGGCAGTGCTGATGCCCATTCAGCCAACTCGAACGGCAGCCGTGAAATAGCAAGGAAGCGTCCGAACATCACCGCGCCGGTAAGCAACAGCAGCACCATGGCGGAAATGCGCATTGTTTCACTCATACAGTCCACAGCTGCTCGCCAAGACAGCTTGCGGCGAACCAGGGCCATTAGCAACGCCCCAAAGGCACCGGCTGCACCTGCTTCGGAGGGAGTAAACCATCCCATATACAGCCCACCGATGACGATCGAGAACAAGATTAATGCCTCTATAACTCCAGTTAGACCCAATAGCTTCTCCCTAAGCGTTGTCGCTGGTCCGGCCGGACCAAGCTCGGGTTTGCGCCGACAGAGCAGGAAGATAGTCAGCACGAACAATGTGGTGAGGATCAGTCCGGGCAGCAAGCTGCCAAGAAACAGACGAAGCACCGACTGTTCGGTCTGCACGGCGATAACGATTAGCAGTACACTAGGCGGAATTATCGCGCCTAGCGTGCCGCCAATAGCGACGCTACCGGTACTCAGCCCACCATCGTATTTATACTTGCGCATTTCCGGCATCGCCACAGTTCCCATGGTAGCGGCCGTGGCCGAGTTCGAGCCGGATATGGCGGAGAAACCCATGGAGGCGAGCACGGTTGTGCCGGCGATACCGCCTGGCATGCGGCCAAACCAAGTGTAGGCGGTACTGTACAAACGTTCGGTGACGCCGCTGCGATAGGCGATCTGACCCATGAGTACGAATAATGGCACTACCGTGAGGCCATACGAGGAAAACTGATCCCAGACGTTGCTGGAGAGCAGGTGTACCGCTGCATCGGTGGTGAGTACCATTGCCACGCCTACCGCGCCGACCAGCATCATGGCCAAGGCGATGGGCAAACCTAGAAGCATCATGAGAAACATGATTGCGAAGCCGAGAACCCCTATCATGGTTGCGCTCATGAGAGTCTCCCTCCACTCGTAGCGAAGCATACGCCACCGTTGACCAGAGCAGCTAGAGAACAGATGAAATCGCGTAGCAGAACAATAGTGAACACGCTCATACTACAGGCCAACGCGTACACCCAAGGGTACACCGGCGCCCTCAGTGTCTCCGACGTCGAGCCGTATTGGTACATATCGGTGGCGTAAACGAACAAATTGTAGGAAATGGTGGCAACTACCAGCATCGACAGCAGCCACATTGCCGTCTCAGTCAGCAGGCGTAGTTTGAGCGGAAAATGATCAATTAAAAGGCGAATAGTGACGTGACCTTTGTAGGCCTGGGTATACCCGAGCGCCGAGCCGATCGCAACCGCGGCCAGCCAGCCGATCACCTCGAAGGAACCGGGCAGCGGGCTACCGAACATTCTAAGCACAATATCGAGGACGGCCACGAGCAGCATCAGCGAGAGGGCTATTCCTCCGATCACCGCGCATCCTCGGTGCAGGAAGTTTACCAAGTTGGACATAGCGAGGCTCCTAAGATGTTCCTAGAAAATGCCGGGTGTCGATCGGCACCCGGCGCTTACAGCTTACTGATACTCCTCAGCGTGCTCGTCCCTGATCTGTTGCAACCGTGTTAGAAACTGCTCGGAAGGTAGACCATTTCCGGCTGCTTCGTGTCTCCAGTCGTCAATTTGCGATTGCAGCCGTTCGTCCCAGGTGGCCCGTTCCTCATCCGATAGCGAAATGACCTGAAGATCGTAGTTCTCTTGGCTCCAGCTAATTGAATCGGCCGTGTGTTGGTCGTGATACTGTCCGGTCCATAGGGCCATCTCTCGACCCAGTTCATCGATCACCTGCTGCACATTCTCCGGTAGTCGCTCCCAGCGACGCTCATCCATTAGGGCTGCGAAGGTTACCACGCCTATTGGATAGTCGGTGACGTACTTGACATTCTCCGCCAGACGGAAGTCGCGCAACACCTCGCGAGAGGTGGCAACGCCTTCGATTACTCCAGTTTGCAACGCTTCCGGTACTGATGGCATGGGCATACCGACCGGCGAGGCGCCCAATGCCTCCAGACTAGGTACGCCGCTGCCTGTCGCGCGCAGCTGCAAATTACGCATGTCGTCAAGGCCGTTGACTGCTCGGCGTGACTGCACATAGGCTGGTTCGCTAGTGAACAGGGCGATGACGCGGAAGTTGTCGAACTCCTTCGCTTGCATCTCCTGCATAAGGTCCCAGTAGGTTAGGCTAGCCACGGTGGCGTTGGGGAACCCATGCGGTAGCGTTAGCCCAGAGCTCAAAGGAAAGCGCCCTGGATCATAGGCCGGAGCGCTAAGGCCAATATCAGCGACGCCACGGCGGACACCCTCGTACATATCGCGCGCTCCCAGCAGTGAGCCTCCGGGGAAAGTTTGCACGCGTACCTGGCCGTCGGTGCGTTCATTTACCTCATTTGCCCAGTGCTCCATCTGCCTGGCTGGGAAAGTACCCGACGGCGCGAAAAAGGCGTAGGTCAAGGTAATTTGTGAAGCCTCTGCCGGACGCGGCATAGCGCCTAACGTCGCTGTGAAGGCCAACACCGCCACAAATACACCAATTTTTATTTTCATGCGGTATCTCCTCATTGAGGTGAAAAACAAGCTACCCGCTGCTGCGCGCTAAGGATGTCAGGAAGCCGAAAAATGAAAAGTTAGCAAGCTTCTTCGTTTGCATAGCGATTTCCGGAGCCTTGGTTCTGATCAATTATGATAGCGCTTCGCCAGAGGGGGGCGTTTCGATTAGCAGTCTGATAGTGCTGGCGATCTGTTTCTGATTATGCCGCCATACATGAAATCATTTGCCTTCGCTGGTTTGCCAGCGCTGCATCAGGGTGTTCGATGGCAGTGTCTCATCAAGAAGCTTCTCCGCAGTCTTGATTCCTGCCACCGGCAGACCAGTCGGGTCGAGAAGACCAATCTGCACTAGCACACTAGCCTGATCCCAGTAGATATGCTCGTGGTACAGTTTATCGCCACGAAACTTGACCACTCCGAGCATCGGGATTTCAACGTGCTTGCCAGTTGGCGCAACGTTGGGAAGTAGCCAGTCGATTTCGGTGGTGTGGGTGAAAGACATGATGAACTCATCGACGATTTGCGATGAGCCCACGGTGCGTGAGATGGGCACTAGATTCATATCCGGCGGGTTGCCGTGGACGAAATGGTGCTGGTAGAAGCGGCTCAGCTCCTTGTAGCCAACCCCCCCTGTCATGGTGGGGATGTGGTTGACGTAGGGTTCGGCGACCATGGTGGCCATGGTCGCTGGCACGTCGCGAGTATTGAACTCATGGTAGACGTGTTGTTCCCATAGCTTCGATAGATCGTAGTCCGGGCCGATCTCGCGCTTGAGGGCGGCGATGGAGCGCTCGTGGGCCATCTGGGCGGCGGGCTTGTCGTAGTGCATGCCGCCGACCCGGGCGAAGGCATGGTCCACGCCCGGATAGTTGTAGAGCTCGACCTTCGGCCGGCCGGCCAAGGCCTGGCTTACCCGCTCGCGGGTTGCCGCATCGCAGTAGCCATCCTGTTCGGCGAAGTGCAGCACCAGCCGTCCTTTGATGCTGTCTGCCTCGTCTAGGTACTGGTCGATACCCATCCCGTAGTAGCCCACCGAGACAGCCGCCTGGGTCCGGGTGGCAGTGAGGTAGGCGAGCTTGCCACCCATGCAGAAGCCCACATAGCCGAGTTCGGCGTCTTCCACTTCCGCCAGGCCGCGCAGGGCGCTGAAGGAGGCGTCGATGTCTTCCACCGCTTTGTCGACGTCCAGGCGCTGGAACAAGTCGATAGCTTTGGTGAACTCTTCTTCGCTATAACCCAAGTCTACGCTTGGCTCTAGGCGCCAGAACAGATCCGGCACCAGCGCCACGTAACCTTCCTCTGCATAGAAGTCGGCCACTGCACGCATGTTTGCATTGATACCGAAGATTTCTTGGCCGATCACCACACCAGGGCCATGGCCACTAGCCGGTAGGGCCAGATAACCAGAAAAGCTACCGCTACCGTCGGTGGCACGAATTTCGATCATCTTGTTCATAATTTTCTCCTCGTGCTGTTATAAATATCTTTTTCTTACTGGGTATTACCGAGACGCTCGAACCAAGTGCGCGGGGCGATACCTTGGTCGGGGCCGAGTATTGAAAATCCGCCGTCCACAGGGATGTCCACCCCGGTGATCCAGGACGCGTTTTCGCTGCAGAGAAAACACACTGCGTTGCCGACTTCATCACCACGGCCGATACGGCCAAGTGGGTGAAAGTGGGATCCGACGCGGTCAGCCAGAGCTTGATCTCCGCCCGAGAAGTCTGCCACTGAAGGCGACCAAGTCCATGCCGGCGAGACGCACACCATACGTATGCCCTGCTCCGCCAGGGTCACTGCGAAGTTTTTAGTCATCTGTATTAATCCGGCTTTTGACGCGGGATAGATCGCGCGCCCATTAGCGCCGAACTTCCCGCCAGTACTGCCAATGTTGACCACAGTACTCCCGGCGGGCATGTGCAGGCAAGCCTTCTGGGTAAAAATGGCTGCCGAGATTAGATTGACGTTAAGGGTCTGGAACCATTGCTCGCGGCTGGAAGCGAGCCCTTGATCGACATATATACAGGCGTTATTAACCAGAATGTCTAGGCGGCCGAAGAAAGCCAGGGTTTCCTCGATACACCGCTCGATATCCTCGTCTAGCTCGACGTTGCATGGACAGAAACGGCACCCTTCACCTAACTCGGTAGCCAATGCATTTCCGATTTTGCGATTACGACCTACTAGCATCACCTTCGCCCCCGCTGCAAGAAGGCGGCGAGCAATATCCACACCTAGTCCTTGAGTACTTCCAGTAACTATAGCGACCTTACCTGAAAGACTGTAAGTGCTACTCATTTTAGCGCCTCCAGTGTTGATTGGACATCACTGACTTCTGCGATAAGGCGCATGCTATTCAGTGAGTGGTTATGAGATTCCGAGCTGGCTGAGGCACATGCATCAGCCGCAACGGTGACGTGAAAACCACAATCCACCGCATGCCTTGCCGTGCTCTCCACGACTGAGTGAGTGGCGACACCTGCAATTAGTACTCGCTCGATATTGAGTCCTCGAAGTAGAACGCAAAGCTGTGTATCGTAGAAAGGGTTTATGCGTTTGTGCGTAACAACATGTTCATTGAAGCAATCTTCTCTTGGGGCAAGCGCCTGATAAAAGTCAGATCCCCAGCTGCCTTCTTTTACCGCGCCGATATTTGCCACGGATTTAAGAATGGGAGCGTTCTGAATCAGATCTGCATAATCATGGCGATAGGCTACGCGAACATGAATAATCGGCCAGCCATGTGCCCTTGCACCGTCTAGCATTTTTTTTGCCGCCACCAGTAACTGGGTGCGTTTTTGGTCATCTTCGGATAAGCCAACGCGTATAAGGCCGTCGGGATGTAAGATGTCGTTCTGGTAGTGAAGGGCAATCACTGCTGGCCGGTGCATTATACGAATACCTCAAGATTTGATAAAATGTCGTTGGAGTTTATCAAGTCGACTCTCTTGAGAGAAATTTTCCAGTCTTCTCCAGGTTGTTCTAAAAGTTTATATGTGTAGCGTCCAGACAACTGTCTCTGCTCCAGTCGCCACTCGCTGACTTGGAAAGTGGCGCTGACGACAAGGTAACCGTAGTCATCACGCCCTTCGATGGTTACGTTACCAACAAGGTGTGCCGTACGAGTCTGCGGCTGCTGCGACCAGTTACGTGCGTTCTCCAGACGACGGATACGCACTTCACGAAGCATTCGGTTTTCCCAGAATAGTGAGATATGGTCGTATGGGTTTTCCTGCTCGTGCTGGTGGGGCATCCAGTACATGCCATTGTCACTGAACAGATCGTCCCAATCCCAGAAGCGGCGCTCGTCAAGCAGACGAGCCTCTCTGAACAGGAATTGCTCGATATTGCGTAGCATCTCGATATCAAACTGGATGGGCTTGAGGTCACGGATACTCACATCTACGGTGCTCTCAGACTGCATGGGTACTCTCCTTGGCAATCAAGGTGGCGGTCATGTAATGCTTCCAGGCGGCAAACTGATTTCGCATCGGCAACTCACTGGTTCCATTGGTAGACACCGCACCATCCGGCAACTCGGTGTCTGTTCCTGCGTATCGGTGCATACTGATCCAGTCGCCGCCACGGGTTAGGTTACCTTCCTGGCAGCGGGCGTATACCTCGACATCGTCGGGCATAACATTGGAGGATGGTGAGTTGATAACATTGGCGTAGGTCAACGCACGATCAAAGACCTCAGCCGGTGCACCTTTCAGTCGAAATGTCTGGATTTCCACCATGGTCCGGTCCACGGAGACTGGACGGATAACGCGAAATTGCTGGAATACGGTATGTGGTGAGCCACTACCATAGATGACTGTATTATGACGGTTCAGGCCAAGGATTTCCCTGGCGCGTTCCTTGCCATGAACCTCGGCTAGGGATTCGAAATGAGCACGAGATACCGGATCGCGGGTAGCAGCCTCTGGGTCGAAGATCGCTTCCATGTAGCCGTGGCCATTATGATAGGCGCGAAGTTCAAGTTTTTCCCAGAAATCATAGGGCTCGCCGTTGCCGTCCATGATCAGTAACTCGAAGGGCATCTCGCCAATGGCTTTAGCCTCGCTGCGGGCCGCTTCGAACGAAGATTCATGTGTGACGCGTGCATGCATGGTGTCGTGTAGGTTCTCGTAGAACACCTTCCAGTTGGAGCGCTGCATAACTCGGAATACGCCTCCAGCTACTTCAACCTCGCCGAGTGGAGATCGGTCACAGAGATTGTCAATAGAGCTAATAGCTCCACCTAGGAAGGTCTTCAGGTCAGGGCCATGGGCAGCCTGGCTGGCGAAGACAAAGCCTCGATAGCTTTCTACGCGTGCCACGCTGACCATCGAGAAGTCCGGATGTTTTGGGTCGTAGCAAGTACCCTCGAAACCGCTCTTTAGCGGTGCAGAAAGATGGTTTCCATTGAGCTTGAAACTCCAGGCATGATAAGGGCATCGAAAGAACTTTCCGACATTACCGTCGCCATCCGCGACCAGCTTGGCACCCTTGTGCGGACAACGATTGTAGAGGACATTGACTTTTTTGTCTGATCCTCTAACCAATATTACATCTTGGTCGCCGATGCGAGTAGTATGGTAATCACCTACGTTCTTTACTTGGCTTTCGTGGCCAACATAAATCCAGGCTTGTCCATAAATACGCTCCATTTCTAGTTGGAACAGTACTGGATCTGTATAGACGCGCTTGTTTACACTGTCATTCCTTACCAGGGAAGAAATTTCTTCATTAGATGGAATCATTTACTCTTTCCTCATTTATAGATCGAGCACCAAGCGTTCACCGCGAGCGCGGGACACACAGGTACAAAAGCTGCCCGTAGCACGGTCACTTTCGGACAGGCAGATATCACGATGCTCGGCTTCACCTTCGAGCACCTCGGCCACGCAGACGCCACAGTCACCGCGACGACAATCGAAGATGGGATCTAGTCCGGCATCGATCATGACATCCAGCAGGCTTTGTCCCACAGGGACGTTGAGAGTCATGCCACTAGCGCGAAGCTCGGCATCGAAGCTTTTTTCACCTGCTGCCTCTAGGCTTCCGGCGAATAGCTCGCAGTGCAAGTTCTCCTTAGGCCAGCCCTGCTCCTCAGCGGTGGCCAGTACGTCGGCGATCAATCCTTTCGGTCCACATACATAAAGGTGGCGTCCAGGTTGAGGAGCGGTGATCACTCGGGGTAGTGGTACCCGGCCGCTCGTGACGTCACTGCTGATCCAGCAAGTAGCCTCCGGCATTTCCTGCACTTCGTCGAGGTAAGCCATATGTCGTGCTTCCCGCCCCGCGTAATGCAGCGTGAAGCTTCGGTTCTCTAGTCGTAATGCGCGGGCCATTCCGAGAATCGGTGTGATACCGATGCCTCCTGCGATCAGCAAGACATCGTCAGCTACTCCAGAGAGAGGGAAATGGTTATTCGGCGCTTCGGTCTTAATTAGTTGACCTTCCTCGAGTCCGTGAACCCAGCTCGAACCCCCACTGCTAGAGTCTTCCAGCTGGACAGCAATTTCGTAGAATCCATCACTAGGAAGATTTACCAGTGAATAAGCACGCAACACCTGACGGTCGCCTAGGATAGGAACATGGAGCTCGATATGTGCGCCAGGAAGGAAGGTTGGAAGTGCGCTTCCATTTTCGCTTTTCAGTATGGCCTGGCGTATACGAGGAGTGAGTTTTTTTACTTTCTCGACTCTCAGGGAAAGACTAGGCATTTTATTTACCTGAAATAATAGCTTTAAGTTGTTGTGAGCTTCACTGTAGATAATGAAGGGGTGGGTGAGATATCCAGTATTGGAAAATCGGTGTCCGATTTTTGCAATTTTCTTGATGTTGTCGGATGATTAGGATGGTTGCTGGGAGTTCTTGGAGAGTGGCTTGGCTATTGAAGAGGCAATATTATAATTTATTTAATAAAAATATTTATTTAGAGTTTGTGTTCCTAAGGTGCATGGGTGAAGGGGTGGGGTATTACTAGCTGTCTGAGAAAAGCCGGTCTATGGTCAATGGCACTATTTATCTTTCTGAAAAGATAGGTCGGAAAGCGGGGTGCCCCTTGAATGATATTTTATTATTTATCTGTCGATGACACCAGTGGTGTGGTGTTCCATAATTTTGTATATTATGGTAATGCATTTAATGCTTGGTTTCGGCGACGAATAAATGGTGGGATCGATGCTGGGCTGGCGTCTGTATAATTCAAGTTTTCGTGTGTGGGCTGATGGCTATGAGTATCTTGGTAATCGCTTCCATGGCCGTTCTCGACACACCAGGTCATCACTCATTTTAATTAAATTAAACTTAAATCCGACGCAGATAGTCGTGATGTTAATTGGTATGATTTGCTAGGGAAGCTAATTTTTATGTGTTTTTTGGTTGGAGTGGCATCGAGTGCGCTATTATTGCAAGTATGAAGGGCTGGCTTCACGGTGCCACTTTAGTGATAATTTAAGTGAGAGATCTGTTTTTCCAGACATGAATCACTCTGGATTTCATATCCTATGTCCTGCGGGCCAAGCTCTGGCGTGGAAGTTCGCCGAATCGCTCATGGTAGTATCCGGCGAAGCGGCCCAGATGGGTAAAACCATATTCTAGTGCGACTTCGGTGACACTTAGGCTGCGCGAGCTGAGAAAGCGTTCGCGAGCAGCCTCTAGTCGCAGGTTGCGCATACGTTCCATTGGCGACTGACCATAACACTGATGACAAAGGTTATTCAGGCTGCGCACGCTAATGCCACACTCGTATGCCAAGGTACGCAGTGTAACGGAATCGGTCAGCCTATCGCGCATTATCACCTCAATCTTCTGAGCCTGCCGGCGCATTTTCCGCTCCCTTAGTGAGGAAGGTTCTATTGATCCTATGCCAGGCTGGTGGGTAAGCAGGAAAACCGATAGACTCTCTTCTAGGTGATCGCGCCACTGAGGGTTGTCTCCCTCATCATCATTGGGTAGTTGATCCAGTAGCTCACCTACTAGGCGTAATCCTCGTGCTCCTTGTCTTCCTTCCAGGCGGAACAAGGAAGGCAGGTTGGCGTCTGCTGCCAGCGCATCCTCAACAACGAGCGGTTTCCGGGTAAGTTGCAGCAAACTGCGTGGCACTTTGACGATCAGCTGCTCACAACCACGACGCCAGATCAAGCGAGCCTCGTGACGAGGCGCCAGGACGCTGAGTTGGCCCGGTTTGGCCTCTAATTCGGTCCCGTCGCATAGCATCGAGGTGCTGCCGCGTAGGGGTATTTGCATAAGAACAAAGTCGGTGAAAGGCTTTGGACGCACCTCGACTTCGGCACCGTAACGCAACATGAAGAGATCACAATGCCCGATGGCAGCGTGAAATAATGCTGTGTCGACCGAACCTTGGCGCCAACGCAAGTCATGATCGACCAATTCATGGGCTAGCAGCTGATGACTTTCCTCTTGGCAGTGGCTGGTGAACACCGGCTCTCTGCAGAGTTCGGAAAGGTCTAGTCGTGGCGCTGTGTAGTTTTGTATGTTTATCATCACATGACCTCGCTCAAAATTTACGATCGCGGGTTACCTTGTTACGTTGCAAGGTCATGCTTGGGGTGTCATCGGATGGCTTGAAACAAGAAATTTCTTGGGGAAACTTGACGTATGCCAAGTGAACCTTGTTCCTAGAATGGGGGTGAAAGTGATCGTGATTGCGTGCCAGATAATGGGGCAACGTGAGTTGATAAGAGCGGTTCAGGTCGGCGATACCGACGGTCACCCGGGGCGCGTATTCGATGGTGCCGATGGAGACATTGCCGAGGCGAGTGCCCTGGTGGCGAAAGCTGAGCTGACGCGGCTGGGGCACCTCCAGGCGATGGGGGCCATTGACCTGGCACATCCAGCGGCAGGCCGAGTCGGGATGACGAAACTCGGCGGCGATCTGTTGTCGGGTCAGGGGTACGGTCATGGTTCCTCCTGGCCTCGCCGCGATAGTCGTTATCTTGGGGCCACAGGGCCCGGGGGCGGTCGAGGCATTGTTCGCATGTCGTTCTAGGGTACGTATTGCGAACTTGCATTATTATTCTGCCATCTCGATCAGGCGATGGCCAATCACCTAAAGGTATCCCCTTTGCGTGTCGAAGGGAAACCGGCGCCCCGAGTCGTCCCCTAGGGATTGCCCTGCCGCTGGCCTCGTCGTGTCTCGCTCGGGGATTCGCCGAACGCCTGCCGATAGGCGAGGCTGAAGCGGCCCATATGGGTAAAGCCCCAGCCCATGGCGATCTCGGTGATCGATGCTGTGCCCTCCTTCGTGAGCAGGGCCTGTCGCACCCGCCGCAGGCGCACCTGGCGCAGGGTCTCCATGGGACTCTGGTGGCGAAAGTCGTGGAAGCCGGCATAGAGGGTGCGCAGGCTGACGCCCGCCACTTCCGCCAACTGCACCGGGGTCAAGGGCTCCTGGGCATGGGCCTCGATGTACTCCTCCACGCGTTTGACGTGCCGTGGGGCGAGCCGCTTGTCTCCCTGGCGCAGCGCTTCGCTGTAGTTATGGGGCTGGGTGGTCAGCAGGGTGTGGATGATCAGCTGCTCGAGCTGGGGCGCGATCAGCGGATCCCGGTCGGCCTCCGGCGACTCCCCGAGCAGCCGGGTGACATAGGCGATGAGGTTGAACCAGCTCGGGGTGTTACGCCAGCGCAGGGCCGGGTGAAAGCTCAAGGGGGAACGCAGGGGGCGTCCCAGGAACTGGCTGCAGGCCTGCTCCAGCGCGCCGCGCTCGATACGCAGCATCAGCTGATCGCAGTCGTCACTCCAGTGCATCCTGAGCCGGGCCGTAGGATTGAGTACCGAGGCCAGGCCTGCTCCCGAGGCAACCCGCTCGTCGTCGCTGTCGATCCGCGCCAGCCCCTGGAGGGGCATCTGGATCAGGTAGAAGCTCTCGAGCCGCTCCGGGTCGATGCGCACCGCGCCGCCATAGGCCAGGCGATTGTAGGAGACGCGGCCCAGGGTCACCGAGTGCAGGCGAGCCGCCAGGCGGCCGCCCTGGCCCAAGGGTTCCAGTCGATGTGGCTTGAAGACACTGGCGACGCTCTGGCGCGCCTCTTCCGCGGCGGTCGAGCGGAACACCAGGCGCCGATGGTCCTCCATCAGGGCTCGCTTCAGCCAGTCGGGTAGTGGCTTGTGCGTTGTCATGGGGGGCTCGCTTGTTGTTGTTATGTGCCCGCCTCAGGGACGGGCAACGTAATGCCCTTGCAGTATAAGGGGCGCTTTTCCTGATTCGCGTCGTGGAAAAGCACTTTCTGCACTCAGCGGATAGTGGGTGCGCTCAGCGGATCGTGGCGTGCCCGATCCCTTGCCTAAGGTGGTGGCGTGGATTCCCGCAATGACCCGCCAACAACAACACCAGGAGGCATCGGCATGGGCACTTCCATCGAGATCAAGGCCGCGGATGGCAGCGGCAGCTTCAGCGGTTATCTGGCCATTCCGGCCTCCGGCAGCGGCCCGGGGATCGTGTTGCTGCAGGAGATCTTCGGCGTCAATGGCACCATCCGCGAGATCGCCGATTACTACGCCGAAGAGGGCTATGTGGTGCTGGCCCCGGACCTGTTCTGGCGCCAGGAGGCCGGGGTCGAGCTCGACTATACCCCGGAGGATTGGCAGCGCGCCTTCGGCTTCTATCAGGGCTTCGATCAGGATCGCGGCATCGAGGATATCGCCGCCGCCATCGCGGCCCTGCGTTCGCGTCCCGAGTGCAGTGGCCAGGTGGGGGCGCTGGGCTTCTGCCTGGGGGCGCGCCTGGCCTACCTGACCGCTTGTCGCTGCGACGTGGACGTGGCCGTGGGCTACTACGGCATGGGTATCGAGAATCACCTCGATGAGGCGGCATCGATTCGTGGTCACCTGGTACTGCATTTCGCCGAGCAGGACGAGTACTGCCCCGCCGCCGCTCGCCAGGATATCGAAGCGGCCCTGGGCCAGCAGGAAAACCTCGAGCTTTACCTCTATCCGGGGGTCGATCACGCCTTCGCCCGGCCCCGTTCCGAGCACTATCACAAGCCGTCCGCGCTGATGGCCCACCAGCGCTCGGTGGCGGCCTTCCGCAAGGCGATGGGGCCCCACTACGACCTCTCGGCGCTGTGGGACAAGCACTGCGAGTACGAGTTTTCCACCCGCAACGTGGACGACACCATGGCCACCATGGTCGCCGAGCCCTATGTGAACCATATCCCGACCCTAACCGGTGGGGTGGGGTACCGGGAGCTCTATCGCTTCTACAAGCACCACTTCGTCGACAGCAACCCCGACGACACCACCCTGATCCCGTTGTCGCGGACCATCGGCGCCACCCAGATCGTCGACGAGCTGCTGTTCTGCTTTACCCACGACTGCGAGATCGACTGGCTGCTGCCGGGGATCGCTCCCACCGGCAACTACGTGGAGATCCCCTTGGTCGCCATCGTCAAGTTCCGCGGTGACAAGCTCTACCACGAACACATCTACTGGGATCAGGCCTCGCTGCTGGTGCAGATCGGGGTGCTCGACCCCGCCGGGTTGCCGGTGGCCGGCCGCGAGACCGCCGCCAAGCTGCTCGACGAGACCCTGCCGTCCAACACCTTGATGCCCACCTGGGCCGATAGCGCCAACCGCTGAGCGAAGGGAGGAGCGTCTCATGGAATCACTGCACAAGCGCAGCGTCATCATCACCGGCGGGGCCACCCTGATCGGCCAGGCCCTGGCCGAGGCCTTCGTGGCGGCGGGCAGCGAGGTCGCCATCCTCGATATCGATGAGGCGGCCGGGTCGGCCCTGGCCGACCGGCTGGGATCGACGGCACGTTTCATCGCCACCGACATCACCCGGGACGACCAGCTCCAGGCGGCGGTGGCGCGGGTCGAGGCGGAGGTCGGCGGGATCGACATCCTGGTCAACCTGGCCTGCAGCTATCTGGACGAAGGCCTGGCCTCGTCCCGGGCCGACTGGCTGACGGCGCTGGACATCAATCTGGTCAGCACGGTCATGGCCACCAAGGCCGTGCATCCCGCCCTGCGCCGCCGCGGGGGCGGCGTGATCGTCAACTTCAGCAGCATCTCGGCCGAGGTGGCCCAGACCGGTCGCTGGCTCTACCCGGCCAGCAAGGCGGCGATGCGCCAGCTGACCCGCAGCATGGCCCTCGACCTGGCCGAGGAGGGCATCCGCGTCAACTCGGTGTCGCCGGGCTGGACCTGGTCGCGGCTGATCGAGGAGGTCAGCGGCGGCGACCGGGCGCGCACCGACCGGGTGGCGGGGGACTTCCATATGCTCGGCCGCGCCGGGGACCCGGCGGAGGTCGCCCAGGTGGTGCTCTTCCTCTGCTCCGACCGGGCCAGCTTCGTCACCGGCGCCGACTACGCCGTGGATGGCGGCTACTCGGCGCTGGGCCCGGAACAGCGAGTACCGGCGATCCCGCGGCTCGCCGGCTGACTTCACTGAGGCCTCTGGCCATCACAACAACAACCGATGGGGAGATTCCCATGACCCGACGCATTGCTATCGTAGGGGCCGGTCAGTCCGGCCTGCAGACCGGCATCGGCCTGCTCAAGAGCGGTTACCAGGTGACCCTGCTCTCCAACCGTACCGGTGAACAGATCCGCCAGGGGCGGGTGATGTCGAGCCAGTGCATGTTCGATCAGGCGCTGCAGATCGAGCGAGACCTGGGGCTGAACTTCTGGGAGGACGCGTGCCCGCCGGTGGAGGGCATCGGCATGACGGTGCCCCACCCGGAGCAGGCCGGCGCCAAGCTGATCGACTGGGCCGCGCCCCTGGAGCGCTATGCCCAGTCGGTGGATCAGCGCCTCAAGATGCCGGTCTGGATGGAAGAGTTCGAGCGCCTGGGGGGCGAGCTGGTGATCCGTGACGCCGGCATCGAGGAGCTGGAGGAACTGGCCGCCAGCCACGACCTGGTGCTGGTGGCCGCGGGTAAGGGCGATATCGTGCGCCTCTTCGAGCGCGATGCCGAGCGTTCCCGCTTCGACAAGCCCCAGCGCGCCCTGGCCCTCACCTATGTGCAGGGCATGACGCCCCGCGCCGACTTCTCTCGGGTGGCCTTCAACCTGATCCCCGGCATCGGCGAATACTTCGTCTTCCCGTCGCTGACCCTGAACGGCCCCTGCGAGATCATGGTCTTCGAGGGGATCCCCGGCGGACCCATGGACTGCTGGCAGGAGGTCACTACTCCCGAGCAGCATCTGGCCAAGAGCCTGGAGCTGCTGCGTACCTATGCGCCCTGGGAAGCGGAGCGCTGCCAGGACGTGCAACTGACCGATGACAACGGCATCCTCGCCGGGCGCTTCCCGCCCACGGTGCGCAAGCCGGTGGCGACCCTCCCGTCGGGACGCCAGGTACTGGGTATCGCCGATGCCCTGGTGGTCAACGACCCGATCACCGGTCAGGGCTCCAACAACGGCGCCAAGTGCAGCCGCGTCTACCTGGACGCCATCCTGGCTCGGGGTGACGCGCCCTTCGATCGGGCCTGGATGGAGGCCACCTTCGAGACCTACTGGGGCTATGCCAAGGACGTGGTGAGCTGGACCAACAGCCTGCTGCTGCCGCCTGCCGAGCATATCCTCGAGCTGCTGGACGCCGCCCAGCACTTGCCGGAGCTCGCTGCGATGCTGGCCAACGGCTTCGATAATCCCCCCGACTACCTGCCCTGGTGGCTCGATGCCAAGGCCTGCCGTCATCTGATCAACGAGCAACTCAAGCTGGAGGCCTGATCATGACTACCCTGACCGCATCCAAGCCGGCCGTGGAGGCCGGCGCCGAGGCCCTTGACCCCCGCGCCCTGCGCCAGACCCTGGGTCATTTCGCCACCGGGGTGACCGTTGTGACCACGACGGGGGAGGGCGGTGAGCCCATCGGTATCACCGCCAACTCCTTCTCTTCGCTCTCTCTGGAGCCGCCCCTGATCCTGTGGAGCCTGGGTGTGCAGTCGCCAAGCCTGGGGGCCTTCGCCGAGGGGCGTCATTTCGCAGTGAATATCCTCGGCGCCCAACAGGAGGCGCTGGCCATGCAGTTTGCCCGCCCCGCCGAGGACAAGTTCGCCAGCATCGCGGTGCAGACCAGTGCCGAGGGCGTGCCGCTGCTGGCGGATAGCCTGGCGCGCCTGGAGTGCCGCGTCGAGTTTACGCGCCTGGCCGGGGATCATCTGCTGATCGTCGGGCGGGTGCTGCGCTTCGCCAGCGAGGCGGGCGAGCCGCTGCTCTTCTACCAGGGGGGCTTTCAGCGCCTCTGCGTCTGAGTGCACCAGCCCCTGCCAGCCCCGGGGTCGTCCGGCCCCGGGCAATAACAACAACAGTCATGAGAGTCCTCCCGATGAAACACACAGCACTGCGCGGCGGCATCGCCGCACTGGCCCTGGTGGCCGCGGCCTCTGCCCAGGCCACCGAGGGCGGCGGGTCCAGCTACCCCATGGGCGCCGAAAACTTCCTGATGGGGGCCCTGCCGCCGCCGGGGGTCTATCCGCTGCTTTACGCCAACCACTATGCCGCCGATGAGTTCCGCGACGGCCAGGGGGAGCGCCTGCCCATCGACTTCCGGCTCAGGGCCAATGTGCTGGCGCCGCGCCTGCTATGGGTCACCGAGCAGACTCTGTGGGGCGGGCAACTGGCCTTCGCCGGCCTCTTTCCGTTGGTCGACCTGGATGTCACCGTCAATGGTCAGCACGACAGCGATCTGGGCTTGGGCGATATCGACCTGACCATGGCCCTGGCCTATCACCATAGCCCCAACCTGCACAGCGCCGTGGGGGTCGATCTGTTCGTTCCCACCGGTAGCTTCGATGCCGGTCGTCTGGCCAATATTGGTCGCAACTACTGGACCGTCCAGGGCGTGTACGCGCTCTCCCGGGTCGATCCTGAGGGGCTCAACTGGGATCTCAAGGTGATGTATGACTACAACTTCGAGAATCCCGACACCAACTACCAGTCCGGACAGGAGCTGCATGCCGACTACTCCCTGGGCTATGCGCTGCATCCCAACTGGGTCGTCGGGGTGGGAGGCTACGCCTACCGGCAGGTCACTGATGATCGCCTCAATGGAGACGATATCGGCAATCGCGGGCAGGCCTTCGCCATCGGCCCGTCGCTGAAGTGGGATAACGGTCAGGGCGCCTTCGTGACCCTCAAGTACGAGCGGGAGTTCGCCGTCGAGAATCGTCCTCGAGGCGATTCGCTGTGGCTCAAGGCGAGCCTGACGTTCTGATCCAAGACCTGCATAACGGCCCGAAAAGGCACTGTTCGCCCCGGCGACGGTGCCTTTCTCTTTGGTCGTATAGGGTTGCTAAAGCATCGAAATATCAGTGGCTTAAAAAGCCCCTTCGGGGGTGGCCAAGAAGTGCATAGCGTTCCTCCAAGAACTGCATAGTGAGCCCTGGGGGAGGGCGCCTAAGGTGAGTCGTACCCAACAAGCAACAAGACGGTAACGACCGATGACAGCATATCGCTCCCTCCCCGACTGGCAGGCGTTTATCGAGAAGTGCATCGATTTCCGCCCCGACGACGGCGTCTATCGCGTCTCCCGTGACATGTTTACCGATCGGGCCCTCTTCGATCTCGAAATGGAGCTGATCTTCGAGAAGCAGTGGATCTTCGCCTGCCACGAGAGCCAGATCCCCAACAACCACGACTTCATCACCATGCAGGCCGGCCGCCAGCCGATGATCATCACCCGGGATGGCAAGGGCGAGCTGCGCGCGCTGGCCAATACCTGTCAGCACCGCGGCGCCACCCTGACCCGGGTCGGCAAGGGCAACCAGTCCACCTTCACCTGCCCGTTCCACGCCTGGTGCTACAAGTCCGATGGCCGGCTGGTCAAGGTCAAGGCCCCCGGCGAGTATCCCCAGGACTTTGACAAGGCCAGCCGCGGCCTGAGCCAGGCGCGCATCGAAAGCTACCGCGGCTTCGTCTTTATCAGCCTGGACACCGAGTCCAGCGTCGGCCTCGAGGAGTTCCTCGGCGACACCAAGCTGTTCTTCGACATGATGGTGGAGCAGGCGCAAGACGGTGAGCTGGAGGTGCTGCCCGGCGAGTCCCGCTACACCTTCAACGCCAACTGGAAGCTGCAGAACGAGAACGGCCTGGACGGCTATCACGTCAGCACCGTGCACTATAACTACGTCTCCACGGTGCAGCATCGCCGCGAGCTGGAGGCCCAGCAGAAGGGCGGCGGCGGGGACACCCTCGACTACAGCAAGCTGGGCGCCGGCGACAAGGACACCGACGACGGCTGGTTCTCCTTCGCCAACGGTCATAGCCTGCTGTTCAGCGACATGCCCAATCCCCAGGTGCGCCCCGGTTACGCCACGGTGATGCCGCGCCTGATCGAGCAGCTGCCCCGGGAGCGCGCCGAGTGGACCATGCACCGCCTGCGCAACCTGAACATCTACCCCAGCCTGTTCTTCATGGATCAGATCAGCTCGCAGCTGCGCATCATTCGCCCGGTGAGCTGGAACAAGACCGAGGTGATCAGCCTCTGCCTGGGCGTCAAGGGCGAGTCCGACGCCGACCGCGAGAACCGCATTCGCCAGTTCGAGGACTTCTTCAACGTCTCCGGCATGGGCACCCCCGATGACCTGGTGGAGTTCCGCGAGCAGCAGCGCGGCTTCGAGGCGCGGGCCACCGAGTGGAACGACATCTCCCGGGGCCGTGAGCACTGGCAATACGGCGAGACCCACAACAGCCAGGTGCTCGGCATCAAGCCGGTGATCACCGGTACCGAGTTCACCCACGAGGGGCTCTACGTCAACCAGCACGGCACCTGGCAGCGGCTGCTGCTCGCGGGCCTCGAGAAGAAAGCACTCAAGCTCCAGGAGGTGTAAGTCATGAGCCAGCAGCAAGCCATCGAGCAGTTCCTCTATCGGGTCGCCGAGTATTGCGACAATCAGGACTGGGACGCCTACCTCGAGCAGTTCGCCCCGGAGTGCGAGTTCCATATTCCCCAGTGGAAGGGCGAGCACGAGATCACCCAGGATCCCAAGCGCGAGATGTCGCTGATGTACTACGCCGATCGCACCGGCATCGAGGATCGTATCTTCCGCCTGCGCACCGGCAAGTCCGCCGCCTCCACGCCGATGCCGCGTACCCTGCACCTGATCAATAACGTGCGCCTGGCGCCCCGGGAGGATGGCCAGGTGCAGGTCAAGGTGAACTGGGTGACCCACTTCCATCGCTTCGGCGAGAGCGGTCACTTCTTCGGCACCACCGACTACACCCTGCGCGGCGACGGCGACGACTGGAAGATCACCCGCAAGCACACCGTGCTGCTCAACGACAAGATCGATTCCGTCCTGGATTTCTACCACGTCTGATTGCGCTGGAGGGCGAGTCATGCACAACACAGCCGCCATCGTCTTTCGGGACGGCACCACCCGCTTCGTCAAGGTCGACAAGCATGAACTGCTGATGGATGCCGCCCAGCGCCACGGGGTCAACCTGCCGGTGGATTGCCGGGAAGGGGTCTGCGGGACCTGCCGCTGCCTGCGCGAGTCCGGCGAGGTCGATGTCGAGTACATCGACGAGGAGGCCCTGACCGAGGAGGAGATCGCCGAAGGACATGTGCTGGCCTGCCAGACTCGCCTGCGCTCCAACCAGGCCTCCTTCTACTTCGATATCGACTCCAATGTCTGCAGCGTGGCCACCGAGGTGCACGACGGCACCGTCAGCGCCGTGGAGCAGGTCTCCGACGCCGCCGCCATCCTCGAGATCAGCCTCGATGATCCCGCCCAGGCCTTGCCCTACCTGCCGGGCCAGTATGCGCGCATCGAGGTGCCGGGCTCCGACGAGTGGCGGGCCTATTCCTTCGCCACCGCGGCGGTCAAGGAGGGCAAGCTGCGTTTCCTGATCCGCCTGCTGCCCAGCGGCGTGATGAGCGACTACCTGCGCGATCGCGCCAGGGTGGGGGACGCCATCTCCCTGGAGGCCCCCCTGGGCGCCTTCTACCTGCGCGAGGTGCAGCGCCCCCTGCTGATGGTGGCCGGCGGCACCGGCCTCTCCGCCTTCCTCGGCATGCTCGAGGAACTGGCCGAGAAGGGCGAGTGCACCCAGCCGATCCGCCTCGCCTACGGGGTGACCCAGGAGCAGGACCTCAGCGAGCTGGCGCGTCTGGAGGCCTTCACCGAGACGCTTCCCGATTTCGCCTTCGAGACCATCGTGATGAACCCCTCCGAGGCCTGGCAGGGCAACAAGGGGGTGGTCTGCGATCTCTTCGATCTCGACTTCCTGGCCCGGCCCTTCGACGCTTACCTGTGCGGGCCGCCGCCGATGATCGAGGCCACCAAGCAGTGGCTGGACGAGCGTGAGGTGGGGGAGCACCGGGTGTTCTTCGAGAAGTTCGTTTCCAGTTGAGGCCCTGGCCTGCCAAGGCCCCGTCACCGGCCCCGGATGGCCCGCTCCGTCCCAAGAATGACAACGAGAGAGACTCGACCATGACCGTAAAGATTTTCGACAGCGCCGATGTCCAGAACTTCCTCAACCAGGTGGCCGGTTTCGACCAGGCCGGCGGCAACGCGCGCGCCAAGCAGATCCTGCACCGCCTGCTCGGCGACGTGTACCAGCTGATCGACGACTATGACGTCACCCCGGAGGAGTTCTGGTCGGCGGTGAGCCTGATGAACGAGCTCGGCAAGGAGACCCAGTTCGGCCTGCTGGCCCCGGGCCTGGGCTTCGATCACTACCTGGACATGCGCATGGATGCCGCCGATGCCGAGGCCGGCCTGAGCGGCGGCACGCCGCGCACCATCGAGGGCCCCCTCTATGTGGCCGGCGCCCCGGTCTGCGAGGTCGAGGCGCGCCTGGATGACGGCAGCGATACCGACAGCGAGGTGATGTGGCTGACCGGTCAGGTGCGCGACACCCAGGGCAACCCGGTGCCCCATGCCCAGGTGGAGGTGTGGCACGCCAACGCCAAGGGCGGCTACTCTTTCTTCGACCCGTCCCAGAGCGACTACCACCTGCGCCGCACCATTCTCGCCGATGCCGAGGGGCGCTATCACGCCCGCAGCATCATCCCCTCCGGCTACGGCGTGCCCCCGGGCGGCCCCACCGACCGGGTGCTCGCCGCCCTGGGCCGTCACGGCCAGCGCCCGGCGCATATCCACTTCTTCGTCTCGGCGCCGGGGCATCGCCACCTGACCACCCAGATCAACCTGGCCGGCGACGAGTACACTTGGGACGACTTCGCCTTCGCCACCCGCGAGGAGCTGGTGGTGGACGCCAAGCGCATCGAGTCGCCCAGCGAGGCGGAGCTGCGCGGCCTGAGCGGCCCCTTCACCGAGGTGGTCTTCGATATCGAACTGGCCAGGACCGAGGATCCCGAGCAGCAGGCGCGCCACAAGCGCCCCCGCGCCCTGGAAGACGGCTGAACGCCCAGCGGTATATCGCACCGGCCCGGACGGGCCGGTGCTTCAACAACACAACAATAGAGATTACCCCCATGACCAAGCTCAAGACCCTGATGACCGCCGCCGTGGCGGCGTCGCTCACCGTCACCGCCGTGACCGCCCAGGCTCGGGACTTCCGCCTCGGCCTGGTCACCCCCCAGTCGCATATCTGGAGCCAGGAGGCCGAGGGCTTCGCCGAGGCCCTGAATGAGCGCTCCGGCGGCGAGCATAGCGTCAGCATCTTCCCCGCCCAGCAGCTGGGCAACGAGGCGCAGATGGTCCAGCAGCTCCAGGCCGGCTCCCTGGACATGGCCTTCCTGACCCTCGCCGAGATCTCCAACCGCATCCCCGATTTCGGTGCCCTCTATGCGCCCTTCCTGGTGGAAGACATCGATCATGCCGCCGCCCTGCTGCGCTCCGAGGTGGCCGCCGAGATGCTCGAGGCGATGCCGGGGCAGACGGGCCTGGTGGGCGTGGGCTACGGCATGGCCGGCATGCGCCAGATCCTCAGCCGCCAGCCCATCGACAGCGCCGACGACCTGAGCGGCCTCAAGGTGCGTATCACCCCCTTCGATCCGATCCGCGACTTCTATGTGGCCGCCGGCGCCGCCCCCACGCCGCTGCCGCTGCCCGCAGTCTATGACGCCCTGGCCAATGGTCAGGTGGACGCCATCGACATGGATTACGACTCCATCCGACTGCTCGAATTCTACGAGCAGGCCGATAACCTGGTGGTCTCCAACCATATGATGTTCCCCATGGTGGCGGTGGTCTCCGGGCGGGTCTGGGGACAGCTCGACAACGCGGATCGTGAACTGATCCGCGGCGCCATGGCCGAGCATGCCGACAACATCATGAGCCACTTCCAGGAGCACCATGAGGCCTGGGGCGAGGAGCTGCGCGGCCAGGACATCACCGTCACCGAGGTGGGTCCGGACTTCTTCGCCGACGCCACCGCCGAGTGGGAGGCGATCTGGGCCCCCAAGGCGACGTACTTGCCGCTGCTGCGCGAGGCGGCCGCCGAACTGGCCGACTGACTTCCGCTGAACCCGAACCGCCCCGGCCCGGCGCCGGGGCCCCTGGAGGCCGTCATGCTCAAACGACTCTCGTCCGGCATCGCCCGGTGTGAGGGGGTGATCGCCGCGGGGCTGGCGGCGATCATCAGCCTGCTGATCCTGCTCAATATCGCCACCCGCTCGCTGGGTCATGCCCTCTACTGGACCGATGAACTGGCCATCCACGCCATGATCTGGATGACCTTCTTCACCACCTCGGTGGTGCTCAAGCGCCGCGAGGGGGTCGCCGTGACCCTGCTGGCGGATGTCTTGCCGAGTGGGTTGCGTCAGGGGCTGAACCTGCTCGTCGATATCCTGGTGCTGTTCTTCGCGCTCTTCCTGGCCGTGTTGTGCTGGCGCTGGTACGACCCGGCGACCCTGTGGGCCAGCGGCTTCGATCTCCAGGCCTTCCAGGGCGCGACCTTCAACTTCATCTACTCCGAAACCTCGCGCACGCTGGGCATCCCCAAGTTCTGGGTCTGGCTGTGCTTGCCCATCTTCGCCGTCTCGCTGAGCCTTCACGCCGTGGTCAACCTGATCGACGGCATCCAGGGCCTGGCGCGGGCGGAAAGGAGGCCCGCATGACTCTCGTCGTCTTCGCCGTGCTGTTGCTGGGGGCGGTGCCCATCGCCCTGGTGTTGGCGCTTACCGCCGCCTGGTATATCGCCGATTCCGGCAATACCCTGCTGTTCGCCTCCTATCCGCAGCAGCTCTACGGCGCCATCGAGAACTATGGCCTGCTGGCCATCCCGCTCTTTATGTTGGCCGGCGAGCTGATGAACGAGGGCGGCCTGACCCGGCGGCTGATCGACCTGGCGCGCATCCTGGTGGGGGGCTTCCGCGGTGGCCTGGTGTATATCAACCTGGTCGCCAACATGATGATGGCGGCCATCGTCGGCTCGGCGGCCTCGCAGATCGCCATCATGTCCCGGGCCATGGTCCCGGCCATGGAGAAGGACGGCTACGACAAGCCCTTCGCCGCGGCCATTACCGCCGCCGGGGGCCTGCTGTCGCCGATCATCCCGCCGTCGATGCTCTTCGTGCTCTATGGCGTCATGGCCCAGGTGCCCATCGCCGACATGTTTATCGCCGGCATCATCCCGGGGCTGCTGATGGGCGGGCTGTTTTTCCTGGCCATCGCCGCCGTGGGCCTGGTGCAACAGTATCCCCAGGGCCAGTGGCCGACCCGCGCCCAGGCCAGGCGCTACCTGCTGATGGGGCTGCCGGCCATGAGCATCCCGGTGATCATCATCGGCGGCATCCTCGCCGGCCTGGCCACGCCCACCGAGTCGGCGGCCCTGGCCTCGCTGGCGGCCCTGCTGATCGGCCGCTATGTCTACCGCGACCTGACCTTCTCCCGCCTGCCGGAGATCCTCCGACGCACCGCCTTCAATGCCGGCCTGGTGATCATGCTGATCGGCGCCGCCGGGGTCTTCGGCTGGGTGATTGTCTACGAGCAGCTGCCGCAGATGGCCGCGGCCTGGATCGCCGAGGTCACCGACAGTCCCTTCGCCTTCCTGATGCTGGTGGTGGGGATCCTGCTGCTGGTGGGGATGATCGTCGACGGCATCGCCGCGCTGATCCTGGTGGTGCCGATCCTGCTGCCCATCGCCCAGGGGCAGTTCGATATCAGCGCCTACCAGTTCGGGGTGGTGATCTGCCTGACTCTGGTGCTGGGGCTGCTGACGCCGCCGGTGGGGGCGGGGCTGTTTATCGGCTCGTCGATGACCGGGGTGCCGCCGATGCGCATCTTCCGCGCCCTCTGGCCCTTCCTGCTGATGAGCCTGCTGGCCCTGGTGCTGCTGGCCTGGCAGCCCTGGCTGACCCTGGCGCTGTTGTGAGTTTCACCGCGAAGAGGAGCCGAGCCTTTCCCTGACCAAACCGGGCCCCGAGCCGCCCGGGCGACCAACACGAAAACAACGACACAAGATCAAGGAAATTTTCCAACATGATAATAAGAAAGACGCTTTCCTGTGCGGCCCTGACGCTCGGCACGATCGGGGTGGCTTGTGCCTCCGGCGAGGTCGACCTGATTCTCCATGACGCCAAGGTGCGCACCATGGACGATGCCATCGGTGTCGCGGAGGCCGTGGCGGTGTCCGGCGACCGGATCCTGGCCGTCGGCAGCAACGAAGAGATCCTCGCCTTGCGCGATGCGGGGTCTCGCGTGATCGACCTCGACGGCCGGACCCTGATCCCCGGGCTGGTGGATACGCATCTGCACCTGGATGAGGTGGGAGAGAACCTTCAGAAGATCCCGACCAATGACCTGAGGAGCCTGAGTGTCCTGCTCGAGCGGATCGCCGCCGAAGCGGAACGCCTCCCGGAGGGAGAATGGATCGTCGGGGCGTCCGACTGGCACGAGAGTCAGCTGGCGGAGAACCGCTTCCCGAGTCGGGAAGAGCTCGATGCGGTGGCACCGAATCACCCGGTCTTCCTGCGTCGCGGCGGCATCAATGCGGTGATCAACTCAGCGGCGATGGCGGCCGCCGGCATCGACGAGGAGGATGCCGATCCCCCGGGAGGCAAGTATGACCGGGACGATAACGGGCGCTTCACGGGCTGGATCCAGAGCTTCGCGAAGGTCAATGAAATCGCCGGCCTGTTGCCTTCCCCCTCGGAAACTCAGGTACGCGCCAACTTTGTCGCCGCCATGGCGGCCCTGTCCCGCCGCGGCGTGACCACCGTCCGTTCGCAGCACGTCTCTCCCGATCATCTGGCCTCCTGGCGCTCCGTCGTCGATGACGGCGAGCATAGCCTCCGCGGGGTGGCGATGATGGCCATCAATCCGCGCGCCCCCCTGGAGCAGGATATCGCCCTGCTCGACGAGCACGGGATCTCGCCGGGCATGGGCGATGATGACCTGCGCGTGGGTGGGCTGAAGGCCACCTATGACGGCGGGGTGGAAACCGCGCTGCTGCGGGAGGACTACGCCAATATCCCCGGGTTCCGGGGGATCGAGGTGACCCCCCTGGACAAGATCGAGGGACTCTCGGCCTTCGCCTGTGAAAACGGCTGGGGACTCTCCGTGCATGCGATCGGCGGCCAGGCGATCACCAATGTGCTGAATGCCTGGGGCGAATTGAACGAGCACTGCCCGGTGGCCGGGCTCGGCTGGGGGCTCGAACACCCCTACCTGCCCAAGGCGTCGGATCTCGAGCGCATGCGTGAGCTGAGTATCACGCCCCATACCCAGGCGCCGCATAACTATACCCTGGGCTCCGGTTTCCTGGAGTTCTGGGGCGAGGAGCGGACGCATCGCTCCATCCCCAACCGCACCTATATCGATGCCGGCCTCTTGCCGGCGGCGGGCACCGACGCACCGGTGGCGCCCTTCGACCCCTTCCTCGCCATGTGGGTCGAGGTCACTCGCCAGACGGCGGCGGCGGGCGTGCTGGGGGCCGAGGAGGCCGTGACGCCCGAGGAGTCGCTGCGGATGCATACCCTCTGGGCCGCGCAAGGGCTGGGTATGGAAGACCGTATCGGCTCCATTTCCCCCGGCAAGTATGCCGATATGGTGGTGGTCTCGGAGGACCCCATCACCCTGGATCCCGAATCCCTCCGGGATATCGCGATCGAGTGGACTTTCTTCTCCGGGGAAGTAGTTCACCAGAACTGATATTTGACTCTTTATTGGTCCGACATCGTCGGGGGTTATTAGCGGTTTTTGATAATCCCTGATGATGCCGGTGGCTGCCGCGTGCTGATAAGGAGGTGTAGCTAACGATAATAAATAAGCGCTTCTGTTTTTCTTGATAAGTAAAATACAACAATCTGGGATCTCTGATGAAATTCAAAAAAAATGTAGTGCTGGCCGCGATGCTGCCGGCGGGGCTGGTCTTTGCTCAAAATTCCCTGGCGTATGATGTGGTGCCGGCCGGACAGCCGGTGGTGACCGGCGAGCCGAGCCGCGTCGGCGCCCCCTGGAATCATCGCTCCACTTTCAATATTCCCGGCACCAATACCGATGTGGCCTTCGGTGGCTATATCAAGCTGGACGCACTCTACGACCTTGATTATGACCAGGGCATCGTTACCGACCCGTTCTCGGTAACCGACGAGGACAACAAGACCTCCGGAAGAACGACCTTTACCGCCGCCGAGAGCCGGCTGAACTTCCGGACGCAGACGCATACCGACCAAGGGACGATCAGTACCTATGTGGAGGGGCACTTCGTTCCCGATGAGTCATTCAATCTGCGCCATGCCTACGGGGAGTTCGGTGGTTTCCTGGCCGGTAAGACATGGAGCAACTTCATGCAGATGGTCGGTTCTCCACGTACGCTGAAGCTGGGTAACCCGATCGGCTATACCTTCGAGCGTCAGCCCCAGGTGCGCTATACATGGCGTGGTGACAACGGCTTCTTCGCCGTGGCCCTGGAAGACTCGAATACCTCCGTGGTGTCCAGTGCCGGGATCCCGGTGGCCTCGGAGTCTCCTCTGCCCGACCTGACGCTTCGCTATCAGTACGGCCGCAGCTTCGGCATCTCGGGGATCGTGCGCGAACTGGCCACCAACGAATATCAGGCCGCGGTCGATGACAGCACCCTGGGGTACGGGATCGTGGCGCGGGCCGCCCTTCCCCTGGGGGATCGCCTGGTATTGAAGGGTAACACCATGCTGGGGAGTGGCCTGGGCAACTACCTCAATGTGATTCCCGAGGCCGCGGAGGCGATGCGCACCCCGGATGCCGTCATCGTCGGGAATCGCCTCGAGAGCGTCGACTTCCAGAGCTATGGCGCCTCGCTGGAGTATCGCTGGACCCAGGACTGGTCGAGCGCCATCGGTACCTCTTACCTGACCCAGGACCTGCCGGAGAACGTCGCCGGCCTGCAGGGCTTCGTCGACAATATGCAGTTCTCCTACGCCAACCTGATCTGGGACGTCAATGAGCGCCTGGCGGTCGGTGCCGAGTTCCAGTACACCGAACTGGAGCGGCTGAATGGGGAAAGCCTCGACGCCAGCCGCATTCAGGCCAGTGCCCTCTTCCAGTTCTGATCGCAGCGTTCTCCGTCCTTACTGGGAGCTTTTCGGCTCCTGACCTCTGCTCGCTTTGTGCCAGCCAATCGGCTGGCACTTTTTATATGCGGAAAGTGCTTGGCTTCTATCTAGTTGGACACCTTACTCGGGAGAATCCCCCATGAAAAAGCGCGAGTCAGTATCCGATATCACGGTGGAGATGGCGCTGAAGGCTGCCAGCACAGATTGGCAAGCCGATATTGAGGCGGCCTTCCGGGAGGCGCTGGTGACGCTGCTCGGGCGCCTCAAGGCGGTAGGTGGCTCCCCGGCCGGGATGCGTCACCTCTCGGTGACATCACCGGCGGGGCGCCTGGACCCTCGTCTTCCGGCCTGCGATCGCCTCTGGCGCGAGGTCTTCGGTGGCTTCAAGCCGGCCTCCTTCGCCATCGAGGCGACATCGGCGCCACGAGTGATATTGTCACTGGAGCTGGAGGAGGAGACGGCAGCATCACCGAGTGACGCGCCGGTCTGGCGGGGGTTGGCGGCGGCGGCGGTCAATACGGCCTACAGCGCTCGGGTGGCCGTTCCCGACCACCTCGATATTTTCGTGCGTTGGCGGGAGGCGGGTGAACGCTTCCTGGCGACCCGCAAGGTATCTCGTGACCTGCCCTATGGTCAGGCAGGGCTGCAGCGCTTCGATTTCTTCCCCGCGTCACGACCGCAGGCTCCCCTGTTGATCTTTATTCATGGCGGCTACTGGCAGGCCATGGACAAGGCCGAGCATGCTCCGCTGCTGGCCGGGCATCTGGCCGCGGGCTGGGCCGTGGCGGTGCTCAACTATCGCCTGTGTCCCGAGGTCACCATCGCCGATCAGGTCGAGGACGTGCGCCAGGCCCTGCGCCATCTATGGCATGGGGCCGAACGCTACGGCATCGATCGGAAATGCATCCAGGTCGTCGGTCATAGTGCCGGCGGACACCTGGGAGCCTGCCTGGTCAGTAGCGACTGGCCGACCCTGGACCCGGATATGCCGGCGACCCCGATTCGTGCCGCCTTGCTGATCAGCGGCATCTTCGACCTCGAGCCGATGCGCCATATGAGTTTCGGGCCGTTGCTCGGCCTGCCGGATGAGAAGACGGCCCGGGCGCTGAGTCCGCTGTTGACCGCCCCCAACCCCGGATTACGCCTGCATCTGGCCGTCGGGGAGCGGGAGAGCGAGGCCTTCCATTGGCAGTCTCGGGAGCTCGCCCGGCGCTGGGGCGAGCGACTCGAAGGCATCGAGGTGTCGAGCGTGGCCGATACCCATCATTTCTCGGTGCTGGAGGCCCTGTCGAGCGGGGCGCTGTTGCGGACCTCCCTGGCCCTGGCATGATTCCGTGGCACCGTTGAGGCGCCCCCTGGCCCGCCGCCCGGGATGGGCGCACCATAAGATGATCCATCAGCAGACGAGGAGGGGACGATGAGCAAGCCACGGCGGGGCCGCACCTCGGTGAGCCTGGATGATGAGGGCGTGCACTGGGACCAGGAGATGAGCTACGGCCAGTATCTGAGCCTGGAGCCGCTGCTGGCCTGCCAGACGCCCCTGACCGACGAGCATGACGAGATGCTGTTTATCGTCATTCACCAGGTCTCCGAGCTGTGGCTCAAGCAGTGTCTCCACGAGGCCCATGCGGCGGCGGCGCATATCGCCGCCGACCAACTGAGGCCCGCCTTCAAGATGCTGACCCGGATGGCGCGCATCCAGGAGCAGATGATCCAGGCCTGGGAGGTGCTGGCCACCCTGACCCCGGCCGACTATGCGCGCTTTCGCGACAGCCTGGGTCAGAGCTCCGGCTTCCAGTCCTATCAGTATCGCGAGCTGGAGTTCCTGCTGGGCAACAAGCATCCCGCCCTGGTGGAGGTGCATCGCGGCCACCCCGAGCACTACCGGCGCCTCACCCGGGTGCTCCAGGCCCCCAGCCTCTACGATACCTGCCTGCAACTACTGGCCCGGCGCGGCTTCGCCCTGCCCGATGCGGTGCTGAATCGCGATTGGGCCGAGCCCTATGCGGCGTCTCCCGAGGTGGAATCGGCCTGGGCCGAGGTCTATGCCGACACCGAGCATTACTGGGACCTCTACGAGCTGGCCGAGAAGCTGGTGGACACCGAATACCACTTCCAGCAATGGCGCTTCAGCCATATGAAGACGGTGCAACGAATCATCGGCCACAAGCCCGGCACCGGCGGCACCAGCGGCGTCGGCTACCTCGCCAAGGCCCTGGAGCTGACCTTCTTCCCCGAGCTCTGGTCGGTGCGTACCCGGATGTAGGCTGATAACGGGCGCCGACGGCGAACGCCTGCGACGATACCGACTCCCTCGGCTGGCCCCCTCAGGACATTACCTTGAGGGGGCCGCCCTCCTTGAGGGTGTTCATGGCCACCTGGGTGGCGATATCGCGGATGCCCTCCATGGGGCTGATGGTGGTGGAGAGGAAGTGGGAGAGCTCGGCGAGGTCCGCCACCCGCACCTTGAGGATAAAGTCGTGGCTGCCGGTCACGGCATGGCAGTCGATCACCTCGTCCCGGGCCAGCAGCTCCGCCACGGCGTCCCTGGGCGAGGCCATGCGGCCCTTGTCCACCGAGAGGAAGATAAAGGCGGTGACCTTGAGCCCCAGGGCCTCCGGGGCGAGGCGCAGGTCGTGTCCCAGGATGACCCCGTTCTCCTCCAGGCGGGCGATGCGTCGCGAGCACTGGCTGGGGGAGAGGTTGACCGCCTCCGCCAGGCTGGCCAGGGTCAGGCGGGCGTCCCGCTGCAGGGCGTGAAGAATCCGCCGATCGAACCTATCAAGGGTTTCCATGTGTGTGAAATCTCTTATTGGCGCAATAATTTTGCATAACCTGAGCCATTGACGCCAGAGAACGCAAGCCTTTCCCGGCTCGTCTCTCCTAGAATTTGGGACAGCTTCATCACCCGATTCCCTGGAGGCCCCATGACCCCGACCCTGGATAGCGTTCGTGAACTGGATCGCCGCGATCCCCTGGCCGCTTTCAAGGCCCGCTTCGCCCTGCCCGAGGGCGTGCTCTATCTGGATGGCAACTCCCTGGGGGCCCAGCCCCGGGCCGCTCGGGAGGCGCTGGATGCTACCCGGGATCAGTGGCGTGACGAGCTGATCAAGGGTTGGAATCAGGGCTGGTTCGATGCCCCGGAGCGCCTGGGCGACCTCGTGGCGCCACTGATCGGCGCCGGGCCCGGCGAGGTGGTCGTCAGCGACAATATCACCCTGAATATCTTCAAGCTGTTGGGCTATATCACCGAGTCCCGGGGGCGCGCGCGGCCGGTGATCCTCAGCGAGGGCGGCAACTTCCCCACCGATGGCTATATCGCCCAGGGGCTGTGCCGCTTCGCCGGCCTCGAGCATCGGGTACTGCCTGAGGGGGCGGCGCTGGCCGACTACCTGGACGAGCGGGTCGCCGCCGTGGTGCTGAGCCAGGTCAACTACCGCACCGGGCGTCAGCGCGATATGGCCGCCATCACCGCCCAGGTGCATGAGCAGGGCGCCGAGATCGTCTGGGACCTGGCTCACTCCGCCGGGGCCCTGCCGGTGGACCTGCATGGCTGTGGCGCCCGCTATGCGGTGGGCTGCACCTACAAGTACCTCAACGGCGGCCCCGGGGCCCCGGCCTTTCTCTATGTGCACCAGGAGCACCAGGATGGTGGCTGGCAGCCGCTCTCCGGCTGGCATGGCCATGCCGCGCCTTTCGCCTTCGACGGCGACTATGCCCCGGCCCCGGGCATCACCCGCTTTCGCAGCGGCACCCACTCGGCGCTGATCTACGCTCCCCTGGAGGCCTCATTGCGGCTCTGGCAGGAGGTCGATATGACCGCCCTGCGGGAGAAGAGCCTGGCATTGGGCGAGCTGTTCCGCGACTGTCTGGCCGACCTGCTCGAGGCCGAGGGCATCGAGGACATCACCCCGCCCCGGGCCGAGCGTGGCAGCCAGGTGGCTTTTATTCATCGCGACAACGGCTATGCCATCGTCCAGGCGCTGATCGCCCGGGGCGTGATCGGCGACTACCGGGAGCCCGGGCTGATGCGCTTCGGCTTTACGCCCCTCTACCTCAGCTACGAGGACGTCTGGCAGGCGGCCCGGCACTTCCGCGAGGTGGTGGAGAATCGCGAGTACCTGGAAGCGCGTTTCCGGGTGCGCGCGGAGGTCACCTGAGATGGGCCTCGATCAGGATCGTGCCGCGCGGGAGCGGGCCTACTCGCCGAGCCGCTGGGCCCGGGACGTCGAGGCGAGCCTGGCGCGCCAGGCCGAGCTAGGCGCCCGGCTGCGCGAGCGTCATCCGCCGAGGCGCCTGAGCTATGGGGCGGGGCCGCGGGAAGGCCTCAACCTCTTCCTCCCCGAGGGGCAAGGGCCCTGGCCGCTGATGGTCTTCCTGCACGGCGGCTATTGGCAGGAACTGGACGCCGCGGCCACCGACTTCATGGCCGTGCCCTGGCTGGGACGGGGCTGGGCCTTCGCCTCCCTGGACTACCCCCTGGCGCCGGGCGCCTCCCTCGAGACCATGGTGACGGCCTGCCGCCAGGGCATGGCGGCCCTGCGCCGCGAGGCGAACGCCCTGGGGCTGGATGGCCGCCTCCACCTGGGCGGTCATAGCGCCGGGGCCCAGCTGGCGCTGATGAGCTGCCTGGGGGAGGGGCGCCTGAGTGGCATCGAGTCGCTCTGGCTGATCAGCGGCATCTATGACCTGCGCCCCCTGGTGGGCACCTATATCGATGCCCCCCTGGGACTGGATCATGAGCGGGCCGAACGCCTCAGCCCCCTGTGTCAGGATCTGCGGGGCCTGCCGCCGCTGTGCCTGGTGCATGGCGAACTCGACCCGCCCGCCTTCCGCGCCCAGGGCGAGGCGCTCTATGAGCGTGCCCGGGCGGCCGGGGTGGCGGTGGAGCTCTGCCCGCTGCCCGACTGCGATCACTTCGACATCCTCGAACGGCTCGATGCGCTGCCGCGCTGAGCCGACTCCTAAACCCGGTGAGATAACTCCAATGACAATATCGCAAGCCAAGCGCGCCGCCGCGGCCTCTCCCTCCGACGCGCCCAGCGGGCGCGCCCAGTTCTCCAGCCGCTTCGGCTTCCTGATGGCCGCCGCCGGCGCGGCGGTGGGCCTCGGCAATGTGTGGAGCTTTCCCTCCATGGCCGCCAACAACGGCGGCGGCGCCTTCCTGCTGGCCTATGTGGTGATGGCCTTTATCCTCGCCTATCCGGCGCTGATGGCGGAGCTGACCCTGGGACGCTATGCCCAGAGCGGCGTTATCAATGCCATGGGCCGGGTGGGGGGGCGTGGCCTGCCACGGCGCCTGGGGCAGGGGGTCGGCGGCCTGGCGCTGCTGGCCGCCTGCCTGGGGCAGGCCTTCTATGCCATCGTCACCGGCTGGCTGATCGGCTACGCGCTATTGCCGCTCTCCCGGCTACTCGGCCTGGAGGGGGCGACGGCCTGGCTCGCCGAAGGGAGCTTCTGGCGGGACTGGAGCCTGACCCTGGCGGCCATGGTGATTACCGCGGCGGTGGTCTTGGCCGGGGTGAACCAGGGCATCGAGCGCTGGACCAAGCGGCTGATGCCGCTGCTGCTGGTGATGATGCTGGGGCTGATCGCGGTGATGCTGAGCTTCCCCGGCGCCGGCGAGGGGGTCAAGGCCTACCTGGTGCCGGACCTGTCTCGGATCGATGGACAGCTGCTGCTGGACGCCATGGGCCAGGCCTTCTTCTCGCTCTCCATCGGCGTCGGCGCCATGGTGGTCTACGGCTCCTACCTGAGCCGCGAGGCCAATCTGCCCCGGGTCGGCGCCCAGGTGATGCTGATCGACATGGGCGTGGCCTTCGTCGCCGGCCTGCTGATCATTCCGGCCATGTTCGTGGCCCATGGCCTGGGGGTGGAGGTCTTCAACGAGGCCGGCGAGCTGCAGAGCTCGGCGACCCTGCTGTTTATGGTAATGCCGGCCATGTTCGAGGCCATGGGGGCGCCGGGGCTGGGCCTGGAGCTTGTCTTCTTCGTGCTGCTGGCCATTGCCGCCCTGACCTCCATGTTCCCGGTACTGGAGGTGCCGGTCTCGACCCTCGAGGAAACCGGCCTGATCCGCCGTCGCCCGGCCACCTGGCTGATGGCAGCACTCACCTTCGTTATCGCCAGCCTGATCCTGGCTTACTTCGAGCCGCTGTTCGACTGGGCCATCACCCTGACCATCAGCTACAGCATGCCACTGGTGGGGGGATTGGTGTGCGTCTATGTGGGCTGGTTGCTGTCGCGCCATGCCAAGCTCCAGGAGCTGCGCCAGGGGGCCCCGGAGATCGAGCGTACCCTGTTCTGGAAGCTCTGGCCCTGGTATATCCGCCTGGTCTGTCCGCTGCTGATCCTGGTGGTGATGGTGCGCAGCCTGGCCTGAGCCGGTCGTGTTGCCGCTCTTCGCCGTCAGGATGGTGCACCGTCCCGCAGCAGAGGTGGCTATGCTGAAAGTGGTGAGCAGCAAAGCGGCCGTGAACCCCTGTGAGGCAGCTGCTGGAGTTCATCGCCCTCATGGAGACCTTCAGCGAGGTACCCCCGGGCCATGGCACGAGGATATCGGCGACCAGGCCGGAAGCCTGCCGTCCGGTGGCTGGCGATTCTGCTCTGGGTCTGCCTGGCCGGCGTCCTGTCGGCCCAGGCCCAGGACAACTGGCTGCGCGATAGCTGGCGCGAGGTGATCGCCGCCTCGCCCTTCGACGAGCCCCTGGCGGTGGCGTCCGAGGCGCGCCCCTACTCGGTGAGTGGCAGCGTGAACGCCCGCCTCGAATGGCCCTTCGCGGAGCTCGCCGAGGCGTTCGGCTCGCCGGTGGCCTGGTGCCAGGTGCTTATCCTGCACCTCAACGTCAAGGGCTGCTTCCATGACGCGGCGGTCGACGAGGCTGCGCTACGGCTCTATGTGGGCCGCCGGCACTACGAGCCCCTGGCCGGTGCCGAACGCCTCGATCTGCGCCTGCGGCGGGTCGCCGAGGGGCCCATCTACCTGGAGATGGTGCTGGAGGGGGATCGGGGACCCTACGGCACCCGGGCCTTCCGCCTGCAGCTGCGTGCCGTGCCTGACCTCGACGGGGCCAGCCTGGTGCAACTGCGTTACTCCCTGGTGTACGGCATGACGGCGCGCCTCGCCCTGCGCGGTTACTTCGCCTTCGGTGGCCAAGACCGGGTGGGGTTCAGCGAGGAGCCGGGTGAGGATGGCCGACCGCGCCCGGTGGGCGGCATGCGGGGCATGATCGAGCGCAACGTCATGCGTTTCTACCTGGCCCTGGTGGCCCATCTGGAGACCCGGACGCTGCCCGAGGCGGAGCGGCTGGAGGCCAGCTTGTCCCGCTGGTTTGCCCTCACCGAGCGCTATCCCGAGCAGTTGCGCGAGATCGATCGTGCCGACTACCTGGAGATGAAGCGCCGCGAGCAGGCGCGGCAGCGTCGCGGCGCCGAATAATGAGAAGAGCGTACCCCGTATCGGCGAAGGCGCCATGCCGGGTACATGGCGGTGGAGCCGGCCCCGGCTCAGTCCGGGGGTGGTTCGACGAAGGCACCGCGGTGAAAGGCCGCCGCGGCCGCGACCTCGGCGAGGCCGCGCTGGCCGGGTTCCGGCGGCTCGTCGCCGGCCAGCACCCGCAGCACCGCCCTGACGCCGCGTGACAGCGAGATCAGGTTGTAGCCACCCTCCAGCACGAAAACCAGGCGCTCCTGGCAGTGCCGGCGGGCCAGGGCCTTGAGGATGCCGGTCATGGCGGCGAAGCCGTCATAGGAGACCTCCATGGCCAGGTCATGGCTGTGCGGATCGAAACCGGTCGAGACCAGGATCAGGTCGGGCCGGAACCAGTCGGCCGCGGGTACCAGGATCTCGCGAAAGGCCTTGAGGTAGGCGGCGTCGCCGGCGTCGGAGGGGAGGGGAACATTGACGTTGGTGCCATCCCCCAGGCCCATGCCGATCTCTTCGAGATTCCCCGTGCCGGGATAGAAGGGGGCGGCGCGGTGCAGGTCGAAGAACAGCACATCCGGGTCGGCCCAGAAGATATCCTGGGTGCCGTTGCCGTGATGGGCATCCCAGTCGACGATCATCACGCGCCGGCAGCCCAGGGCGGTGCGGGCATGCGCGGCGGCCACCGCCACGTTGTTGAACAGGCAGAAGCCGCGGGCGCGCACCGGCTCGGCGTGGTGCCCGGGGGGTCTCACCAGCGCGAAGCTGCTCGCGGCTCGTCCCGCGACGACGGCCTCGACGGCGGCGATCGCCGTGCCGGCGGCCACCTCGGCGGCGTCGACGCTACCGGGCGACACGGCCGTGGTGTCCACATCCAGCCAGGCGCTCTGGCCGCGCAGCGCGAAGATATGGTCCAGGTAGGAGCTGGTATGCACACGCCCCAGCTGCTCCCGCGTCGCCACCCTGCCGGACTCGAAGGCCACGCCGGGAAGCGGCTCGAGCTCCAGGAGGCGCCGGATGGCGGTGAGCCTGGCGGGGTGTTCCGGATACTTCCAGGGGACGCCCAGTCCCGACAGCAGCGAGCGGATACGATCGTCCATGCGGCCCGGCAGGAAAGGCACCTCGATATCCGGTTCATGGGCCAGCATTCGCTCGTCATAGAAGACGATCACGCTGTTTTCGTCGGCCACGATGCAGGCTCCCCGGGTGTGCGGCGAAAAGGACGATTCAGGCAAGTGCCTGGCTACAGCATAGACGGGGCTGGAGTCGTCGGACGGAGCGAGCGTCGGCGAGCTCGCCGGACACCAGGCAGTCCGGCAGGCGCTCGCCCCGGCGGGGTATCCAGACGGCAAGACGCCCGGGCCAGGGCCCAGGCGTCTGCTTTTTCCCTGGCGGATCGCCT
This sequence comes from Halomonas sp. H5, assembly GCF_050613175.1. Taxonomy (GTDB): domain Bacteria; phylum Pseudomonadota; class Gammaproteobacteria; order Pseudomonadales; family Halomonadaceae; genus Bisbaumannia; species Bisbaumannia salifodinae. Next base: position 892,623 of record NZ_CP192510.1, read on the forward strand.
CCTCAGCGGTCGCCGAGCTTCTCCACGTCGAAGCGGTCGGCGTTCATCACCTTGGTCCAGGCCTTGACGAAGTCCTTGACGAACTTCTCCTGGCTGTCGTCCTGGGCATAGACCTCGGCGTAGCTGCGCAGGATGGAGTTGGAGCCGAACACCAGGTCGGTACGGGTGGCGGTCCACTTCACCTGGTCGCTCTGGCGGTCGCGAATCTCGTAGAGGCCGTCGCCCGTCGGCACCCAGCGGTAGGCCATGTCGGTCAGGTTGACGAAGAAGTCGTTGGTCAGCTGACCCTGCCGATCGGTGAAGACGCCGTGCTGGGTACCGCCATGGTTGGTGCCCAGCATGCGCATGCCGCCGATCAGCACGGTCATCTCCGGCGCCGTCAGGCCCAGCAACTGGGCGCGGTCGAGGAGCAGCTCCTCCGGCTTGACCACATACTCCTTCTTCTGCCAGTTGCGGAAGCCGTCGGCCACGGGCTCCAGGTATTCGAAGGAAGCGGCATCGGTCATCTCCTCGCTGGCGTCGCCGCGACCGGGCACGAAGGGCACCAGGATGTCGTGGCCCGCGGCCCGGGCCGCCTGCTCGATACCCACGCTACCGCCGAGGACGATCAGGTCGGCGATGCTGGCGCCGGTCTCGGCGGACAGGCCCTCGTAGACCTTGAGCACCTTGGCCAGGCGGGTCGGCTCGTTGCCTTCCCAGTCCTTCTGCGGCGCCAGGCGGATGCGCGCGCCGTTGGCGCCGCCGCGCATGTCGGAGCCACGGAAGGTGCGGGCGCTGTCCCAGGCGGTGCTGACCAGATCGGCCACGGAGAGGCCGCTCTCGGCGATCTTCTGCTTGGCCGCCTCGATGGAGTAGTTGGCGTTGCCGGCGGGGATCGGATCCTGCCAGATCAGGTCCTCGGCGGGGACTTCCGGACCGATATAGCGCGGCTTGGGTCCCATGTCCCGGTGGATCAGCTTGAACCAGGCGCGGGCGAAGGCGTCCTGGAAATGCGCCGGATCCTTGCGGAACGCTTCCATGTACTCCCGGTAGATGGGGTCCATCTTCATGGCCATGTCCGCATCGGTCATGATCGGGTTGTGGCGCATGGACGGATCGCTGGCATCGACCGGCTTGTCCTCCTCCTTGATATCGACGGGCTCCCACTGGTAGGCGCCGGCGGGGCTCTTCCTCAGCTCCCACTCGTGGTTGAGCAGCATGTCGAAGTAGCCCATGTCGAACTGGGTGGGGTGGGTGGTCCAGGCCCCTTCGATCCCCGAGGTGACGGCCTTGGCCGCCTTGCCCTGCATGTTGGGGTTGTGCCAGCCTAGGCCCTGCTCGTGGACGTCGGCGGCCTCCGGCTCGGGGCCCAGCGCCTCGGCATCGCCGTTACCGTGGGTCTTGCCGACGGTGTGGCCACCGGCGGTGAGGGCGGCGGTCTCCTCGTCATTCATCGCCATGCGGGCGAAGGTCTCGCGCACCTGCTCGGCGGTCTTCAGGGGATCGGGCTGGCCGTTGACGCCCTCCGGGTTGACGTAGATCAGGCCCATCTGCACCGCGGCCAGGGGGTTCTCCATGGTGTCCGGCTTCTCGACATTGCCGTAGCGCTCGTCGGAGGGCGCCAGCCACTCCTTCTCGGCGCCCCAATAGATGTCTTTTTCCGGATGCCAGATGTCCTCGCGGCCAAAGGAGAAACCGAAGGTCTTCAGGCCCATGGACTCGTAGGCCTCATTGCCGGCGAGGATGATCAGGTCGGCCCAGCTGATCTTGTTGCCGTACTTCTTCTTGATCGGCCACAGCAGGCGCCGGGCCTTGTCGAGGCTGGCGTTGTCCGGCCAGCTGTTGAGGGGGGCGAAACGCTGGTTGCCGGTGCCGCCGCCGCCGCGGCCGTCGGCGATCCGGTAGGAGCCCGCCGCGTGCCAGGCCATGCGGATCATCAGGCCGCCATAGTGGCCCCAGTCCGCCGGCCACCAGGACTGGCTGTCGATCATCAGGGCGTGCATGTCCTTCTTCAGCGCCGCGAAGTCGAGCTTCCTGACCTCCTGGCGATAGTCGAAGTCCTCTCCCATGGGGTCGGTCTTGCGGTCATGCTGGTGGAGGATGTCCAGGTTCAGGGACTCCGGCCACCAGTCCGTGTTGGAATGGCCGCTGACGGTCAGGCCACCGTGCATGACCGGGCACTTGCCGGTGCTGCTGTGTTGGTCGCTCATTGCTCTCTCCGTTCCTCTCTAGTCATCATGGCCGCTCGGGGGGTGCCTCACTAGTCATAGATGAGAAGCGCCGACCTGAACAATGCGCCGAGTCAACTCGGAGTCACTCGGGCATCGGTGGCGCCTCCCCTCGTCCTCTCTATAAAGCTAAGTGTCGGACCGGGAAGCCGCCATTTTTCTTTGTCGAAGGCCTTGATAGCCAAAGTTTATCAAGAAAAGACGATATACCGATGACGGCTCATCAATACCTTAGGGCTCGGGAATCACCAGGGTGGCCGACTCGCCCATCAGGAAGTCACGGTTGAGCTCGAGGGCCTCGCGCAGGTAGTCCCACAGCAGCCGCACCCGGGCCAGCTGGCGCTGCTCCTGGCGGGCGGTGATCCAGAACTGGCGCACCACTTCCACCTCGTCGTCGAGCACCGGGGCCAGGGCCGGCGCCGGCTCGGCCAGGAAACAGGGCAGCACCGCCAGGCCGGCCCCCTGCAGGGCGGCGCTGTACTGGGTGGTGACGCTGGTGCTGCGGATCGCCATCTGCGGCGGCTGGCCGACCCGGGCCGGGTCGAGCAAGGGCTCCAGGTAGCTGAGCTGGTCGCTGAAGATCAGGTCATCCACATAGCCGATCAGTCGATGGCGGCCCAGCTCGGCGAGGCGCTCGGGACGACCGCGGCGAGCCAGGTAGTCGCGGCTGGCATAGAGGCGCAGCCGGTAGTCGCAGAGTCGCGAGACCACCAGGCCGGGACTCGCGGGGCGCTCGACGGTGATCGCCAGGTCCGCCTCGTGGCGGCTCAGGTTGACTACCCGGGGCAGGGCGAGGAGGTCGAGGGTCAGCCCCGGGTGGCGGTCGCCGAAGGCGGCCAGCAGGGGCGCCACCACCCAGGTGCCGAAGCCTTCGGTGACGCCCAGGCGAATCTGGCCGCTGAGGCGACGATTCTGGTCGCTGAGCCCCTCCACCGCCTCCAGGGCGTGGCGGCTCATCTCCTCGGCATGGGCCAGCAGCCGCTGCCCCGCCTCGGTGAGGCGGTAGCCATGGGTGCTGCGCTCGAAGAGCTGGGTATTGAGCTTCTCTTCGAAGCGCCGGGTACGCCGCGACAGGGTGGAGTGGTCCAGGCCCAGGCGCCGGGCCGCCTCGGTGAGGCGCTGGCAGCGCGCCACCTCCAGGAAGAGTTGTATGTCCTGCCAGTCCAGCATGCTCACCTCGACGGGGCTCGTTGTGCATCAGTGCACAAGCAATGTGCGGCCCTGGCCATTGTCTGTCAATCCACCCCCTGCCTACACTCAAATCATCCCTGGATACGATATCGGCCTTGCCGATATGCACATCAGTAGCGCTTCGGATAACAACCCCAACCCTCGGGTCTAAGGCAGTGACGCCGCCCGCCAAGGAGTCGCCATCATGTCCATCCGCGAGATTCCCCTCTATATCGACGGCCAGGCCGTGCCCTCCCAGAGCCAGGAGTGGCGCGACGTACTCAATCCCGCGACCCAGGAGGTGGTGGCCCGGGTACCCTTCTGCACCGCCGAGGAGGTGGACCGGGCCGTGACCAGTGCCAAGGCTGCCTTCAAGGCGTGGCGCAAGGTGCCCCTGGCCAAGCGCCAGCGCATCATGCTCAGGTTCCAGGCGCTGATCCGCGAGCACACCGCCGAGCTCGCCGCCCTGATCACCGAGGAGCACGGCAAGACCCTGCCGGACGCCGAGGGCGAGGTGGGCCGCGGCCTCGAGGTGGTGGAGCACGCCTGCTCGATTCCCTCCCTGCAACTGGGCGAGCTGGCCGAGAATGCCGCCAGCGAGGTGGACGTCTACACCCTCAACCAGCCGCTGGGGGTGGGCGCCGGCATCACCGCCTTCAACTTCCCGATCATGCTGCCCTGCTTCATGTTTCCGCTGGCCATCGCCACCGGCAACACCTTCGTGCTCAAGCCCTCCGAGCAGGACCCCAGCTCGACCATGCGCCTGGTGGAGCTGGCCCATGAGGCGGGGCTCCCCGCCGGGGTGCTCAACGTGGTGCATGGCGGCCCCGAGGTGGCCAACCAGGTCTGCGATCACCCGGATATCAAGGCGCTCTCCTTTATCGGCTCCACCCAGGTGGGCACCCATATCTATCGCCGCGCCGGCGAGGCGGGCAAGCGGGTGCAGTCGATGATGGGCGCCAAGAACCACTGCGTGATCATGCCCGATGCCAACCGCAGCCAGGCCATCAACAACCTGCTGGGCTCCGCCTTCGGCGCCGCCGGCCAGCGCTGCATGGCCAACTCGGTGGTGGTGCTGGTGGGTGAGGCCCAGGCCTGGCTGGAGGATATCGTCGAGGGCGCCCGCCGGATGAAGGTGGGCCCCGGCACCCAGCGCGACGCCGACCTGGGGCCGCTGGTCTCGCCCGCCGCCCGGGATCGGGTGGTCAGCCTGATCGATGCCGGCGAGAAGGAGGGCGCCAAGTTGATGCTGGATGGCCGCGGCTGTCGGGTGGAGGGCTATGCCAAGGGCAACTTCGTGGGCCCCACCGTCTTCGCCGGGGTGAGCGCCGAGATGACCGTCTATCGGGAGGAGATCTTCGGCCCGGTGCTGTGCGTGGTGAGCGTCGATACCCTGGATGAGGCCATCGACTTCATCAATGCCAACCCCAACGGCAACGGTACTTCCATCTTCACCAACTCCGGCTGGGTGGCGCGGCGCTTCGAGACCGAGATCGACGTGGGTCAGGTGGGCATCAATGTGCCGATTCCGGTGCCGGTGGCCTACTTCAGCTTCACCGGCTCGCGGGGCTCCAAACTCGGCGACCTGGGCCCCAACGGCAAGCAGGCCATCGCCTTCTGGACCCAGACCAAGACGGTCACCGCCCGCTGGTACGAGCCGGAGAACGTCTCCAGCGGCATCAACAGCACCATCTCGCTGCACTGATAGCGGCAAGGGTGTGAAACGCGGCCCCGTCTCGAGAGAGGCGGGGCCGTTCTTTGTCTCAAGGGACGGCAATAAATCAGCGTTTCCCTAACGCTCGGGCACTCCAAGGGTGGCGAATAGCTCGGCCAGCTCCGGGTCCGCCCGCTGGGCGCGCAGGATGGCGGCATCCACCACCGAGAAGCGGCCCGTGGAGGCGCGCAGGTACACCTCGCCACTCGCTTCGTCGATAAAGCGGACCTCCGGCACCTTGGCGAGGCACTGCTTGAGGAAGGTGCAGTTCCTGGCGATCGCCAGGCTCTCGTCGTCGGGATAGACCTCCGCCGGGCAGGTCGCCAGGGTGTTGATCCTCTTGTAGCGATCGATGTTGACCAGGCCCAGGGGGGCCAGGATATGCAGGACCTCGCGGGTGCCATGGGCGATGGTCGTCGGCGGGGTGTGCTTGGGCACGCTGTTGTCCAGGAAGGTGTACTCCAGCCGGGGATGCCGGCTGTCCAGCCACTTGAAGAGCAGCTTGGGCATGCCGTCATAGGCCTCCACGCAGTGCCCCAGGAAGTCTTCCACCGCCTTGTAGCGTCCCCGCGCCAGCCCGCGCTCCCAGCCGCGCTCCACCGTGGCCTCCGGCGGGGTCACGACGAAATAGAAGTACATGGTGGCAACATGTCTCGCATAGGTGGAATCCAGGAGCTGCGGGACCTTGTCCATGGCGAAGCTGTCGAAGCGAAACCGGTCGATCAGCAGGTTGGGGATGGAGGGGGTGCGCCGGGCCTTGTCGCGGATGTAGCGGTCCAGCTTGGCATCGATGAGCTTGACCTCCTTGCCGGCCAGGCGGCCGGCATACTTGTAGGCCTCGCCCAGGGCCTCATAGTCGAGCAGGAGGCGGCGCCAGATATCGGGGGAGATGGTGCCGTACTGGTCCGGTTGGATGCCCAGGTCCCGCAGGGTGTCCTTCAGGAAGTGGCGCAGGGAGCTCTTGCCGGCGGCCGAGGCCCCCTTGAGGCTGATCAGGATCGGCTCCCTGGCGCAGGGGAGCCGGGCATAGCCCTCGACCTGCATGGCTCGCTCGACATGGGGGGCGAGCCGCTCGCCGAGGTGGCGGCTGCCGAAGTCGTTGCACGCATGCCGGGTGATCAATGTCGCCAGCAGCTCCCGTTCCACCTCGATATGACCCTGGGTGCCGCCGATCGAATTCAGGACACGGTAAGCGCTCTTGTAGATGGCCCGCTCCAGCTCGGCCTCGGCCGCCAGCCCCTTGTCCTTGATGCCCCGGATCACGTCATGATGACGCTCCTCGATGGAGCGGTGGTCCGCCGGCTTCGGTGGGGAAGGGCGTTTGCCGAACCACCGGGACAGCCGGGAGACGGGCTCGGGGTCGACCGCTACCGGCTCGGGGGCGAAGGCCGTGGCGAGGAGGTCGCCTACCCGGCCGTGTATCTCGTCATACAACCGGTCATAGGCCTGCTGGAACGCCGGCAGTTGGGGGATCAGGTAGTCGGAGAGGATCTTCAGGGCGATGCTGCGGAAGTGCTGACCCAGGAACTCTTCCTCTTCCCCCTCGAGGACCACCACATCGGCGGTCACCCGTACGATCAACTCGTGCAGCACCAGGCGTTCCGCCCGGAATGCGACGAGCTCCTCTTCCACGAGCCCGGTGAGGGCCCTCAGTTCGGAAATGTCGGACAGGCGAGAATAGACGTTGGCCGGACGATGAATCGTCTCCAGGGGCTTGTAGCGCCTGGGCAGCTCGGCCTCCAGGCCGGGGTTCCACGCCGAAAACTCGGGACCGTCTCGATAGGGCATATCGGGAAACCCTGCATGAGGGACACCATGCAGCGATAGTGGCCCACCCGGCCACGCGGAACAATACCCGCCGGCGCTGGACAAGTTGATTGACGTTGACGTTAACTGATAGTTATTGCCGTGATTGTTCGGCCCCTCTCCTCCACAATCCAGGAATCGCCATGACCCGTCCCATCAGTCGCTTTCCCATCCCCGAATCGATCCAGGACCTGCCCGAGGACATCCGCGGCGCCATCCTGGCGGTGCAGGAGAAGGCGGGCTTCGTGCCCAACGTCTTCCTGATGCTGGCCCACCGGCCGGACGAATTCCGCGCCTTCTTCGCCTACCACGATGCCTTGATGGAGCGGGAGTCGGACACCCTGACCCAGGCGGAGAAGGAGATGATCGTGGTGGCGCTGAGTGCCCGCAATCGCTGCCTCTACTGCGTAGTGGCCCATGGCGCCCTGCTGCGGATCTACAGCAAGGACCCATTGCTGGCCGATCAGGTGGCCATCAATCACCGGGTCGCCGAGATTAGCGAGCGCCATCGGGTGATGCTGGATTTCGCCCTGCACAGCGGCCTGGGTGTGGGAGAGATCGACGACGACTGGGCGGCGCGGATCGAGGCGGCGGGCTTTACCCGGGACGATACCTGGGATATCGGCGCCATTGCCGCCTTCTTCGGCCTCTCCAATCGCCTGGTGACCCTGGCCGGCACCCCGCCCAACCCCGAGTTCTATCTGATGGGGCGGGTGCCGAGGGAGAAATGAGCCATCCAGTAGAGGGTGTGCTCGGCCATACCTCGGGCACCCATCGTTAGGCCATCTCGAACATGAACCTGGAATACATTGGCCGACCTGGTATGATATCGCGCTGATCAAGGAACAGGGCCGGAATCTGGCTGGCAAGGAATTCTGTATGCATATACAGTGGAATATGATGCATTCATGATCCAGCAGGCTATTAGCAGGTTCTGGGAGGGACGGCTGGCCATTCCTGGTACTGGTTGACGCCTTCGATCAAGGCGGGAATGTCACGCAGACGTTCCGAAGAGTGCTTGAAGCCACATTCCCATACCACCAGAACACGCCAGCCGAGATACATGAGGTCTTTGTGGTTACGACGGTCCCGTTCGACATTGGTGCTGAACTTTTCCTGCCAGAATTCGAACCTGGTGGATGGTGTCGTTGCGTAGAAACAGTCAGTGTGCCTGTGCCAGAAGCAGCCATTGACGAAGATGGCGAGGCTGTGGCGTGGCATGACGAGGTCGGGTGCACCGGGAAGGTCTTTACGGTGCAGCCTGAACCGGTATCCGTGGCCATGAAGGAACTTTCGGAGAAGAAGCTCCGGCGTGGTGTGCTTCCCGCGAATGCCGCTCATCATCCTCGAGCGGGTTGCCCTGTCAACTACGTCCGGCATCGAGCGTCCTCCTGCATTATCCAGTTGACCGTACCTTTCAGGTTATTCGATCAATGAGCAAGCCGATACAGATAGTGGATCTCTTCGCTGGCCCGGGTGGCCTTGGTGAAGGGTTCAATTCCCTCAGAGATGCCAAGGGCGGGCGTATCTTCAAGACTCTCGTTTCGGTTGAAAAGGAGGCATCCGCTCATAGGACCTTGACTCTCAGGGCGTTCTATCGGTTGCTGCAGGACAGTCACTTCGGAATGGAGTCCTACTTCGAGTATTTGAGAGGAGGCGAACACCCGTCAAAAGTCGAGGAGTTGAAAGAACTATGGGAAGAGGCAACGCAGGAGGCGCTTAGGCTCGAACTTGGGGGTGAAGCAGGGCACAAAGCACTTGACGAGCGGCTAGATAATTATCTTGATCAAAATAGTGACTGGGTGCTGATCGGGGGGCCTCCCTGTCAAGCGTACTCGGTGGTCGGGCGTGTAAGAAATCGCGGTAACAAGAGCTACGTGGCTGAAGAAGATAAACGGCACTTTCTCTACCGTGAATACTTGGACGTGATTGCCAGATATCGGCCCAGCGTCTTTGTTATGGAAAATGTCAAGGGAATTCTTACCTCGAAGGTAGGGAAAGAACGGATATTTAGACAGATACTTAAGGATCTTGAGGATCCGACTGAGGCTACCCGAGTAGAGGGTGAAGGATCAGGAAAGAATCAGAAGTATACAATATTTTCTCTGAGTGACCCTGATGTTTATCACCCGCAGCAGGAGCAGCAGCTTATTCCAGGAATTGCTAGGGAGTTGAGCGACGAGGAACTTTCTGGGTTTGTAGTCAAGTCCGAAGAGTATGGTATACCTCAGACTAGGCATCGCGTTATCTTGATTGGTGTAAGAAAAGATATTGTTGATGGTCAAGATGTCGCCAGTATTGCAAAAAGCTTAATTCTAGACAAAAAGAAGGAAGTGAGCTCTGGGGAAGTTCTGTTTGGCATGCCAAAGCTGAGAAGTGGACTAAGCAGAGGTGATAGTGATGAAGATTGGTATTCCGCCATCAGAAGGGTGGCGGAGAAGATTGCCGGTGAGTTGATTGAAACAGAAAGTGAGAGTATCTCTCCTGAGGAAAGAAATTATATTTCTTGTCGACTTCGGGAGATTGTCGCCGAGCCAAAGCTAGGTTTCGATAGGGGGAGAAAATACGATTCCACTTATGTCAAGGTAAATCCAGTCACAGAACTGGAAAAGTGGTATGCAGGCGAACAGAATGGTAGCGTCAGGCACTGGGTGAATCATGATGCTAGGGGGCATATGGAAGAAGATTTAGCCAGATACCTTTACTGTTCTGTATTTGCTGAAGTCACCCAAAGATCTCCAATCGGTGTCAGAGATATCTATTTGGAATCACTCGCCCCTATGCATGTGAACTGGAAGTCAGGAAAATTTGCCGATCGATTCAAGGTCGTAGTTTCCCACTTTCCATCGAAAACCATAACCAGTCATATCTCCAAAGATGGCCATTATTATATACATCCCGACCCGTATCAATGTCGGAGCCTTACGGTAAGAGAGGCGGCAAGGCTGCAGACGTTTCCCGATGACTATTATTTCGAAGGAAATAGAACGGAACAATATGTTCAGGTGGGAAATGCTGTTCCTCCGCTCTTGGCTGCAAAGATAGCAGAGAAGGTTAGAAAGCTTTTGGATGGGGGAAATATTACACCCTTTCTTGGAGAGTCTGAAAAGAGCGGAGTCAAAGCAGTCAGTGGCAGTCTATCTGTGACCTGTTAAGTATGAGTGTTTTGTTGGTTTGCTATCGCCAAAATTATCGATGAATATTGGCTGTGTAGTGAGTGATGGTGTTCACCTGACACAGCCAACCTGAGGCTGCTGCCCGTGGAATCGAAACCCCGCTCCGAAGAGGGTCTTGGAGACGAGGTTTTCCGTGTCTTAGTGTCTTTGCCGAACCCTGAGATCATATGGCTTCTGATCGCTTACGTCACGTGGGTTAAGCCGTGTTCCGGCGGATCTCGGGAATATCGACTGAAGGTGGGGAGAATGAACGGGAGAACATCGCGGTCTTGCACTCAGGACGTTTGGCCCACTCCGAGATCATCCTGCCGTTCGCCGTCTCGTGCAGTCGGTCATTGACTTCGTGAGCCCAAATCTCTACCTGTTTGAGGAACTGCGGGGAAACACCTTGTTGGCTCCAGACTCTTTCGAGGTTGAAGGACTCGCCATAGGAATCGGCGACCACTGAAACTGTATAGGCGGCTACGTTCGCCAAGAACGCAGAGACCAGAGGGCGGACAGTCTTGTGGGTCGCTTTGTACATGATTGCCTTTGCAACTAGTGCCTTGAAGAATGCGGGGTCTAGAGTCATGGTTGAGCCGGTTGCTTCGGCTTCCGACAGCTCCGTCATAAACCGGCCGAAGCACTTCTGCGCACCGAGACTAACGATATCTGGCTTGATATCCCAAGCCATGAGGTATTTCGCAAGATCAGTCTTTGTGATCTTGCGCGAGGGAGGTACCGACGCTTTCAACGCCCGCCGCTTTGCCGGAGTTGTACCCTCTCGGGCAAGAAGAGTATTGTAGCTGCCGGCAGCACGCTCGTAGAACCAGCGTCCCGTCCCGTCGGGGCAGTAAACTGTCAGGGACAGACGCTCGACCTCAACATGGAAGGGTTTATTCGCCGAAAGGTCGGATTGTCGCACTGCGTTCTGACTGTTTGCGTACCGTGAGATGTCCGCGACTAAGGCCTCTTCATCAGTCTGGTCCACCTCTCGCATCACGATGACCTTTGCAGGCACACGGACCTTGCTTAGATCAGTTGTATGATATCTCTTCTTGGTAAAATAGATAGATGCAGTCGTCTGTCCACCGTTGACGATTTGCATGCCCCGTAGCCAGATAATACCAGGGGAACCGTCGGAAGTCCGGTCGAGCCTCATTTCGTCAGCCACGATAACTATTCCATTGTTATAGGCCATGAACCGCTCCGGGGCGGTTCTGAGTGTGTTCTGGATTCCGGCATTCACACCCTTAGCCCTGACGCTTAAGAAGGAACGGACGTTGGCTTCCAGCAGGCGGGGGCCGAATTTCTCGTAGACGAACTGCAGGGCCTCACCCGGAATCGCAGTCAGTGCATAGTCATAGTCGCCAGTCTCACCAGGTACGAAGACGCAGGGTAGAGCCGAGCCTGATAGCTCCTCGAAGTTAACTACTAATTCATCGCGCGGCTTACCCTCGGATCGATGGCGAAAAAGGCGCTCAATGTCCATCACCTCAAGCCTCACGGATTTTCCGCCTACGTCACGAGCTTTGAAGCTCTTGGACTTTACGACACCGTCCGTAAGCACATAGATGCGAACCTGTTCAAGATCGTCGTAAATTTCTCGAATAGTCAGTGCTAGGGAGTAAACGTCTCTCGAGGGGTCGAGTTTCTCCGCTAGACGCCCTGTAGCGCAGAGCTCCAGAAAGCGAACGCACTGGGCAGCTGCCGTCTTGGCGGCTTGGTCGGGGATAGGTGTCAGGGTATTGAAGCCTTCGTAGAGACTGACGAAAAGGTCGAGCTGATCGGCATCCTCTGACATGGAATAACCACTCAATCGCAGATTCGCTCTACCTACCCGCCCCTCGAAATGGCAGCTGCTCGGCTCGAAAGTCATACCTGCCTCGGCCAAGTGCTCCATTACCACCTCAGAGAAGACAAGCTCAGCAAAAGGAGAGCCTTCATTCATCTGGTCTGCCACTTCAGCCCGCGTCTCTTCAAGAAACTCTTCAAGGGTCATTTCAATACTCCAAGTGCTCGGAGGGCCACGCGAAAGTCAGTGAGGCAGTCCTTCGCACGATCCAAATCTATTTCGTAAACGGCGCGGTATACGCCATCAGGTATAGAGCCGAGCGTCAGCCTCGGAAAACCTTCAATAATCTTGTAAACCTGGACTTCCTTGACCTCGAAGCGCCGGGTATAGGCCGAAGCGTGCGACTTGACGTAGCCAGCGATCAGGAGTCTTTCATGCAAGAAGGCGACCGCTCCCGGCTCTCCAACCAACCGACGCTCCAGATCCGAGACAATCTCGGACAGGGACAGACCGCCCTCCTCACGTGTGAAGCGTAAAGCCGCGAGGAAGAGCGGCGAGACCGTCGCGTCATCCAGCTGTTCGAGCGAACCTATCTTTGCAGGGAAGCCAGCGATGGACAGTGTGGCCTTTACCTCGATCGCCCCATCCCCAAGGATGAAATCCTGCGGGGCGTTGTCCGGGCCGGCCCAGCCTTCAAGGACTGTTTCAGTCGAGACGCCGACGTCCAGCAGCAGCGCCATGAACGTGAGTTCTCCGGCAAGGCCCAATTCTGCTTCTGGACCGAGGGGGGGAGAGCCGCGCGACATGAACTGCTGCCACATCCGCACCCTGCGAAGCATGGTTTTAAGAATATGCTCCTCCCCCCCGGCAACTTCGGCATCCATCGCTCCGGCCACGTCGCTGACCATTTCGGCGAACAGTTCGGGGCTACCAGACTCCTTACGGGACAGGGCAATCCAAGTCTTCCCGTCGCCACTCGGGTCGGCTCTCATGACCTCGAATCCTCCTCCCACGGGAAGGCGCTCGGATGATGCTAGCCGAGCTGTCGGGAATCGTGCCAGCAGAGCCTCTTCGTTCCCCGGAAACCTGCGCGCAGCGAGGAATTCGCATGGGCCGGCGGGAGCGACAGAAATACCACGCCACCCTCCAGAACTACCCTTCCGGCCAGAGAGAGCGTCCCAGGCGGCAGCAAATTCTTCAATCGGCCGGGCCATACTCGTTCTCCCAGAAGCGGTGATCAACCTTGTAATCGACCTTTATGCCCGCCTTGCTCGACGGGAAACTGACGGCGAAGCCGATAATCGGTCTGTTCCAGTCCTCGATAGCCGGTTCAGCCCCTTTGTACGAAAGAGGATAAATCATGAGGAGGCCTTGGCGGGACGGCGAGGGAGCCCCTTCTAGCCCCATGCCCCTCTGCTCGCGAATGCTCTGCCCGCTAGGCCGCTTGGGCTCACTGAGCCTATTCCGTGCAGGGTCAGGCTTCCATTCCTTGCACGTTGAGGTTAAGGCAGCCAACCACTCACTCGCACCAAGGTCGATCGCCTCGTCCACAGGATCCGTCAACACACCGATCGTGTATCTACCGCTCACACCCTTGTCAGTTCGAGAGGGAAGTGAGGAAACTGTCACGAATGGAGAAAAGTCGAAAGACTCCCCTGTTTTACCTTCGGCAAGCAAGGCGACGGTCCACTCGTGAAGTTCGCCGACCTGGTTCATCTGAGAGACGAAATCCGCTATTACATCGCTATTGGCTCTGTCCGCTCCAGGGGGGGTTCGGTAGGATCGAAAAAAGTCAAGAACAGTTTCCGAAGGAACCCTATTCCAAAGATATGACCTCTTCCATACATCCTCATCATTACCCCTTTGTCGCCTCGGTCCCCTTTCGCTCGGCTCGTTCATGGTTGTCACCAGACTCGTCGTCGCGAGCAGGTTCCTTTCCAAAGACTCACTGTCGTTTAGGAAAGAGACAGTTTGTACCAAGCTGCCACTATAGGAGAGGGACAGCGTCTTCGCCGTTCGCATCTTCAAAGGCGAAGTGACGAGGAGAATAGGGTGGGATTCAACCTTTAGCCCGTATTCCCAAGGAGTCGCCCCGACCGCAGCCATATGGTCGAACTCCTGCCTCAATTCCTCGGCTGCGTCAGCGATGTGGCCGAACCAGTCAATGAGATCGGACGAGGTATATAGCCGGCAGAGGTCGGTATAACCTGGGCGATAGCCGAACCACCGACCCATCTGCATCAGTGTGTCGTACATTTTGGTGGTGCGGACGAAGTAGCTGATACAAAGGCCTTCTAGCGTTAGACCCCGGGCGAGCTTGTCACCGCCGATGGCGATGACCTTCAGCCCGGTTTCCTCATTTTCAGCATAGTCGAGTGCATCCTTTGCCGTTCCGTTGATGGCCCTTACCTCAATGTCCCTTAACACTTCGTTCAGGATGGCGACAACGTTATCCCACTCGGGCAGCGCATACTCTGCTTCTGCGTCTGCAAGCTCGCGCCTAAGATGTGCCGAAGTAGGAACAAAGTCGTTCTCCCACAGGTCTTGCCACTCGGCGACTAGGGACTTGCGATCGAGTCCTCGCTCGACCCGCTGCCTGAAAAGTTTGACGAGTTCCTCGACCTGGCGGCGCACCTCCTCTTGGACGAGGGTATAGCGCGTCACATGGATAAGCATCGACGAATGCCTGTTCCCCTGGCCACGCAGTTTTCTGACCGCGCAGGAGAGCACAAATGCCCCGACAGCCTCTCGCAGCGACGGTGGAAGTTCGTCCCGCCCGTCCTGAAGGGGGATATGGTCCTTAGGATGCTTGGGTGGCATCCAGCCACCGGTTCCCTCGGCGTCGACATGGTCGTCGACCTCACGCGACAGCGGAAGCCCTCTTACTCTGCCCTCTGGCGAGCGAAGTCCGAACACGCGGGCGGGCCCTACATAGTTGGAAGGGGCCGACAGGTTGATGATGAAGGACTGAGGGAAGAGGTCCGGCCCCTCATCTTTAGTCTCATTATGCCGATGGATAAAGATGTTGGCGAAAGGCGTTGCGGTATAGCCGACGTAGGCCTTCTTCGCGAAAGAGTGGAGGATTTTTCGGATAAGCCTATTGATTGTCTTCGGTTGGTGTTCTTCGTCAGGCGTTCCGTCAGGGTTGAAGAGCTGCTCCCCGGTGTCTACAGAGGCGTGATCCGCCTCGTCATCGATTAGCAGAAGCGGCAGGTTGGATACAAGGGGGCGTCCATCCGTGTCCTTCGTGTCGGCGACGTGGTTCCGTATCCACTTCAAGAGACGTTCGAGGACAGTTTTGTTCTTCTTGACCACGAAGAGCCAAGGTCTCTGCTCGGGAGTGATGGCATAGTGCTTAGCGACCTTCGTGCTGAAATCCCCGCTGTTCGCACGATTGGTCGCGCAGTTAGGCCGGATTTCGACGTCGCTATCGATCTTCCCGACCCCAATGGCCTTGACGGAATCCCCCTTGGATGACGTCTCGTAGCCCAGAAAACCCTCTTCAAGTCGAATCTGGGTCTGGGAGCGAAGATTGTTGTGAAGCCCAGCCAAGACGATGATGATCTTGTAGCCGGCGTCCGCCGCCTTGCACACGAGGCCGGTATAGTTACCAGTCTTTCCAGATTGAACGTGCCCGACCACGAGGCCGCGGCGATCCCATCTCCCTTCCCGCTTCGGATCTTCAAGTAGCCCAAGAATATGACCGGTAGACTCATCCAAGGCCTCGACGGCCTTCAAGGACAATTTCGACTCCAGCATTGATTCGTAGCGCTGCCAATACCGCCAGTCCCTCCTTCGCGCCGCTGTCAGCCAAGCCATGTGACCCTTGTTATCAGACAAGGTTGTATCCTTGCCGATCCACAAACTGAATCGTCGGATCAACTCGGCCACAACTGCATTCTTGTCGATCTCAGTATTCTTGGCCATAACCCCTGCGGCGACCTCGACCTGATCGGCAATCAGGCCCGGCGTTACCACCCCTTGCTCCTTGGCGTCTGCCAAGAGCGTCTGTGCAATGCTCACGACACGTTGGAACACTTTATCTTTATCTTCAGTCACAGCGAAGTTCCTTCTTGTTTCTCGTCCACCTCGGACAGGGAGGCAACAAGGTTCGGATAGTTGTGAAACGGGTCAGTGGCCAATAGGGCCCGGACCGCAGCCTCGGAACTCATACCTCTGCGTCTGATCATGTCACGATAGAGCGTGAGGAGAACTGTGCGGACTCCCTCAGGAGCGGCCTCTGACTCGCCCGAGAAACCGGTTTTCGGTGTGTCCTTGTGCTCGGCGGTGTCAAGCCATATCCGTTGGACTGGAACTGTTTCCTCTACGACCCGCAGCATCGCCCGGACTAGGTTAGCTTGGTCGCCGACCGCTTCGATCACCGCAGCCACGGTGGGGTGCTTATCATCGATGCGGTAGCGGACGCCGTCCCTAAGCCGCTCGACCCGCCAGGCCTGCTCGACTTGGACACCACCGGGGTGTGGTATCGATGCACCGCGAAAGGCGAATACCTTTCTCGCCCTTTCTCTCGTGTCCTCGGTGAGTCTCGTGAGCCATGGGCGCACAGTTACGGGTGGCCTGGCTCTCGACTTCTTGACGTCGATCTTCCATTCGGTGTCAGCAGTGTTCGGGATGTCCAGCCGGATCCGTGCGAGCCGGTGGGACTCCTCCCGGTTCCACGCTCGCCCTTGCCCAAGGCCGAGCCACCCGCCGGCGAGCAGCAAACGGTGGTTCCGGTAGACGTAGAACCCTTGTTGGGATGTCCAACCCTCGGGGCCTCCTGCCCTGCGGAAGTCGTCGTCGGACAGCCGGTCCTTGTGCGGTAGGACATGGCACTGGGCCTCTATTTCCCCGGAAGGCGTGAAAGTACGGGCGACAGGTGACTGCCATGGCTTTGCGGGGTGATCCATCATGAAAGGATCCCAAGGACTCACTGGCTTGTCGTTGATGAAAAGGGAGAAGGCCGGGGCAGGTCCTTCGAGCAGACGGTGGAAGACCATCGCCAGCCTATGCTCGACGTCGTCCACAAGATCGGCGAAATGGCCCAGCTCATAGCCGGGTGTAACGATCCGGTCCAGATGCTCCCAGAGAACCAGCGTTCCGGAGCGGAGCGCGCTGACCGGCCCGACGAAGCTCTCGGACCCACGGGCCGGTCCCTCGAACATCCTCCAGCCGTCGTCCGGCGAGGCGGCGATAGCGTCTAGGTCCCAGCGCAGACAAGCAACGGGGCTGTCTCTTCTTCTGGATGCAACGGTAAGGCAGCGGCACTGGGAGAAGGAAGCGGTCTTCAAACCCATCCCGAAGCGACCGAGATCGGTTGGCGCGCGTTCGTCGAGGGGACTCCTTGCGCCGAGCGTCATCGCCGTCTCGAGTTCGGCGTCCTCCATACCTCGGCCGTCGTCCAGGATAGAGATTCGGCTATGCACGCCGTCCCAGTCGAATCTAACTCGAACTTCGGATGCCCCGGCGGACACACTGTTATCGATCACGTCCGCCAAGGCTGCTGCAGTCGAGTATCCGAGGCCCCGGAGGGCCTCCAGCATCGCGCCGGCTCGCGGTGGTGCGTGTCGGGTTCGTTCGTTCATTTGACGTAGGTAGTTCCGAAAAGAAGTGTGAAACCAGCGGCCGCCATCCTGCGGACGATCTTGCGAACCTGGACGTCGGGCTGTGCCGGCAACGAGACGAGAACCCGCCCACCTTCGGAACGGGAGTCTTCCACGCTTAAGCCCATGGCCCGAGCTTCCTCGAGAAGTAAGGACAGCTCCTCCTCGTGACGGGCAGAAATGACCTCAGTGGGGAACTTGGGCGGGGTTGCCTTCTCATCGAATTGCGGAGCGGCCCTGAACGTGCTGTGGCGAAGTGGGAGCGCCTCTACTTCTCGAGTAGTGTTTCTCGAGCTAGAGACTTCCGGGGGCTCGTGGGGAGCAGCCGAAGAGGGTGGTTCTACTTTCCGAGCAGTTTTTCTCGCACTCGGGGCCGCTGGGGACTCGCGGGGGACCGCCGGAGCCGGAGAGGGGAGCTCAAAGTGTTCACCCATGTATACAGCTAATTTTTCTTTCCTGGCCGGACTAGAAAGTTTTTTCAGGGCCTTTGACTCTATTTGTCGGATCCGTTCGCGGGTGACACCGAATCCGCGCCCGACCTCCTCCAAGCTCATGGCCTCCTCCCCTTCAAGCCCGAAGCGAAGGATGATGACCTTCTCGGATCGCTCATCGAGCTCCTTGGTCATGTCTAGCAGAGTCGTCCTCAGGGAGGCCTCCTCAACAGCAAGAGCTGGGTCTGAAAGTTCGGAATCAGGTAAGGCCTCAAGAGGAGAAAGTCCAAAATCATGGTTGGGCTCGTCCAAGGAGGCTATGTCCGCAAAAGTATTCAAGAGAAACCTTACCTTATCAAGCGGAATACCTGTTCTATGCGACGTTTCTCTCTCAGCCTCTTGATGCCCCGTCCTATCTTCAAATTCCTTGCGCTCGCGTAGGATTTTTCTAGCTTCAGAATGGAGATGCACGGGCACTCTAACGACCCGCTCCTTATCGGCGATCGCACGTGTGACCTGCTGGCGAATCCACCAAGTTGCATATGTAGAGAAGCGGAATCCCCTGCGCCAGTCATAGCGCTCGACAGCCTTCATGAGTCCAATATTGCCTTCTTGCACAAGATCGTCGAATGGTAACCCTGACCACCTGTATTTCTTTGCAATTGAGAAGGCTAGGCGTAGGTTTGAGAGGATCATCCGCTCCCGGGCGGTGGACTGGCGATGAAGCGAAAAGGCGAAATCGGCGCCGGCCATGTCGCCTTCCGCCTTTTTCGCAAGTTCGATCAGAAAGTCTTGGGAAAGGGCGGCAGTATCCAAGGAGGAGCGAATTAGTTCTAAATTGTCACCCGAGGATTTTGCTTCAGAGATTGCGGAAACGAAGCTCGCCGCAGCCGGGTCGAGTTCGACATATTCACTCTCGTTGTTCATGCTCACATCCGCTAAGTGAACCTCGCACTCTTCAGAGGGGTCGGGTCCGGAACTGAACATCTCTACGTCGGCCTCTCTGCGGGCCACCCTATCTGCGGCTTCGAATACAGCTGCTAGACCCGAAGGCCAGCACGAAAGAGCCTCCAGTGCGTCGGTGTGAGACTCCTCTATTGTACGCGCCAATGAGATCTCCTCTTCTGCTTCGAGCAGGCTTCCCTTGAGGCTCTTGACGTAGAACCGCAAGGGGTCATTCTTTCCTGAAGCAAGATCCTCTGCAAAGTCGGAGGCCTCAGCCAGTTCGTATTCTTCGTCGATGTTCGGGTCGCCGAGGAATGGAGGTTCTCCCGTATCCAGCAAGTTGTCGATCACTACTCCGAGATCACCTAGGACGAATGTGAGAATCCTCTCGGCTTCCTCGTCGCGCGAATCATCCCTCTTCAGGCAGGTCTTTGTCAGGATTGCTTCGGGTACTGAGCCCTCTCGCAGGGCTCGCAATAACAGGTCGCGGAGGACTCCACTATTTCCGCTGTTGCGGCTAAATGGAAGGGCTCTGTCGGGAAGAAACAGGTCGATATCATCCCAGTCCTCGTCGCTGTCTATCGCCTTGTGCTTACCGATCGCCTCGTGCAGGACACGGACCTCTTCGGCCACGGCCTTGTTACCCTCAGGGGGGACTGCCTCGGGTTCTTCCTCCCAGTCGTCCTCAAATCCAAACTCAAGTGGCTTAACATCTAGATCGATGACGTTAGAGCCCTCTTTCTCCGCGCCGATAGACTCGGGGCTGACAAACGGGCGAAAAGCCTTCGTGCGAACCTCATCTTCCCCAGAGGTGGTATGCTCGACGGAGACGTCCTGTTTCTCGATTTTGATTTCCGAACTCATGGAGTACGGATCGATGATGGCCGTCGACTCCTCTGGTTCACCGAGTCTCGGCTTACTAGCACTGGGTGAAGCCCTTGGAACACGTGCCTCATTGGCTATGGTTTCGTCGCACTTGGAAGTGACTGCCCCGGCCCCTACCTCCCTAGAGTCTCCGAATCCGGGGTCGAGCGGCTCGTCTCTTGGAGAAAGAGTGTTCGGGGACTCGTCCACCTCGTCGACAGGTTCGGGTTTGACGACCGGGAGAAGACCCTTCGCATAAACCTTACCTGATTCGTGAATAGTAAGTGCTACGGTGGTACTCTTGTCCTCGACTTTGAGGGCCAAACCCACAGGGCATGGTTCGGCGATCCCTCTCGGCGCCTTCAACTCATCGAACCTCGACTCGCTTTCTCCGGACGAGGCCTTCAGAGTATGGGCTTCTTCATCTACTGTTTCGTCGCTCTCGGGGTCGGGGGCCTCCGACACATCCTCCCAACTATCCTCAAATCCGGCGTCGAGCGGCCGGTCACCTAGATCAAGGATGTCAGAGGAATTGTCCGCCTCGATGATCGGTTCGAGTTCGATAGTAGGGCGATCATTCCTCGCGCTAACCCCATCTACCATAGGAGTGTTAAGTTCAGGTGCAGTGAGAGCGAACTGTTCCTCGACCGTGGGTGCCGAGTCCGAAGTACACTGTGCCTGGGTGGTCTCTGTCTCTTCCTCCTTATCTAGTCCTGATTCTCTTTCTCTTTTTGAGGCCTCTTTTTTCGTTGCCTCATCAGCCTGCTTAGTCAACGGACCTTGGTAGACCGAATCGACTTTATTCGACTCACGAAAAGCTTCTGACGCCCAACGCAGTAATGAAATGCATTCGTGGCATCCTCCCTGTTCAGCATGAACTAATGCACTCCACCCCCTAGGGTCAAGCAGTGTCGGATTTGCTCCAGCAGTCAAGAGGATACGTACGACTCCCTTTTTCTTACGGGCTGCGGCGAGCATTAATGGCGTCGCCCCATTGCTGTCGCGTGCGTCGAGGTTGTCGCCCCGTTGGATGTGTAGCTTGACCGCTGCCTCGGCGCCGGCGATTACCGCCACGCGGAGAAATGGGTTCAGGCTTTTCATCGGCTCATCCATGCTCCGTGGCCTTTCTTTCGGGAGTACCTAGGGGGACAGTTATGCTCCTCCCCTTGGAGGAGATTGGGGTGTCCAGTGAGGCGGCGCCAAGATTGTTGTGTGCCAGATCGACGTGCTCGAGACTACCATTCTTCCCACCTCGGCTCATCAAGAATGCTTGTCATAGACTTGCGGATCAAGGTCTGTATAGCATGCCTCCTGTGGAGAAGGTGGCCAGTGGCTTGGCTACCGAAGGCGTAGCAGGGTGCGCCGATGATCGTATGTAATCGCTCTAGGGCATGAGCCTTGACTTCAGTAAACGACATTATTGATGTCCCCTGCGAGTGAGGTCGCTATGATTTTATTGCCGTTATAGCATTCTAGGGACTCAAGGCCATATTGGCCAAGTGGTCTTCGACTCGGGATTGACACCTACATTCATCCCTGTTGCAAGGGGAGTCACGTCTTACAATGCTCATGAGGCTGAGAGTGCCGTATGGGCCGAGCTTGGACTCGATCTGGGGCAAGTCGAGGCAAGGAAGTGCGACAGGCTGTACCTACGCCTGTCGTTCTTGGGGCTGCATCGCTCTGCTTCGCTTCCTAAGGCCTGCGCCCCTTTGATGGGGTGGGTGCCGAGAAGCGAGACCTGAGGGAGGCTCACTCTTCCAGCATGGCTTCCACCAAGTCGGCCAGGGGCGCCAGGGCGCCGACGTGCACCAGCAGGATGACCTTCGCCTTGTCGTTGCCCTCGATGCCGGTCACCACGGCGAACTCGCATTCTTCCAGGTGAAATTCATGGATCTCCCGGGGGCCCTCCGGGGTCTCGCAGCGCGCCACCCGGTAGCTCTCGTCCTCGCCATAGGTCAGGCGGTGATAGACCTTGAAGAAGGTATAGAGGCCGAGGCCGCGCTCGAAGCCGGGCCAGTGGGCCGGGTTGGCGCGGGTCTCGGCATCGATCTCCTGGCCCCGGGCCTCGGCGGCGGCGATGGCCTCCATCAGCGGCTCGGCCAGCAGCGTCTCTGCCTCCCGGGGCAGGGGCTGCTGTTCATCGATGGCGGCCTGGTAGCGGGCCACCACCGGGAGCAGGTCGCCGCGCTGGGTCAGGGGGTGGTCGCTATGGGCCAGGCTCTGGGGATCGGCTTCACCATTGGCCCAGCCATGGAGCACCCGCAGGGTCAGGCGCCCCTCCCGGCCGGGCTTGTCCAGCAGGGCCTGGAGGGCGACGCGCAGGTGCAGGCGGCGCTCCACCACCTCGTTGTCGAAGGCGCTGTAGGGGTCGGTAAAGAGAGTGTGGAGCCGCCCCGGGGCATGCTCCTTGGCTTCGGTATAGGGCATCGGGGATCTCGTTGACGTGATGGGCCGGCCGCCGAAGCGGAATGCGTTGGTCGTGATATCGGCCGTTTCTCAGAAAACTTCAGTGATGGGACTACACCTTTGGTCGCGACCGCTCCGCGCCGTCGCCTTTACACCCGCAGCGTCGATGCGCAAGATGGGTGCCCCGTTCCAATTCTATTCCACTCACTGTCGCCAGGGGCGTCCCACGGGACTGAGAGGTGTGTGCGCACCGACCCTGGAACCTGATCCGGTTCATGCCGGCGGAGGAAGTGCGACATGCCTTACCTGACGTCAGCCGTGCTCGGCGCGGCGCTGCTGTGCTTTACCTTTCTGGGCCTCAAGGCCCGCCGGGCCGATGGCCCCCTCGATGACTACGTGACCGCCCGCAACTCCCAGGGCGCCCAGGCCATCGGCCTGTCCTTCCTGGCCTCCAGCATGGGCGCCTGGATCCTCTTCGCGCCGCCGGAGATCGGTGCCTTCGTGGGGCCGGTGGCGCTGGCCGGCTATGCCATCGGCTCGTCCTTGCCGTTTATCGTGCTGGCACTCTACGGCCCCGCCATCCGCCGCCACCTGCCGGAGGGGCGCAGCATCGGCGAGTTCGCCGAGGCCTGCTACGGCGCGGGGGTGCGGCGCTGGGTCTCCTTCGTCTCGGTGGCCTATATGGCCTGCTTCCTGGCCGCCGAGCTGACCGCCATCGGCGCGATTGCCGCGCTGCTGTCCGAGGTGCCTCCCACGCTGGTGATCCTCGGCGTGGCGCTGACGACCCTGATTTACACCACCCTGGGTGGGCTGCGGGCCAGCCTGGCCACGGATCGCTGGCAGGCCTGGCTGCTGCTGGCCCTGCTGGTGCTGGTCGGCGGCGTGGCCTGGTGGGGGTTGCCGCCGATGCCCAGTGATGCGGTGATGCCGTCGATTCCCACCGGTAGCGCCCTCTCGGTGGCGCTGACCCTGGTGATCGCGGTCACCGCGGCCAATCTCTTCCACCAGGGCTACTGGCAGCGGGTGTGGGCCGCCGAGGACGACCGAGCGCTCGGCCGTGGGGCCCTGCTGGGCGGGGTCAGCAGCCTGGTGGTGGTGATGGCCATCGGTGGCCTCGGCATGCTGGCGGCGATGCACGCCCTGCCGCTCGGCGAGCCGCCGATTCCCTTCTTCGCCCTGCTGAGCGAGGCGCCGGCCTGGCTGGGCCTGCCGGCCCTGGTGCTGGCGGTGACCCTGGTGGCCTCCAGCGTGGATACCCTGCAGAACGCCATCGCCTCCCTGGCGGTGGCCAGCAGCGGTCGGCGCGGGCTCTCGGTGAGAGGGGCGCGGCTGGTCACGGTGGCGCTGATGGTGCCGGTGGTATGGGTGGCCCTGCAGGGTTTCTCGGTGCTGCGCCTGTTCCTGATCGCCGACCTGCTGTGCGCGGCCATCCTGCTGCCGGTGCTGCTGGGCCTGTGGCGGCGCATGTCGCCGCTGGCGGCGGTGGCCGGTGGCGTGGCGGGCCTGGTCGGGGCGGTACTGCCGGGCTGGATCTCCCTGGGAAGCCTTGGCGCCGGGGTGCTGGCCGCCACCTTCCCGGACAGCATCCCGACCCTGGCGCCCTTCCTGGGCGCACTTGTCGCCTCCACCCTGGTCAGCCTGCTGATCGCCTGGCTGCGGCCGGGGGCGAGATTTCACCTGGCAAGCAAGGGAGACGCCTGATGACGACGCGCGCCGACTGGAACGCCTGGGCCGCCGGCCGTGCATCGGCACGCCTCACCGACTGGCTGCGCGAGATCAGCGAGCCCGATTGGTCGGCGACGGTGAATCACCCGCTGTTCGACGCCCTGGCCGAGGGGCGCCTCTCCGGTGACGACTTCGCCGCCTATATGGTGCAGGACTACGGCTTCGTCGACCCCTTCGCCGCGCTGATCGGCCACGCCATTGGCCGGGCACCGAGCATGGAGGATCGGGTGGTGCTGGGCCAGTTCATGGGCATGCTGACCAGCGACGAGAACAGCACCTTCCAGCGCACCTTCGAGGCCTTCGGCGTGCCGGCCGCCCGACGCGAGGCGCCGGACTACCTGCCCGAGACCCAGGCCTTCCGGGCGCTGCTGCGCGATACCGGTGATCGCGGCGACTATGCCGAGCTCCTGGCGGTGCTGGTGGTCACCGAGTGGGTCTACCTGGAG
Source organism: Halomonas sp. H5 (assembly GCF_050613175.1). GTDB lineage: Bacteria > Pseudomonadota > Gammaproteobacteria > Pseudomonadales > Halomonadaceae > Bisbaumannia > Bisbaumannia salifodinae. The sequence continues at coordinate 916,890 of NZ_CP192510.1, forward strand.
TGGGCGCTGCGGGTCAGCCGCGGCGAGGAGCTGCACCCGCTGATGGGGGAGTGGATCGACCTGCACGACAACCCCGCCTTCCAGGACTTCGTCGCCTGGCTGCGGCGCCGCCTGGACGAGGAGGCGGAAGAGCTCGATGACGCCGCCTTCACCCGTATGGCCGAGCGCTTCCGCGACACCGTGGCGAAGGAGCGCGCCTTCCACGATGCGGTGTATTAGGCACCAGGCTCCTGCTAGGTGACACCGCGGGAGCCTGCCGCACTCAGGGCTATCGCAGCGGGAATGACCGAGGGGCGCTGGGGGTAGGACGGAGCGGGGGTTTTTTGCCAGGGATGGCAAAAGTAGCGCCCAGGGACGGGTTTACAGCGCCCCGCGACGACCTGCCCCCAGGGTAGCCCCGGTCCTCCGAGGGAAAGTGTGTTAACTGCGATAACCCTGCTGTTGCCTCTATGCCGGTTGCCAGACCGGCCATCGCCGGCCACCCTCTGAGGGTCACCCGATCATCGAGAGGAGGCCCGCCATGTCTGATACGCCCAAGGATGCCCGCCGCCGCCACTCCGCCCCGGTGGTGGATGGGCCCGGCAAGGCGGCCGGCCGCGCCATGCTGCGCGCGGTGGGCTTCAGCGATGAGGATTTCACCCGGCCCCAGGTGGGCATCGCCTCCACCTGGAGCATGGTCACCCCTTGCAACAGTCATATCGGCGAGCTCGCCGAGCATGCCCGTGACGGCGCCGACGCCGCCGGCGGCAAGGCGGTGATCTTCAACACCATCACCATCTCCGACGGCATCGCCAACGGCACCGAGGGCATGAAGTATTCCCTGGTGTCGCGGGAGGTGATCGCCGACTCCATCGAGACGGTGGCCGGCTGCGAGGGCTTCGACGGCCTGGTGGCCATCGGTGGCTGCGACAAGAACATGCCCGGTTGCCTGATGGGGCTGGCGCGACTCGACCGGCCCAGCGTCTTCGTTTATGGCGGCACCATCCTGCCCGGGAAGGGGCATACCGATATCGTCTCGGTGTTCGAGGCCATGGGCGCTCACAGCCGCGGTGATCTCGACCTGATCGCGCTCAAGCAGATCGAGGAGACGGCGATTCCCGGCCCCGGCTCCTGCGGCGGCATGTATACCGCCAACACCATGGCCTCGGCCATCGAGGCGCTGGGCATGAGCCTGCCGGGCAGCTCGGCGCAGAACGCCGTGTCCCGGGACAAGCGCGAGGACTGCGAGGCGGCCGGGGCCGCGGTGCTGGCGCTGCTCGAGCGCGATATCAGGCCCTCGGCCATCATGACCCGGGAGGCCTTCGAGAACGCCATCAGCGTGGTGATCGCCCTCGGTGGATCCACCAATGCGGTGCTGCACCTGATCGGCATGGCGCGCACCCTCGGCGTGTCGCTTGCTCTCGAGGATTTCACCGAGATTGGCCGCCGGGTGCCGGTACTCGCCGACCTGCGCCCCAGCGGCCACTACATGATGAGCGAGCTGGTGGCCATCGGCGGTATCCAGCCGCTGATGAAGACCCTGCTCGACGCCGGCCTGCTGCATGGCGATTGCCTGACGGTGACCGGGAAGACACTCGCCGAGAACCTGGCGGACGTTGCCCCCTATCCCGAGGATCAGCGGATCATCGCGGCGCTGGATCGACCCATCAAGGCCGAGAGCCATCTGCGTATCCTGCATGGCAATCTGGCGCCGGAGGGGGCGGTGGCCAAGATCACCGGCAAGGAGGGCACGCGCTTCTCCGGTACGGCGCGGGTGTTCGGCTCCGAGGAGGAGGCCCAGGCGCGCATCAACGACGGCAGCGTGGCGGCCGGCGACGTGGTGGTGATCCGCTACGAGGGGCCCCGGGGCGGTCCCGGCATGCGCGAGATGCTGACGCCGACCTCGGCGATCATGGGCCGCGGCCTGGGCAGCGAGGTGGCGCTGATCACCGACGGACGCTTCTCCGGCGGCAGCCACGGCTTCGTGGTGGGGCATGTGACCCCCGAGGCCTTCGACGGGGGGCCCCTGGCGCTGGTGGAGGACGGCGATCGGATCACCATCGATGCCGAGGCCGACACCCTCGACGTCGACCTCTCCGACGCGGAGCTGATGCGCCGCCGCGCGGCCTGGCGACAGCCGGCGCCGCGCTACACCCGCGGCGTGCTGGCCAAGTACGCCCGGCTGGTCAGCTCGGCGAGTACCGGGGCGGTGACCGATATGCCGGATTAGGGCGCTGCGGGGGAGGGGCGCCCGGGGCCGTTCAACAGCTCTGGCGATTGATGGTACTGGGGGAGAGGGGCGCAATATCGCCTGCGGCGAGCCTCTTGATCAGTCGCTTAGCAGCTCTGGCGATTGAGGGTACTGGGGGAGAGGGGCGCAATATCGCCTGCGGCGAGCCTCTTGATTAGTCGCTTAGCAGCTCTGGCGATTGATGGTATGGCGCAGGCGCAGGTAACCGCGCAGGCGACGGGCGAGGATATCCACGCCGATATTGAGGGCGGCGGTGATCAGGATCAGTACCAGGGCGCGGTCGAAGCGGATCTCCTGGATGGCGCTGTCCACGTAGAAGCCCAGGGTGGCGATGCCGAGGATGCCGAGGATGGCGGTCTCGCGCATGATGATCTCCCAGCGGTAGAAGAGCAGTGCCAGGAAGGGGCCATAGACCCGCGGGGCGACCTCGTAGGTGTAGCGATCGAGGCCCCGGGGGGCATCGGGGCGCAGGACGATCTCGTTGCTGCGCCGCCCCACCAGGTGGGCGATGATGCCGCCGTTGTGCAGGGCCAGGGCCACCACCGCCGGCAGCATGGAGGGGCCCCATAGCTGCAGCAGGATAAAGGCCAGCAGGTACTCCGGGGTGGAACGCAGCACCACCAGCACGCCATGGCCCAGGCCGCCGCCGAGGCGGCCGGTGAGATGCCGCCCGGTGAAGTGATGAGAGATCAGCGGGAAGAGCGCCATGGCCAGGAGTCCGGTGAGCACCAGGGCGATCTGGCTCAGCAGCAGGGTGTTCCAGATCCCGGGCAGGGCCTGGTGGAGCAGCAGGTCGCCGAGCCAGGGCCCGAGCCCTTCCAGCCCCTCGCCGTTTCTCAGCGGCGCCGGCACGATGTCCCGGGTAAAGAAGCGCGACACATTGCTCCACAGGATCGGCAGGCCGGTGCCCAGGCAGAAGGGCGCCGCCAGCAGGTAGAAGGGCAGCAGCTTCGGCCGCACCCAGAGACGCAGGCTGGCGATCAGGGCATAGAAGAGCAGCAGCAGGGCGCCCACCGCCGCGTAATGGCCCTGGGCGAAGTGGCTGGCCAGGTGGAAGCCCAGGGTGGGCATACCCACGAAGCCCAGCACGGCGCTGGAGCGCAGGCCGCACTCCAGGCGGTAGGCGGTGTAGCTGACCAGGTGCGGCCAGGCCTGGCTGATACGGGCATAGAGCAGCGCCGAGAGCCGGCCGGTGCCCCGGGGCAGGGCGCGCCCCGGGCTCGGGTCGGTCTCGTCGAGGATCTCCGCATAGACCTTGGCGAAGATGCCCGCATAGGGAATGGCGATGGCCAGCACCCCGGTGAGGGGGTGCAGGCCGAAGCTCTGCAGGAAGATCAGCGCCCAGAACAGCTCGTGGATGGCGCGGATAAAGGCGCAGCCGGTGCGCACCCAGAGGCGGTGGAAGCAGAGTGCCAGCAGCAGGCCGGCGGCGGCGCCGACGCCGACGCCGACGAAGGCGAAGGCGACGGTGCGCAGCAGCGCCTCGCCGAGGGCATCCACGGCGCCGAAGTCGGGGCGTATCAGGCCCAGGGCCAGGCGCCCCAGCTCCTGCCAGGGATCGTGGGTGCTGATCTCGAAGTCGCCCAGCAGCAGGCAGAGCACCGCCAGCACCACCAGGCCGAGGCTGACCCGGCGGGTGGCGCTGAAGGGCATCCTGTCGCGCGATGGGGGGGCGGAACTCATCGGCCGCATCAGTAGAGGGAGAGCAGGTCGCCCGTGCTCAGCTCGCGGCTGGGGCGGTCGATGGCGATGCTGCCCGCCTGGATGCCCACCACCCGGTTGCAGTGGCGCAGCGCCAGCTCCAGGTCATGCATGGCCAGCACCGCCATGTCGTAGCGCTCGGTGAGGGCGCGCATCACGCGCTCCGCCTGGGGGCCGTCCAGGGCCGAGACCGGTTCGTCGGCCAGCAGCACCCGGCCGCCCTGGTGAATCGCCCGGGCGGCGGCGACCCGCTGGCGCTGGCCGCCGGAGAGTTCGCCGCAGGGCGTCCAGCGCTTCTCGGCGATGCCCAGGCGCTCGAGCAGCGCCGTGATGGCCACCACGTCGCGGCGCCGGGGGCGTGCCAGGGTGAGCAGGTTGACCCACCAGGGGTGACGGTCCAGGCACCCCATATAGACGTTGTGGAACACCGAGAGGCTGGGCACCAGGCCCAGGTCCTGGGGCATCAGCGCCACCCCCTGCTGCCGCCACTGGTCATGCATCAGCGACAGCAGGGTCGACTTGCCGGCGCCGCTCTTGCCCACCAGGGCCACGCGCTCGCCGGGGGCCAGGGTCAGGTCCAGGGGACCCAGTACCCGAGTCGGACCATAGTCGGCGACCGCCCCCGCCAGGACCAGGCTGCTCATCAGTCGAGCAGCCCCAGGTCGGTGGCGACGCGCTCGATCATGGCGTAGTCGTCATTGCCGGCGGGAATAAAGCCGGAGCGCGGGAAGCTGGCCAGCAGCTCCGGATCCTGCATGGCGATCAGGGCCTGCTGCAGGCGCTCGGTGAAGCCATCGCCGAAGCGCTCGTCCAGATCGCCGCGCACCGTCCACTGGTAGTCCGGGTAGGGCGGGGTCTCCCAGATCACCTGGACCCGGTCGGGGTCGACGTTGCCGCTCTCGACCTCGTTCTCCCAGGCGGTGTAGCTCACCACCCCGGCCTGGTAGGCGCCGGACTGCACCAGGGAGATGGTACGGCTATGGTTGCCGCTGAAGCCGACCCGCTCGAAGAGCGCCTCCGGGGCCTCGCCCAGGTGCTCGCGCAGGAAGTATTCCGGCATCAGGCGCCCGGAGGTGGAGCTCTGGGAGCCGAAGCTGAAGGTCAGGCCGCGCAGGGCCTCGGGGGCGGTCTCCTGCTCCATGGGGGCGAGGCCGGTGTCGCGGTTGGCGATCACATAGCTCTTGTACTGGGGATCCTCGATGCCCTGGGCGATGGCCCGGGCACCGGGGACCAACTGGCGGGCCTGGACGCCGGTGAAGCCGCCGAACCAGGCCAGCTGTACCTGGTCGTTGCGAAAGGCGGTGACCGAGGCGGCGTAGGAGGTGACGGGGATAAAGCGCACGTCGACCTCGAGTGCCTCGGCCAGGTAGTCGGCGACCTTCTGGAAGCGCTCCTGGAGGCGGGTCTCGTCCTCGTCGGGAATGGCGGTAAAGACCAGGGGGTTGGCGGCGGCCAGGGGGGCGGCGACCAGTCCCAGGGCCAGAATCAGGGCACGTAGCATGGCTCTCTCGTCCTCGGAGTGAGAAGAAAGCGCAAGGATACTCGATTGGGCGGGGGCTTGCCGACCACTTGCCGGCGAAGAAGACGCGCCCGCACCGCGGAAGGCGGTGCGGGCGCTATCAGTGATCCGGGTCGAGGCTGTCGCGTAGCGACTCCAGTTCCTCTACGCCGAACAGCTCCACCTTGCCGGCCAGCAGGTCGCTGAGGCGTTGAGGGGGCATGCCGACGCGATGAGCGATCTCGCGATTGGGCAGGTCGGAAAGGGCGATGCGGCGGGTCAGGATACGCATCAGGCGAGAGCGTTTCTCCAGCTCTCTGACGTCCAGGTTGGGGGCCGTGGTTGCACTGTCGAGGGCGTCCCAACCGCTGGATAATCGTGCCGTGCTCATGGTTCTCCGTTGGCCTTGGCTAGCGACGCCCTCAGCATGCAAGGTTTTGCCGTGGCTTGCCAGGGAAAAATGCATGAAATTTTCCCGATTCCTCGGGCGGGCTCCGGGGGCCCGCGTCCTGGCAGCGTTGAGGGGGGAATTCCGGGACATGCTAATTTTGACGGCGACAAGAGGATGATCGTCCCACACAACAATCCGCCTTCCTGGAGCGATTCCATGCCACGATTCAAGCTTACCCTGGCCGCCTCCCTGCTGGCCCTGGCTCCCGCCGCCTTCGGCCAGCAACTCTCCATCGCCACCGGCGGTACCGGCGGCACCTACTACCCCTATGGTGGCGGCCTCGCCGAACTGATCAACAACCATATCGAGGGCGCCAGCGCCGTGGCCGAGGTCACCGGGGCTTCGGTGGAGAACATGGGCCTGGTGTGGCGCGGCGATTCCGACCTGGCCCTGGCCCTGGCGGATACCGTCTATCAGGCCTATAGCGGCACCGGCGACTTCGAGGGGCGCCAACTGGAGAATATTCGCGCCCTGGCGTCCATCTATCCCAATGCGGTGCAGCTGGTGACCCTGGCCGACTCCGAGGTCCATTCCCTGGCGGACCTGCGCGGCAAGCGGGTCTCGGTGGGGGCGCCGGGCAGCGGCACCGAGCTCAATGCCCGGGCCCTGCTGGAGGCCAACGGCATCGACTATGACGACTTCACGCCCCAGCGCCTCAACTTCAACGAGACCGCCGATGCCATCCGTGACGGCGATATCGATGCCGGCTTCTGGAGCGTGGGCCCGCCCACCAGCTCCATCCTCAACCTGGCCACCACCCGTGATGTGCGGCTGGTCGGCCTCACCGACGAAGAGATCGCCAATGCCCGGGAGGTGGAGCCGGTATTCGCCCCCTACAGCCTGCGGGCGGGCATCTATGACGGGGTAGAGGAGCCGGTGCAGACCATCAGTATCCCCAATGTGCTGGCGGTGAGCAGCGAGATGGACGAGGAGCTGGCCTACCAGATCACCAAGGTGCTCTTCGAGCAGACCGATGAGCTGATCGCCATCCATCCGGCGGCCAATGACACCACCGTGGAATTCAGCGTCGACTCCACCCCCATCGCCTTCCATCCGGGCGCGCTGCGCTACTACGAGGAGGTGGGCGCCGAGGTGGCCGAGCATCAGCGTCCCTGATCCATGGGGATGAGCACGACGGGGCGGGCCATGAGGCTCGCCCTGGCGCTTGCACTAGGCCTGGCGGTGCCCCCGGCGATGGCCGACGAGGCCCACCTGGCGGTGATCAGCGAGCGTGGCGAGACCCTGCTGAGCCTGCCCATGCCCGAGGGGGCCGGCTGGTGCCTGGAGTGGAATCACTCGGTGGCGGGTTTCCCGGTGCTCGACTGCTACCGTCATCGCCAGGGACGCATGGTACTGGAGCGCAGCCATCTGCCGGATTTCGCCGCCGGCCTCGATCATATTCCCGGCCGCGGGCGCCAGGTCTCCGACGGTCGGGGCGGCTACTGGATCGAGGCCATCGACGAGCCGGTGCCCGGCAATGCCTACCGCCTGCGGGTCGGTGCCATGGACGTCGATCATCGCCTGGTGGTGGACGGCGAGCGCCTCAGCCTCAGCCGATTGGCCGAACATCAGCGGGTGACGGTGCATCTGGTCGTCCCCGCGGGATCCCTGCCTGCGAGAGAACCATGATGAGCGATTCCGGCGTTTCCCCCGTCGTCCCGGGCAGCCAGACGAAGCAGGCCAGGCCGATCCTGTGGCTGATCTCCCTGGTCGCCGTCGGGCTGTCCCTGTTCCAGCTCTATTCCGCCGGCATCCAGCCGCTGGGGCTCTTCTATCAGCGCAGCATCCACCTGATGCTGATCATGCTGCTGGCCTTCCTGATCTTTCCGGTGTTCGGCCCGACACGCCGGCGCGGCCTGCCGGGCTGGGCCATCGACGGCCTCTTCCTGGCCGGGGCCCTGATCACCGGCGGCTACCTGGTGCTCTACCTGGACGAGATCATCCGCCGCGCCGGCTTCTGGAGCCAGACCGATATCCTGGTCGGCTGCATCGCCGTGATCACCGTGCTCGAGGCGAGCCGCCGGGCGGTGGGGCTGGGCATGACCATTATCGGCGCCCTGGGCATCCTCTATGCCTTCGCCGGGCCACGGGGCGAGCTGCCCTGGCTGGGGCAGTTCCTGCCCGGCATCCTCGAGCATCGCGGCTACAATATCGACCGGCTGGTGGGCCAGCTCTATCTGGGCCAGGAGGGGATCTTCGGCCTGCCGCTGGGGGTGGCGGCCACCTATATCTTCGTCTTCGTGCTGTTCGGCGCCTTCCTCGAGGTGACCGGCGCCGGCAAGTTCTTTATCGATATGGCCTATGCCGCCACCGGCCGCCAGCGCGGCGGCCCCGCCAAGGCGGCGGTGCTGGCTTCCGCCGGCATGGGCTCCATCTCCGGCAGCGCCATCGCCAATGTGGTGACCACCGGCGCCTTCACCATCCCGCTGATGAAACGCCTGGGCTACAAGCCCCACCAGGCCGGTGGCATCGAGGCGGCGGCCTCCACCGGCGGCCAGATCATGCCGCCGCTGATGGGCGCCGGCGCCTTCCTGATCGCCGAGTACACCCGGGTGCCTTACCTGGAGGTGGTCAAGGTGAGCATCCTGCCGGCGGTCCTCTACTTCGCCACCGTCTATCTGTTCGTGCATATCATCGCCCTCAAGCAGGGCATGCAGGGCATGGCTCGCGCGGAGCTGCCGCAGATGCGCGAGGTGATGCGCGAGGGCTGGCACTTCCTGCTGCCGCTGGGGGTGCTGGTGTGGCTGCTGGTGATGCATATGTCGCCGATGCGGGTGGGCTTCTATGCGGTGATCACCATGGTGGCGGTGGCGGCCCTGCGCTATGCGGTCTGGTACTTCTTTATCGCCCCCCGGCAGGGGCAGGGCGTCACCGTCGAGGGTATCTGGCGGGCCGTGCGGGCGGGCCTCGCCAAGCTGCTGGAAGGGCTGGAGCTGGGCGCGCGTAACGCCGTGGCGGTCTCCATGGCCTGCGCCGTGGCCGGCATCATCGTCGGGGTGGTGGGTCTCACCGGCCTGGGGCTGAAGTTCTCGGCCATGATGATGGCCTTCTCCGGGGGCAATATCGTGCTGGCGCTGATCATGGTGCTGCTGGCCAGCCTGGTGCTGGGCATGGGCCTGCCGGTCACCGCCAGCTATATCGTGCTGATCGTGCTGGTGGGCCCGGCGCTGACCGCCGAGTTCGGCATCCCGCTGCTGATCGCCCATCTGGTGGTGTTCTGGTATTCCCAGGATTCCAACGTCACGCCGCCGATCGCCCTGGCCGGTTTCGCCGGGGCGGCCATCGCCGGCAGCAAGCCGATGGCCACCGGGGTGCAGGCGTGGAAGTTCGCCAAGGGGCTCTACCTGATCCCGGTGTTCATGGTCTTCAACCCGGAGATCATCATGGGCGGCCCCTGGCCGGTGCTGATCTGGAACGCCGTGATCGCCATCCTGGCCCTGGGGGCCTTCGCCGCGGCCCTGGAGGGCTACCTGTTCACCCGCATGGGGTGGCTATCGCGGCTGGTCATCGGGCCGGCCATCGTGGCGGTCTTCTATCCCGATTTTCGGGTGGAAGCCGCCGGGGTGGCGGTGATGGCGCTGGCGCTGTGCGGGAACTGGCTGGCCAGCCGGCGGGCGACCGCCGGCTGACTGAGGAGGGGGTTAGCCGGCGTCGGCCTCGTCGGTGGTCGCTTCCGCTGCTGCCTCGGTCTCGCTGGCCACTTCCTCCGGCTCGGTGACCCGGGTCAGGATCAGTTCCTGGGCCTCGGGGGCCGCGTCGCTCAGGTCGACGCCCTGGTGCTCGGTGGTGGTCCACAGCAGCTCACCTTCGGCGCCGCGGATCTCGCCGCGCAGGGCGTAGCGGTGGTTGGCTTCCACCTCGGCCGGATCATAGGCGAGGCTGAACTCGACGGGGACCTGGCCCTCGGGCATCAGGTGCTTCTCGGCGAGGATCTCCGCCGGGGCATCGGCCAGGGAGACGTCCAGCAACTGGACGATGATCAGGCTATCCTCCGGCAGGGCCATGCGCTCCCGGTAGCTCAGGCTGCCGTTCAGGGTCGCCGGCTCGGCGGCTGCCGCCTGGGACTCGTCGTCGGTGCCTGAAGTCAGCGTGTTGGCATCGGCGGAGCCGGTGTCGTCGGCGCTCAGGGTCACCTGGTCGGCGTCGGCGCTGGCGGCGGACTCCTCGGCTTGGTTGCACCCGGCCAGGGCCAGGGCGGCGGTGAGGGCGGTAATCAGGAACAGGGGACGCTTCATCGATTCTCTCCTTGCTGGGAAACGGCTGCGATGGTCGGCAATCCCGCCGACGTCATCACCTTAGCAGGGGAGTGCGCACAAAGGGTGAAAGCCGGCGTCGCCGCCCGGCGACGCTGGCCAGTTGGTCAAGATGACGTCGGGGCATGGCCTGGGTAGAATACCGCCCCTTCGAATTTCACCCACACTTCATACCAGGCACCCGTTTGCCGAGGAGCAGGCCATGCAGTCGTCCCACGAGGCGCCGTCCACCTCATCCCCACGCGTTGGCGTGATCATGGGCTCCAAGTCCGACTGGCCGGTGATGGAACATGCGGTGGCCATGCTGGAGCGTCTCGGCGTGCCCTATGAGACCCGGGTGGTCTCCGCCCATCGCACTCCGGACCTGCTCTTCGATTATGCCAAGTCCGCCGCCGAGCGGGGCCTCTCGGTGATCATCGCCGGGGCCGGGGGCGCCGCCCACCTGCCGGGCATGGTGGCCTCCCAGACCGCCCTGCCGGTGCTGGGCGTGCCGGTGGAGTCCAAGTCCCTCAAGGGGCTCGATTCGCTGCTCTCCATCGTGCAGATGCCCGGCGGCATCGCCGTGGGTACCCTGGCCATCGGCAAGGCCGGGGCCACCAACGCGGGCCTGCTGGCGGCGCAGATCGTCGGCCTGCAGGACGCTACCATCCGTCAGGCGGTGGAGGCCTTCCGCGCCGAGCAGACCGAGGCGGTGCTCGACAACCCGGACCCCCGTCCCAGCGAATGAGGAAGCAAGCATGAATATCGGCGTTCTGGGTGCCGGCCAACTGGGCCGCATGCTGGCCTTGGCGGGCTACCCCCTGGGCAATCGCTTCACCTTCCTGGATACCACCGGCCACCCCAGTGCCGGCATCGGCGAGGTGATGATCGATACCGACCAGAAGCACCTGGCCGACTTCCTGGCCAAGGTGGATCTGGTCACCTACGAGTTCGAGCACCTGCCGGTGGCCCTGGTCCAGGCCATCGAGGAGCAGACGCCGGTTTACCCCTCCAGCGAGGCGATCCGGGTCTGCCAGAACCGTGCCGAGGAGAAGGCGCTGTTCGATCGCCTGGGCATCCCCACCCCCGCCTATCGCCTGGTGGAGCACGCCGACGAGCTGGAGGCGGCGGCCCGCGAGCTGGGCTGCCCGGTGGTGGCCAAGTCGGTGACCGAGGGCTATGACGGCAAGGGCCAGGCGGTGCTCCGCGACCCGGCCGAGGCCCAGGAGGCCTGGCGCGCCATCGGCCACCCGCGGCTGATCGTCGAGGCCTTCGTCGACTTCGTGCGCGAGGTGTCGATCATCGCCGTGCGCGGCCGCGACGGCCAGGTGGTCTTCTATCCGATGGCCGAGAACGTCCATATGGACGGCATCCTGCGCTATTCCGTGGCGCCCATGCCGGACCTGGACGAGGCCGTGCAGCAGACCGCCGATGGCTATATCCGCGCGCTGCTCGACGAGCTCGACTATGTGGGCGTGCTGACCCTGGAGCTGTTCCAGACCCGCGACGGCGCCCTGCTGGCCAACGAGATGGCGCCCCGGGTGCACAACTCCGGCCACTGGACCCAGGACGGCGCGGTGACCAGCCAGTTCGAGAATCACCTGCGTGCCATCCAGGGGCTGCCCCTGGGCGATACCGCGGCACGGATGCCGACCTGCATGATCAATGTGATCGGCCGCGAAGGCGATGCCGCCGCGATCCTGGCCCTGCAAGACGCCCATCTGCATCGCTACGACAAGGCGGAGCGCGCCGGACGCAAGCTGGCCCATGTGAACCTGGTGGCGCCGACCCATGAGGCGCTGCTGGAGAAGGTGCGGGCCTGCGCGGCCCTGCTGCCGGAGGCCCCGGCGCCGCGGTTCAGCTTCGAGCCCTGATCAGTCGGCCCCTCGAGGGGCCGCCTCGCCTCACGACGCCGCCCACCGGGCGGCGTCGCTATGTCTGGCGGCCGACCGCCTGGGCCTCGCGACCGGCCTGGGTCAGCAGGCCGCGGATCCAGCGATGGGCCGGGGCGTGGTGCTGGCGGTCGTGCCACAGCTGGTAGAAGCGCATCGGCGGGAAGGCGATGGGGCAGGGGCGAATGGTCAGCGGCAGCAGCCGGGCATAGAAGTCGGCGAAGTGACGACTGGTGGTGAAGACCAGGTCGCTGCCCTGGATCAGGTAGGGGGCCAGGGTGAAGGACTGCACCTCGATCACCTCGTGACGCTCCAGGCGCAGGCTGGTCAGGCAGCGGTCGATGACCCCGCGCTGACTGCGGGAGTAGGGCATGGGCACCACATGGCCCGCCGCCAGGTAGGCCTCCTGGGTCAGGGCGGGTTCGGCGGTCAGGGGGTGATCTTCCGCCATCAGGCAGACGATCTCGTCCTCCAGCAGCATCGACAGGTGCATGCGCTCCGGCGGCTCCGGCCAGTTGCCGATGACGATATCCAGCTCACCCTCCGCCAGGGCCGTCTCGAAGTCGTAGTCGGGGCCCAGGGCATGCACCGAGAGGCGTGCCTGGGGCGCCTGGTCCCGCAACAGGTGAACCGCCGTGCGCATAAAGACCGGCGCCAGGTAATCCGGGGCACCGATACGGAACTGCTGGCGGCTGCTGGCCGGCTCGAATTCCGCCGGCGATTCGGTGAGGCGATCGATCTCGGCCAGGGCGCGGCGGGCATGGGGTAGCAGCTCCAGGGCACGCTCGGTGGGTACCATGCCGCCCTTGTCGCGTACCAGCAGGGCATCGTCGAAGATCTCGCGCAGCTTCTTCAGCGCCGCGCTGATCGCCGGCTGGGACTGGTGCATCAGGATCGCGGTGCGCGACACATTGCGCTCGTCCAGCAGCAGGCAGAGCACCCGCAGCAGGTAGGTGTCCAGTGGGTCCTTGGTTCGATTTGCCATCAGGGTCCCTCGGCTCATTGTATTGTCTTTATCTTATATAAGAGTTCCGTGATCCAGACTATGGCGCCTCGGTAGTGTTCATTCCTGGCGGGGGCCCTAGACTGTGGAGTCACATCCTCTCTTATGTATACAGGATGTTGTTCATGATAACGACAATATGTGGAGACAATCCATGACACAAGCTAGCAAGGTTATCGGCGCAGGGGTGATCCTGGCCCTCTCCGCCACCACCGCGACTGCCGCTACCTGGAGCGATACCTCCATCGGCTACCGCTTCGGTACCGAATTTACCGAACCCGCCAACGACGAAGACATCCAGAAGCATATCATCAGCTTCACCCATGCCAGCGGCTACGCCTATGGGCAGAACTTCTTCAACCTGGACCTGCTCCAGTCGGATCGCGATGATCCCGCCGCCGGCAGCGAGACCGGGGCCATGGAGGCCTACCTGGCCTACCGCCACCAGCTGCACTATGGCGGCCTCTTCGGCGAGGCGCTGAGCTTCGGTCCGGTGCGTGATGTGGCCCTGACCGCCGGCTTCGACCTCAACACCAAGAATACCGCCTTCGCGCCCCGCAAGCGGCAGTTCGTGGTGGGGCCGACCCTCAAGTTCGATCTGCCCCGGGGCTTCCTGGACGTGAGCCTCTTCTACAGCCGCGAGTGGAACAACTGCGGCTTCTGCGACCCCAGTCGGGTGACCTTCGACCCCTATGCCCAGCTCAACGTGGCCTGGGGCGTGCCCTTCGATGCCGGCCCCGTGCCGATGAAGTTCCAGGGCTTCTTCAATCTCAATACCTCCAAGGGCGAGGATGGCTTCGGCAACGACACCTCCACCGAGCGCCTGCTGCGGACCTCCCTGATGGTGGACGTGGGGCAACTGGCCTGGGGCGAGAGCAACAACCTCTGGGCCGGGGTGGGCTACGAGCACTGGCGCAACAAGTTCGGCAACGCCGACGGCCCGGGTGTCGACACCGATGCGGCCACCTTCAACCTGGAGTGGCACTTCTAGGACTTTAGGACGCTCCGGCTCGCGCTTACCGTTCGATCAGTCGTATACCAAGAGGCCCCGCCAAAGCGGGGCCTCTTTGCGTCTCGTGGGTCGGGGTCAGGCGCCGACGATGCCGCCGTCCTCGCGGCTGATCGCCAGGGTGGCGGAGCGCGGGATGGCATCGCCGCCGTCCGGCCAGTGGCTGGCGTAGTCGCCGGCGGCGAAGGCCGAGGCTTCGGTGGTGGCGCCGGGGTGCTGGACATTGACGAAGAGGGTGCGCCGGTCCGGGGTCATGGTCACCCCGGTGATCTCCTGGCCGATGGGGCCGGTGAGGAAGCGCTTGAGTTCGCCGCTCTCGGGGTTGGCCACCAGCATCTGGTTATTGCCGAAGACCTCGTAGATGCCGTCGTTCATCACCGATTCGCTGATATCGGTCTGGATCCACAGGCGGCGCTCCGCGTCCATCCACAGGCCATCCGGCGAGGCCAGGATGGCGTCGTCGTCCAGGGGGGCGCCGTTCGCATCGCGGCCGCTGTCCCGGTCGCCGGCCAGCAGGAAGATCTCCCACTGGAAGCGGGTGGCGTCCTGGCCGCCCTGTTCCCGCCAGCGGATGATATGGCCGAAGGTGTTGTTGGCCCGCGGGTTGGCGGCGTCCTCCTGACCCGGCTCGCGGCGGGTGTTGTTGGTCAGGGTGAAGTAGACCTGGCCGCTGGCCGGGTCCACGGCGCCCCACTCGGGGCGATCCATCTTGGTGGCGCCGGCGGTGTCGGCGGCGGAGCGGGCATTGACCAGGATATCGGCCAGGTTCTGGAAGCCGTTCTCCGGGGTCAGGCCGTTCTCGCCGGGGGCCAGGGCCAGCCACTCGCCGCTGCCATCGGCGTGGAATTTCGCCGCATAGAGGGTGCCCTCGTCGAGCAGCGAGCCGTCCGCGCTGGCGGCCCGATAGGGGCGCGCCGAGACGAACTTGTAGATGTACTCGAAGCGGGCGTCGTCGCCGGAGTAGCAGACCACCGGCTCGCCTTCCACCGCCGGGGCGAAGACCACCCCCTCGTGGGCGAAGCGCCCCAGGTGGGTGCGCTTGATCGGCGCGGCCTCGGCATCGAAGGGGTCGATCTCCACCATATAGCCGAAGGCATGCGGCTCGTTGCGGTAATCCTCGGCGGAGGAGCCACCCCGCGGGGTGGCATCGAAGCGCAGGAACTCGTCGGCGCCGCCGGCCGCCTTGTGCCACTGGTAGCGGCTGGTGTCGCGGCGGGTGATGCCGTAGCGGGCCTGGCGGCGGTCGATGGTCTCGGCGCGATTGGCGAAGTAGCCGGCCCAGTTCTCCTCCGAGGCCATATAGGTGCCCCAGGGGGTGACCCCGTTGGCGCAGTTGTTGAGGGTGCCGCGGGTCATGCTGCCGTCCGGGCTGTATTGGGTGATGACATGCTCGCTGCCCGCCACCGGGCCGGCCAGGCGCATCGGCGTCAGGCCGGTGACGCGACGGCTCTGGGCATCCTTGACCAGGCGCCACTGGCCGTCGTCGCCGCGCCGCAGGTGCACGATGGAGACGCCATGGGCATGCAGCTCCCGGCGCACCTGGTCGGCGTCGCGGCTGCCGTCGGGGCGCTCGGGGAAGCCGCCGGAGTCCAGCGCTAGCCCCGCGGCGGCGGCGTGCATAAAGCGTGGCTCGATATATTCGTGGTTAAGCACCAGCAGGCCCTCGTCGGAGCGGCCGTCCAGGGGGAAGAAGTGCATGCCGTCGTGGTGGCTGCCCACCTGATGGGCCTGGTCGTCGGCGTCGTTGTCGGTGGCGAAGTCCGGAGTCCCCTCGGCCAGGGAGGTGCCCCAGGGGATCATCGCCTGGACCCGATAGCCCTCGGGAACCACCACCGCATCGGCGCTGCTGGTCGGGATGGCGGCGAAGCCCAGGCTGGGGCCGCGGCCGCCCTGGCCGGCGAAGGCGCCGCCGAAGGGCAGGCTGGTGGCCATGGCGCCGGCCACGGCGGCGGCCAGGCTACCGCGCAGCAGGCTGCGGCGGCTCAGGCGGGTCTCGAGGATATCGCCGAAGTAGGCGTTGCCGGAGGCATTGCTCTGGGGCTCGTCGCCGGCGGCCAGTACCGGGTCCGTGGTGCCAGGGAGGTGCTGAGTCATGGTCGGTTCCTTGTGAATGACGACTGGGTAGTCCCGTATCCTCGCCATCCCGCGTTGCAATCCGATGAAAGCGCTTAGTCCCAGAGCAGCAGCGCCAGCAGGGCGAAGTGGCCCGGATACCAGGCCCGCCATAGCCAGCGGGGTAGGGGCCAGGGCAGGCGGGGCAGGCCGCCAGCGGCCATCGCCAAAGCCAGCGCCACGCCGGCCAGGGCGAAGGCGCTGGCCTGAAGTCCCGGGTTAAGCAGGGCGACCACCACCAGCGCCGGCAGGCTTGCCATCCACCGCCGTGCCGCAGAGGCCGCTTGCCGAGACAGCGCCAGCATCAGCGCCAGCATCAGCGCCGGCACCAGCGCCAGGCCGGCATGGCCGAATTCCACCCAGAAGCCCAGTGCCCACCAGAGAACCAGGGAGAGCGCCAGCCCCGCCCAAGGCGGGGCGCCCCTTACCACCCGGTGGGTCCAAGGCGGAGTGTTCCGGGCCAGAGCGCCTCTCTCCCCGTGGGCCCAGGATGGGGTGTACCGGGCCAGAGCGCCTCTCTCCCCGTGGGCCCAGGATGGGGTGTACCGGGCCAGAGCGCCTCTCTCCCCGTGGGCCCAGGGTGGGGTGTTCCGGGTCAGAGCGCCTCTTTTTCCGTGGGTCCAGGGTGGCGTCTCCCGCTCGGTCAGGGCGCCCCTGGCCCAGTGGGCCCAGGCCAGGCCCGCCGCCAGGGTGAAGCAGACATTGAGCAGGTAGGGGGCCTCGGGGCGCGGCATCAGCGCATAGGGCCACTGGGCCAGGATGCCGATCAGCAGGATGCGCCGGGCATAGCGCAGCGGATCGCGGCTGGTGAAGCCCCCATGCCAGGCCACCATGGCGGCGAACAGCGGAAAGGCCAGGCGCCCCAGGCTCTCCGGCCACCAGGCCAGGGCGCTCCCGGGTCCGAGCAGATGGCGCACCAGATGATCGAGGGTCATGGTCAGCAGGGCCAGCCACTGGGCCCAGGCGACCCAGCGGGAATCGACGTTTGTCATGGGGGCTCCCGAATCCAGGGCCCCGACCATAGCGACTCGCGGCCGGCGCCGCCACCTTCGTTGGCGCGAGGGTTGAGCGCGAGGCGTGCCGGTGGGCGCCCCGCCGGCCTAGGCTGAAGAGTCGCGAACCGCGGGAGAACCACCATGCGAAGCGGCTTCGGCTTCGACCTGCGCAGCCTGGAGATCTTCGTCGCCACCCTGGAGCGGGGCAGCCAGAGCGCCGCCGCCGAGAGCCTGGGACTCAAGCAGTCCTCGGTCTCCCAGAGCCTGGCCAACCTGGAGGAGGCCCTGGGGGTCTGCCTGCTGGATCGCCGCTCCCGGCCCCTGGAGCCCACCGCCGCCGGGCGTTTCCTCTACGACCGGGCCCGGCGCCTGCTGGAGGAGGCCCGCGGCACCCGCGGCGAGTTGATCTCCGGCAGCTTCGGCAAGCTGCATCAGGTGCGCCTGGCCCTGGTGGATTCCCTGGCCACCGCCGTGGGCCAGCCGCTGATCGCGGTGATCAAGCGTCATACCCGGGACTACACCCTGACCACCGGCCTCTCCCATATGCATGGCCATGCGCTGATGACCCGCCACGTGGATATCATCATCTCCGACGATCGCCTGGAGGACTATGACGGCCTGGAGCGCCATCCCATCCTCGCCGAGCCCTTCGTGCTGGTGCTGCCGGCGAGCTGGGACGGACCGGTGGACAACCTGCGCTGGCTGGCCCGGCGCCTGGATTTCGTGCGCTATGCCCCCCAGTCGCTGATCGGCCAGGCCATCGAGCGCCACCTGCGGCTCAACCGCCTGGAGCTGCCGGCGCGGCTGCACCTGGACAATACCTTCGCGGTGCTGCGCCTGGTGGATGCCGGGGTGGGCTGGACCCTCGCCACTCCCCTGTGCCTCCACCAGGCGGGCCTCTCCCGGTTGCGGCTGGCGCCGCTGCCGATTCCGGCGCTGCGCCGCCAACTGACCCTGGTGAGCCGGCGCGACGAGCTGGGCGGCCTGCCCAGCCAGCTGGCCCGGGACGCCCGCCGCCTGCTGGAGGGGGACTTCCTGGCCGAGCTGCGGCGGCGGCATGCCTGGGTGGCCGAGGCGATCACTATCCCCCGCTAGCTCCACCTCGGTGCCCGAGCCCCGCGGCGGGGCAGTATTGATTTTTTCGATAGTCGCCGCGTCGATAAAGCCGATGCTCTTTGCGGTCCGCGGATTTCCCGACCAAGACTGAGTCTCGATACGCTCGACGCCCGGGGAGCCCCGCGACCATGCCCACAACGATCATCCGCTTCGTGCGCCTGGTGGACCGACTCAATCATGGCGTCGGCCGGGTCACCATGTACCTGATCTTCGCCATGATGGGGCTGCTGCTCTACGCCTCCTTCTCCCGCTCGGTGCTCAACAGCCCGCTGCTGTGGGGCGTGGAGATGTCCCAGTTCATGCTCACCGCCTACTACCTGCTGGGCGGCGCCTACGCCATGCAGGTGGGGTCCCATGTGCGCATGGACCTCTTCTACAGCCAGTGGTCGCCGCGTACCCAGGCCCTGGTGGACGCCCTGACCATCCTCTTCCTGATCGTCTTCCTGGTGACCCTGCTGCTGGGCGGCATCTCCAGCACCCACTACTCCCTGCAGTACGGCCAGCGCAACTACTCCGCCTGGGCGCCGCCCCTGGCGCCGATCAAGCTGATCATGTGCCTGGGCATCGTGCTGATGCTGCTGCAGGCCGTCGCCACCTTCCTCAAGGACCTGGCCCGCGCCCTGGGCCGGGCCATCGACGAGGAGGACGCGGCATGAGCTACGAGATGATCGCCCTGACCATGTTCTCGGCGATGATGCTGTTGCTGCTGACCGGCCAGCGGGTGTTCGGGGTGATCGGCTTCGTGGGGGCCGCGGCGGCCTTGCTGCTGTGGGGTGACGGCGGGGTGGAGATGCCCTTCAACGCCAGCTTCGTGCTGATGAACTGGTACCCGCTGCTGACCCTGCCGCTGTTCGTCTTCATGGGTTACATGCTCTCCGAGTCGGGCATCGCCGGCGACCTCTACGAGATGTTCCATGTCTGGATGGGCTCGCTGCGGGGCGGCCTGGCCATCGGCACCATCGGCCTGATGGTGGTGGTCTCGGCGATGAACGGCCTGAGCGTGGCGGGCATGGCCATCGGCGCCAGCATCGCCCTGCCGGAGCTGCTGCGCCGCGGCTACGACAAGATCATGGTCACCGGGGTGATCCAGGCCGGCAGCTCGCTGGGCATCCTGGTGCCGCCCAGCGTGGTGCTGGTGCTCTACGGCATGATCGCCCGCCAGCCGGTGGGCAAGCTGTGGCTGGCCGGGGCCATTCCCGGGCTGATCCTGGCCGCCCTCTTCGTGCTCTATATCGCCATCCGCTGCCGCCTCCAGCCTGGCCTGGGGCCGGCGCTGCCCGCCGAGGAGCGCGACCTGGGGCTGACCAAGAAGCTCAAGCTGCTGCGCGCCGGCATCCTGCCGCTGCTGATCTTCTTCTCCATGACCGGGCTCTTCCTGATGGGGATCACCAGCCTGGTGGAGAGCGCCGCCTATGGCGCCTTCGCCGCCACCCTGGCGGCGCTGGTCAAGGGGCGCCTGACCCGCCAGGTGATCGACGTCACGGTGCGCCGCACCCTGGCCATCAGCTGCATGTTCATGTGGATCATCCTCGCCGCGCTGTGCTTCGGGGCGGTGTTCGACGGCCTGGGCGCGGTGCGCGCCATCGAGAACGTCTTCCTCGACCGCCTGGGGCTGGGCCCCTGGGAGATCCTGCTGATGATGCAGCTCTCCTACCTCCTGATGGGCATGTTCCTCGACGACACCGCCATGCTGGTGATCGTGGCGCCCCTCTATGTGCCCCTGGTGATCAGCCTGGGCTTCGACCCGGTGTGGTACGGGGTGCTCTACACCATCACCGTGCAGATCGCCTACATGACCCCGCCGTTCGGCTACAACCTCTTCCTGATGCGCGCCATGGCCCCGCCGGAGGTCAGCCTCTCGGACATCTACCGCAGCGTCTGGCCCTTCGTGGCGATCATGCTGCTGGGCCTGGCGCTGATCACCGCCTTCCCACAGTTGGCGCTCTGGCTGCCGGAACACTACTACGGCTAGTTCAGCCACTCACGACAAGGAGGATCCGCCCCCAGCAGCAGACGTCGCGGCACAACAACAACCCATGTCAGGAGAGACCCATGACCAATCGACGCGATTTCCTCAAGCAGGCCGGCCTGGCCTCCGCCGCCACCCTGGGGGCGGCCGCGGTCGGCGCCCCCTATGTGCATGCCCAGTCGCGCAGCCCGATTCGCTGGCGCATGCAGACCTATGCCGGCCCGGCCCTGGCCGAGCATGTCATCAAGCCCTCCATCGATGCCTTCAATCGCGCCGCCAACGGCGAGATGGAGATCGAGCTCTACTATGCCGACCAGCTGGTGCCCACCGGCGAGCTGTTCCGGGCCATGCAGCGCGGCACCATCGATGCGGTGCAGAGCGACGACGACTCCATCGCCGCCCCGGTGGACGTCTCGGTATTCGGCGGCTACTTCCCCTTCGCCTCCCGCTACAGCCTCGACGTGCCGGTGCTCTTCGAGCACTACGGGCTGCGCGAGATCTGGGAGGAGGCCTACGGCGAGGTGGAGGGAGTGACCTGGCTGGGGGCCGGGGCCTGGGACCCCTGCAACTTCGTCACCCGGGAGCCGATCCGCAGCCTCGAGGACCTGCGCGGCAAGCGGGTCTTCACCTTCCCCACCGCTGGGCGCTTCCTGAGCCGTTTCGGGGTGGTGCCGGTGACCCTGCCCTGGGAGGACATCGAGGTGGCCATGCAGACCCGGGAGCTGGACGGCATCGCCTGGGCCGGGATCACCGAGGCCTACACCGTGGGCTGGGCGGACGTCAGCAGCTACTATCTGACCAACAACATCTCCGGGGCCTGGTCCGGCTCCTACTTCGCCAACAGCGAACGCTGGAACGAGGTGCCTGAGCACCTCAAGACGCTGTTCAAGCTGTGCATGGACAGCTCCCACTACTACCGCCAGCACTGGTACTGGTGGGGCGAGGCCCACTACCGCACCACCGGCGGCAAGCTGGAGCTGACCTCGATTCCCGAGTCGGAGTGGCAGACCCTGGAGGACGAGGCCCTGGCCTTCTGGGACGAGATCGCCGCCCAGGGCGAGCGCAACGCCCGCCTGGTGGAGATCCTCAAGGCCTATCGGGAGACCATGCAGCAGGCGGGCCCTCCCTATCGCTATGCCTGAGTCCGGGCGTCGCGGCCAGGCCGCGACGCCGATCGATCACCATCATCGGGAAGAGGCGCCATGAGTCGACTGGAACCGAGAGCGGTCAAGACGCCGGCGGATGCCCGGCGCATCGTCGAGGCGCGTGGCCTGAGCCACGTCAAGGTCGGGATGTTCGATATCGACGGGGTGATGCTCGGCAAGTACATGCACAAGGAGAAGTTCTTCCACGCCCTGGAGGCGGGCTTCGCCTTCTGCGACGTGGTGCTGGGCTGGGACAGCAAGGACGAACTCTACGACAACGTGAGCTTCACCGGCTGGCACACGGGCTACCCGGATGCGCCGCTGCGGATCGTCCCGGAGAGCTGCCGGGGCGTGCCGGCGGAGGGCGAGATGCTGCTGTTCCTGGCCGAGTTCGCGGGGCCCGCCGCCGAACTCTGCCCCCGGGGGCTGCTGCGCCGGGTGCTGGAGCGGGCCCGGGGCCTGGGCTTCGAGGCCTTCGGCTCCCTGGAGTACGAGTTCTTCCTCTTCCAGGAGACTCCGGAGTCGGTGCGCGAGAAGGGCTTTCGCCACCTCAGGCCCTTCACCCCGGACATGATGGGCTACTCCATGCTGCGCAGCTCGGTGCACAGCGA
The DNA here is from genome assembly GCF_050613175.1 of Halomonas sp. H5. Classification (GTDB taxonomy): domain Bacteria; phylum Pseudomonadota; class Gammaproteobacteria; order Pseudomonadales; family Halomonadaceae; genus Bisbaumannia; species Bisbaumannia salifodinae. The sequence goes on from NZ_CP192510.1 coordinate 938,854, forward strand.
GCTCTACCACGAGCTGCTGGGGCTCGCCGAGGCCATGGACTTCCCCATCGAGGGACTGCATACCGAGACCGGCCCCGGGGTGCTGGAGGCGGCGATCGCCGTGGATGGCGCCCTGGCCGCCGCCGACAAGGGCGCCCTGTTCAAGACCTTCACCAAGGTGTGGGCCCAGCGCCGTGGCCTGATGGCCACCTTTATGGCCAAGTGGTCGCCGGACTATCCGGGCCAGAGCGGGCATATCCACCTGTCGCTGCGCCACGCCGACGGCGGCGCCTCGGCCTTCTTCGATGCCGACGCCCCCCACGGGATGAGCGCCATCCAGCGCCATTTCGTGGCCGGCCAGCAGGCGCTGATGCCGGAATTTCTGGCCATGTTCGCGCCCACCATCAACAGCTATACCCGGCTGATTCCCGGCTTCTGGGCCCCCACCGACGCCACCTGGGGGGTGGAGAACCGCACCACGGCGCTGCGGGTGATTCCCGGCGGCGACAAGTCCCAGCGGGTGGAGTACCGGCTGGGCAGCGCCGATGCCAACCCCTACCTGGCGCTCGCCGCGGCCATCGGCGCCGGCCTCTACGGCATCGAGCAGGGCCTGGAGCCGGACGAGGCGGTGCGCGGCAATGCCTACGAGCTCGAGCATCCCGAGCATCAGGCCCTGCCGCGCACCCTGTGGGAGGCGGCCCAGCGCCTCAAGGCCTCGGCGCCGGCCCGGGCGCTGTTCGGCGATGCCTTCGTCGAGCACTTCGCGGCGACCCGGGAGTGGGAGGAGCGGCAGTTTCGCCGCCATATCACCGATTGGGAATTGGACCGCTACTTCGAAATTATTTAAGCGCCAAGCGCCAAGCGCCAAGCGCCAAGCGCCAAGCGCCAAGCGGCAAGCGTCGCCGTAGGAGCGCACTTCAGTGCGCGATGATCCATGCACCAGGTGTCGCCGTAGGAGCGCCCTTTAGTGCGCGATGATCCATCGAAACGGACGAGGACAAGCGATGACCCTGCAGACAACGATTTCCCCGGTGGATGGCTCGATCTATGTGCGGCGCGAGCTGGCCGAGGGGGCCCGGGTCGAGGCGGCCCTCGACCGGGCGGTGGCCTCCCAGCGCGACTGGCGGGCCCTGAGCCTCGCCGAGCGCGGTCGCTACTGCGCCGCCATGGTGGATGCCATGGTGGCGCGCCGCGATGTCCTGGCCGAGGAGCTGACCTGGCAGATGGGCCGCCCCATCGCCGTGGCTGGCGGCGAGATCGGCGGCTTCGAGGAGCGCGCCCGGACCATGATCGCCCTGGCCGAGTCGGCCCTGGCGCCCATCCGCCTGCCCGACAAGCCCGGCTTCACCCGCTATATCAGCCGCGAGCCCCTGGGGGTGTCGCTGATCATCGCGCCCTGGAACTTCCCCTTCATGACCGCGGTGAACGCCCTGGTGCCGGCGCTGATGGCGGGCAATGCGGTGATCCTCAAGCACTCCGCCCAGACGCCGCTGTGCGCCGAGCGCCTGCAGCAGGCCTTCGACGAGGCCGGCCTGCCCGAAGGGGTCTTCCAGCACCTGCACCTGGCCCATGCCACCACCGAGGCGCTGATCCGCGATGCGCGCATCGCCCAGGTGGCCTTTACCGGCTCGGTGGCCGGCGGCGCCATGGTCGAGCGCACTGCCGCCGGGCGCTTTATCGCCACTGGCCTGGAGCTGGGCGGCAAGGATCCCGCCTACCTGCGCGGCGACGTGGACCTGGACAGCGCCGTGCCCCGGGTGATGGACGGCGCCTTCTTCAACTCGGGGCAGAGCTGCTGCGGCATCGAGCGCATCTATGTGCAGCGCCAGCGCCTCGATGACTTCCTGGAGCGGGCCCTGGCCTGGCTCGGCCAGCTGCGGCTCGGCAACCCCACCGACCCCGCCACCACCCTGGGGCCCCTGGTGCGGCCGGCGGCGGCGGACTTCGTGCGCAGCCAGGTGGAGGAGGCGGTGGCCGCCGGGGCGCGGGCCTGGATCGATCCCGGCGACTACCCGCTGTCGCGGCCGGGCAGTGCCTACCTGGCGCCCCAGTTGCTCACCGGGGTCGATCACGCGATGCGGGTGATGCGCGAGGAGAGCTTCGGCCCGGTGGTGGGGGTGATGGCGGTGGAGGACGACGAGGAGGCGATCCGGCTGATGAACGACAGCGACTTCGGCCTCACCGCGGCGCTCTTCACCCGCGACCTGGAGGCCGCCGCGGCCCTGGGGGCGCGGCTGGAGGCGGGCACGGTGTTCGCCAACCGCTGCGACTACCTGGATCCCGAGCTGGCCTGGACCGGGGTCAAGCGCTCGGGACGCGGCTGCAGCCTCTCCCGGGTCGGCTACGAGACCCTGACCCGGCCCAAGTCTTTCCATCTGAAACATGCCTGACGCCCTAAGCTTGAAGGGGACAGCGGGAGAAGCGAGGTCGCTATGAGCCAAGACGAGATGAGTCGCTTTACCACCAGCTGGAACTATCCGGCGCGGATCCTCACCGGCGCCGGGCGCATCCGCGAGCTGCCCCAGGCCTGTCGGGCCCTGGGCATGGCGGCGCCGCTGCTTATCACCGACCCGGGCCTGGAGCAACTGCCCATGGTCCACGATGCCCTGGCCGCCTGCCGTGGCGCCGGGCTGGGCGTCGCCCTCTTCAGCGTCATCAAGGGCAACCCCACCGGCAAGAATGTGCTGGACGGGGTGGCCGCCTTCCGCGACGGGGGCCACGACGGGGTGATCGCCTTCGGCGGCGGCTCGGCCCTGGACGCCGCCAAGGCGGTGGCGCTGATGGCGGGGCAGCGGGAGGGGCTGTCGCTATGGTCCCTGGAGGACGTGGGCGACAACTGGCGGCAGGCGGACGCCGCGGCCATCGCCCCGGTGGTGGCGATTCCCACTACCGCGGGCACCGGCTCCGAGGTGGGCCGCGCCTCGGTGATCACCGACGAGCAGGCCCATGTGAAGCGCATTATCTTCCACCCCGGCATGGTGCCGGCCACGGTGATCCTCGATCCCGAACTCACCACCGGCCTGCCGCCGTCGATCACCGCCGCCACCGGCATGGACGCCCTGTCCCACTGCCTGGAGGCCTGGTGTTCCCCCAACTACCACCCCATGGCGGAGGGCATCGCCGTGGAGGGCATGCGCCGCATCCGCGACCACCTGCTCCATGCCTATGCCGATGGCGGCGACCTGGAGGCGCGTATGAACATGCTGGTGGCCTCGATGATGGGGGCCACCGCCTTCCAGCGCGGCCTGGGGGCCATGCATGCCCTGGCCCACCCGCTGGGGGCCCTCTACGATGCCCACCATGGCACCCTCAATGCGGTGCTGATGCCCTATGTGCTGCGCGCCAACGAGCGGGCCATCGGCGAGCCCATGGTGCGCCTGGGGCGCTACCTGGACCTGCGCCAGCCGGGCACGGCGGCGGTGATCGACTGGGTGCTGGAGCTGCGCGAGCGGCTGAAGATTCCGCCGACCCTGGCGGCCCTGGGCATCGATGCCCGCCAGGCCGACAAGGTGGCCCAGATGGCGGTGGTGGACCCCTCCGCGGCCAGCAACCCCATCGCCCACGACGCCGAGGCCTATCGGGCCGTCTTCGTGGCGGCGGTGGAGGGCAGTCTCTAGAAGGATCCGATGGCCTCGCTCCGGAACGAGAAGGAGGGCAGGATGGCGTTACATATTGGACTGCTGCAATGCGATGACGTGGCGCCGGAGCTGCGTGCCACCCATGGCAACTACCCGGCGATGTTCGAGGCGCTCCTTACGGGCGTCGAGCCCGACCTGGAGTTCTGCGTCTGGCGCTGCCTGGACGGCGAGATTCCCGAGGAGGTTGAGGCGGTGGACGCCTGGCTGACCACCGGCTCCAAGTTCGGCGTCAACGACGGCCTGGCCTGGGTCGACGACCTGGCGGCCTTCGTGCGCGAGCTATGGCGTGCCGGCAAGCCCCTGGTGGGCATCTGTTTCGGCCACCAGCTGATCGCCAAGGCCCTGGGCGGCGAGGTGGAGAAGAGCGCCAAGGGCTGGGGCGTCGGCGTCTCCTTCAACCACCTGGACGAACGGGCCGAGTGGATGACGCCCTGGCAGCCGGAGCTGAACCTGGTGGTCAGCCACCAGGACCAGGTAGTGCGCCTGCCCCCCGAGACCCGGGTACTGGGGGGCAGCGACTTCTGCCCCTGCTACCTGATGCAGGTCGGCGAGCACTTCCTCGGCGTGCAGGGCCACCCGGAGTTCGCCAAGCCCTACTCCCGGGACCTGATGGCCCTGCGTGGCGACCTGGTGGGCGAGGCCCGGGTCCGCGAGGGCCAGGCCTCCCTCAATGCCCCGGTGCACGACGCCCTGATGGCCCGCTGGATCCTCAACTTTATGCGCCGGGGCGTCGAGCGCCGGGAGGGTGGGGCTTCTTTGTAACTCCCGTCACCCTCGATCACTCCCCGGAAACATCAATCGGGCCATTTCTTGCTCGCGAGGCAAGAAATGGCCCGATTTTTGGCAATCCATTGCCCGGATGGGGCGTTATCGATAAGTTAAAAAGATATAGTTTATTGATTAATAATGACTTTATCGTCATTGGCATGACTTCTGCCCTATAACTGGCGTCCCCAGGACATTTTTCTTATACCGTCAAGGAGCAGACTCATGCCGACACCTTGCTATATCAGCATCCACGGTCAGACCCAGGGCCATATCACCGCCGGCGCCTTCACCCCGGATTCCGTGGGCAACATCTACGTGGAAGGCCACGAAGACGAGATGCTGGTGCAGGAGTTCAAGCACATCGTCACCGTGCCCACCGACCCGCAGTCCGGCCAGCCCGCCGGCCAGCGTGCCCACAAGCCGTTTATCTTCACTGTGGCCCTCAACAAGGCCGTGCCGCTGATGTACAACGCCCTGGCCTCCGGCGAGATGCTGCCGACCGTCGAGCTGAAGTGGTACCGCACCTCCGTGGAGGGCCGTCAGGAGCACTTCTTCACCACCTCCCTGACCGACGCCACCATCGTCGATATCAACCTGCGCATGCCGCATGCCCAGGACGCCACCCAGTCCGAGTTCACCCAGCTGATGGACGTCTCCCTGGCCTATCGCAAGATCGATTGGGAGCACACCGTGGCCGGCACCTCCGGCTCCGACGACTGGCGCGCGCCGCTGGAGTCGTAAGCTCCAGGATGGCCGCCCGCGGGCGGCCATCGTCGCGGTGTGCCGGCTGACGCCAGGGCGGGGAGACGCGCCCTGGCGTCAGCCTGTCGTCGCCCTTGCCTCAGCGATCAGAGACGTTAAGCTGAGCCGTCGTGGCCGGAAGATGCCACGTGACTCGACTTCCAGGAGGGAAGACGCCGAATGGCCCACGCAAGCGGACTGCACTTTACCCTGAGCCTCGCCGGCGCCGCCGACCTCGACCTGGCGGTGGTCGACTTCACCCTCGACGAGGCCCTCTCGGCGCCCTTCCGCCTGGAAATTCAGTTCGCCAGCCGCGACGGCGAGCTGAGTGCCGAGGCCTTCCTCGACCGCGAGGCCAGCCTGACCGTGTGGCAGGATGGCGAGCCGCTGCGCCGCGTCCACGGCATCGTCAGCGAGTTCGCCCGCGGCGACCGCGGCCACCGCCGCACCTTCTATCACCTCGAGGTTCGCCCGGCGCTGTGGCGCCTCGGCCTGCGCCATAACTCGCGGATCTTCCAGGGCGTCTCACCGCTGACCATCATCAACACCCTGTGCGAGGAGCGCGGCCTGACCGACGTGGCCTTCGCCGTGACCCGCGAGCCCGAGCAGCGCGAGTACTGCGTTCAGTACCGCGAGAGCGACCTGGCCTTTATCCAGCGCCTGGCCGCCGAGGAGGGGCTGTGCTTCTTCCACGAGTTCTTTGAGAGAGGCGAAGACGCCGAGGGCGGCACCCACCGCCTGGTGTTCGCCGACGACCCCCAGGTGCTGGGCGGCCTGGGGCCGCGCACCTACCATGGCCGCGCCGGCGGCACCCCGCCCCAGCGCCATCTGCGCAAGCTGCGCCAGGTCTCGCGGGTCCGGCCGGCGTCGGCGACCCTGAAAGACTACAGCTTTAAGCAGCCGGGCTATTCACAGTTACACCAGGCCCAGCTTCATGAGCATATGGCCGCCGACCTCGAGACCCACGCTCAACGTGGCGTCGTTGATCAAGGGTACGAGCACTACGACTACCCGGGCCGCTACAAGGCCGACGCCTCCGGCACGGCCTTTACCCGCATCCGCCTCGAGGCGCTGCGCCGCCAGGCGCTGACCGCCGAGGCCGAGAGCGACCTGCCGGAGCTGACCCCCGGCACCCGCTTCACCCTCGAGGGCCACGACCTGGCGGAGACGAACCGCGACTGGCAGGTGCTGGCGGTGGTCCATACCGGCAGCCAGCCCCAGGCCCTGGAGGAGGAGGCCGCCCAGGCCGACGGCCTGACCACCCTCAACAACACCCTGGTGCTGGCCCCCGCCGACCGCGCCTGGCGCCCCGAGCCGCCGCGGCGGCCCCGGGTCGACGGCCCCCAGGTGGCCTTCGTGGTGGGCCCCGAGGGCGAGGAGATCCACTGCGACGCCCACGGCCGGGTCAAGGTGCAGTTCCCCTGGGACCGCTACGCCGAGCCCAACGAGACGGCCAGCGCCTGGCTGCGGGTCAGCCAGGGCTGGGCCGGCGGCGGCTACGGCAGCATGGCCATCCCGCGCATCGGCCACGAGGTGATCGTCAGCTTCCTGGAAGGCGATCCCGACCAACCGATTATCACCGGGCGCACCTACCACGCGGTCAACACCCCGCCCTATGCGCTGCCCGAGCACAAGACCCGCACCGTGCTGCGCACCCAGAGCCACCAGGGCGAGGGCTTCAACGAGCTGCGCTTCGAGGACCAGGCCGACCAGGAGCAGATCTGGCTGCACGCCCAGAAGGACCTGGAGCTGCTGACCAACCACGACCGCACCGAAGCGATCGGCAACGATAGCTTCCTGTCGATCCACCGTGACCGTATCGCCGAGGTGGATAACGACGACCACCAGACCGTGCACGGCAACCGCCATGAGCAGACCGACGGCAGCCAGCACCTGATCGTCCAGGGCAGCCTGCACGTCCGGGCCGGCCAGGCCTGGCTCAGCGAGAGCGGCCGCGAGCTGCATATCAAGGCCGGCCATAAGGTGGTGCTGGAGGCCGGCAGCGAGCTGACCCTGAACGCCGGCGGCAGCTTCCTCAAGCTCGATGGCGGCGGCGTGACCCTCGTCGGCCCCAGCGTCAAGATCAACGCCGGCGGCAGCCCCGGTTCGGGCAGCGGCCAGGCCGCCGAGGCCCCGCTATTGCCAGGCCATACGCTGGCGGAGAGCCATGAGGCGATTCCGCCTACGCTCCTGCCCAGGCTCAAGGACTTCCAACTGAGTGAGGCCGCCCTGATGCCGCTGTGCGGCAAGATCAGTGACACCCAATGCGCCCGGGAGGACTGCCCATGTCTGGCTGGTTGAGCCGCCTCCCCGAGCGCACCCGGGGCAGCGGGGAGCTGGCGGCCTGGGTCGATGCAAAGCGGCCGGCCTATCTGGTGCTCGACCCGCGCCGTTATTCCGAGGCCTGCGCCGCCCTGGTGGGCCAGCCTGGCTGGCGCGACTACCTGACCCTGTTCGCCGGCACGCCTCTGGCGCCGCTACTGGAAGCGAGCCCCTGGCTCGTCGAGCTGGAGGTTGGCAGCGAGGCCTGGCAGGCCCTCGGTGCGCTATGCATGGGAGAGCGCCGGGGCTGGGTCTTCCAGCCGGCACACGCCACCCCGCTGACTGACCTGGCCGATCACCTGCGGCGTTTCTTCGTGCTCGACGATCCTCACGGCGGCCAGTCGCTGGTGAATATTCAGGATCCCGCCGCCGGGACGGCGCTGCTCGCCGCCGGCAGCGACACCGCCTACGCCCAGTTCAGCGGGCCGCTGGGGCAGGTCGTCACGCCGACCCCGCAACGGCACTGGCTGGCCTGGCAGCCCGCCGATAGCCTCGGTAACGCCGACGCCTTGCCGCTGACCCAGGAGCTGGAACTCGCCCTGAAGGAGAGCGCTCATGCCTGGTGGCTCAGCCGGGCGACCGAGACACCGCTTCCGGCGCTGTCGCCGGAATGGCTGGAGCGCCTGATACGTCTTGCGACGGGTGGCATCACGCACGGGCGGGACAAGACACGGCTGTTGCCGCTGATTTGTCAGGCCAACGATGCCACCTGGCGGGACGCTCAAGCGATTTTGGTCGATCCGAGCCTCACCGCAGTGCAAAAAACCGGCGAATTGGAGCGCCTCTCATGACATCGAACACACGGCCTGGCAGCCAACGTGCCCCGCTGTTGCTGCCCGAGTTCCAGGCACCTGCGTACGAGGGGGGACAGGAAGCCTCCGAACCGATGGCCTGCGAAGCGGCCCCCTGGGCCGACATTCTCTATCTCACCGGGACCGGCACCTTCTGGCTGCTTACCGAGGAGGTGGCCAGGGCCCTGCATGATGCCGCCGAGGAACTGGCCGGCTGGGTGAGCGTGGAAGACCCCATCCAGCGCCTGGAGCACCTCAATACGGATGCCGGGCTGCTGGAGTGTTTCCTGCCCGCCAGCCCGATCAATTTCCTGAGCCAGGCCCAGCGGGAACGCTACGAACAGCACGAAGCCGATGTCGTCAGGCTCGAGGCCGAGTCCGCCGAGTGGTACCGCGCCATGCATGCGCCTGGCCGGCGCAATGCCCACGAGCGCGAGCACGCTGGTATTCAGTACCATCACACGCTGCGGGCTCGCGACGACGCCACCCTGGCCATGAATGTGCTACGTGAGCAGGGCCGGGAGGCGGCCAGACAGCAGGGCTATCTCCTCGAAGGCAGCGGCTACTACGGGCCCTGGGAAGCGGAGATCGAGCAGGCGCTGGAAACCTATCGGCAGTGCCGGGCCGCCGTCATCCAGGATACCGCCTCCGTCGACCAGCCGGGCACCTTGCTGCCGGTGCGACAGGCGCTGGTGGAATACCAGGCCTTCCTCGCCGACTGCGAGTCGATGTCACCCAAGGACTCCTCGCGCTGCGCCGTCATCGGCGACTTCATCAGTAGCGAAGCCGAGCGTCTCGATGCCGACCAGCGGGCCTATTGCGACAGCATTCTGGCCTTGGCCACCCTGGGGGTCGCCACGCCCGAGTGGGCCCTGGCCGATGCATCGACAGACGCCACCTCCCTCGACCTGGAGCCCGGTCTCGAGGCATTCGATTATTACAATCGCCGGCTGAAGGAGGCCTCGACGCTGTTCGAGGAGATAGAGGCCAAACTCGATCAGTGGGCCACGGCCACCGCGCGGCGCACGGAGCTGCCCATCCACCTCTTCGAGGAGGAGCGTGCGGCCTTCAATCGGCTGGTGGTGCAACTGGACGTGCTCTACCAGCTGGCCGAGTCACAGGTGGAACGCATGCGGCCTCGGCGGGTGCTGTTCTGGCAAGCGGATATCAGCGACCAGCGCCATGCGCTGGGGTATCGCCGCCAGGTCATCGACGTCCTGGTTCGCAAGGACTTCCCGCTGCGCGAGTTTAGCTCGCCGCGTGCCGAGCAGGCGCTGAGTCATGTTAGCCTTCGCCACCTGCTGCGCGACGTGCGCGACGCGGAGCGTCCGGCGCTGCTGCGTGACCTGGAGCAAGACGGCGTGCTGCCCGCCACCCTCTGGGAGGCCAATGAAATGGCCCTGTCCAACTGGATGGCCCGGCGTGGCTGCGAGCGCATCGAGCGGCGCGCCGACTGGTTCGAGGAGAAGCTCGGCTTCTTCCTCCCCGAGGCCTTCTTCGACTATCTCGACGCCCAGGGGCATGACGTGGCTTCCCTGCGGGAGGAGGAGGCCAAGAATGCCTGGGCGGAAACGCTGCAGCGCATTCTCTTCACCGGGCCCAGCCGTGAACGCCTGCGCCTGTTCGACGCCAGTGCCCAGGCCCAGATGCTGCGCCTGGTGGGCATGCCCCACGCCGCCTTGAACGAGGCGCTGGATATCCACCTCGACGAACCGGTGACCCTGATCGATCGCGAGGCATCACTGGAGTTCTTCGAGTGGCAAGGGGGTTCCCAGGCCGGGGCCGCGCTATCCACCAAGCGTGAATACCGCGATGAAGGGAGCATCGAGCGTGACCTGGGAGGTGTTGGCTCCGTGAGTACGCCCTGGCGCTATTCCGAACGCCACGACGCCCGCTCCAGCGGCGCTGCCAAGCTGGAGCTGGAACTCAAGGGCACCTACAGCCTGGCGCGTGGCGAGATCAGCCTGGGTACGCTGCACCTTCCCCACGAGCGCGACGCCCAGCCGTTTGAAGCCGTACTGACGCAACGCGAGAACGAAATCCGCAACCTAGGCCGCTACTCACTGCAAGTGGCCGCGGTCGCCAAGGGCTTCGCCGGCGCCACCCTGGCGCTGACGGCCGAGGCCGGGATGGGTTTCGATCACAATGGCCTCAAGCTCACTGGGCTGGACCGGGTCCGGCGCGAAGCCGAGGGAGGCGTCTTCAAGGCCTTTATCGGTGCCAAGGTGGGGGTCAACACGCGCTGCAGCATGCGCTGGGCGCCGCCGGCCGATATCACCCGGCAACTCCCGCAACTGGCCGACCGCGACTGGCTGACCCTGAGCAATCAGCAGGCCGAACTCAACGCCTGGCGCAGCCTGGGCCATGCCGTGCTGGGCCTGGAAGCCGCAGGCGGTATCAGCGGCGAGCTCGGCCTGCGCCTGGGTATCCACCAAGGCAAGTTCGTCGCCTACTTCAAGGCCAAGGTCGTGGCGGGCCTGGGCGTGGGCGGCCAGATCGCCATGGAGCTGGACCTCAAGCAACTGGACCTGTGGTTTATGATGCTCAGCCAGGCGCTGCGCGACAACGACTACGCCTTCGTCGACTGGGTGGACCGCGACGCCTTCCAGGCCATGAGCCGGCTGGCCTACCTGGGCGCCACCACCCTGCTCGATATCGGCCTGCTCGCCGCCCGCGGCCTGGACGGGATCCAGCGTCTCTACGACCTGATGACCCAGGGTGAGCGGGCGGGGGTGATCGCTTACGCTATTGTCGATGCGGCAGGCAACCCTGAACAAGCGGCTCAGCTAGCTACCTGGATCAGGAACCTGTCCCCAGAAGCATTAGGGCCCTTACTCAATACCCTGGCGACCCCGCCCGGCCGGCGCGGCTATACCAGCGACGAACGCGACCAGGCCATCGACTTGCAGCAGATCGCCATCAACAACTGCCTGGGCTGGCTGGAGGAGGGCTATACCACCAGCCACCACTACGACCGCGCCCAGGCTCAGCACCTCTTCGAGCGTGCGGTGGCGCGAATGTCATTGGATGGCACCTATGACGAGGCGCACGGCTGGGGCACGGCCTATTGCCAGAATCGCTATCGGCTGGATCAATTTATGAAACAGGTAAGAACTGATAGCGGCCAAGCCGCTGACGCCAGAGATAGATATGATGATATCTCTTATCGATTGGGCCAAGAGGTGGATGATTACTGCCAGCTACGCACATCTCCTAGAGGGACCTTTGCCGTTTATGCAGATACGGACAGCTAATCTTATGCGCAAGACAGTAAAAACCGGCCTACTGATGGCGGTATTGATCTTTCCCATCGTTGCTTGGGCCCTTAATCCCGAGACCCAGGCCGCCAAAGACGAGGGGATGCGGCTCTATAATATCGGGCACTCCACGGCGGCCATGCCCTATCTTCGGCAAGCCGCGGAAGCGGGCGATGTGGAGGCCATGTACTACATGGGAGAGGCGGAGCGGCGACAGCAGATGATGGGGCTGACCCGGGCAGCCATGGAGTGGTATTTAAAAGCCGCAGCAGAAGGCGATGCATACTCCATGCTGCAGCTGTTTCGAGGCGGCGCCTGCACCGCCGGCGATCGTTGCCCCGAGGGCTTCGAGGACTGGCACCATGCCGCCCTGGCCATTACCCAGCCCCAGGCCGAGGCCGGCGATCCCGATGCCATGCTGGCGATGTACCATATCCAGCGCATGTTCGAGGCATCGCGCCGGGCCGGCGAATGGCTGGAGCGCGCCGCCGAGGCCGGTCAGCCCGAGGCCCAGGCCCTCCTGGGGCGGCAGATCCTTAGCGGACGCGGCTGGTATCTGACCAATGGTCGCCGGGTGAGCGCCGCCGAGGAATGGTTCCGCCAAGCGGCGGAGCAGGGCTATGTGCCTGGGATGAGTGGTGTTGCTTCTGCACTCATTGCTCAAGAGCGCTATGACGAAGCCTGGGAATGGATGCAAGCCGCATCACAGGCCGGGCATATGGATAGACGGTTTGGTGTGGGATGGTGTTACCTTGACCCCACATGGAGTGATAGATGCCAAAATGAGCAAGATAAAGTCAAAGGTTGGGCTATCTTGCATGCTATGGCTTTGGAAACAAGTAACCAGTCAGCAATAGGCAATATGCGGCGAAACCGCGACCTTCTTACTGATGAAGAGGTAACTGAAGCTGAGGCCTTGGCAGAAGAAGAATGGATCGGCCGTGAGCCGCCGCTTTCCAACTTTCCCCCGCGCTTTGGTTACTGACCCATCATGTTAGCGCCTATGCCACGCTTGCTGATCATCGCCCTGCTGGTACTGCCGATAAGTGCCTGGGCCCTGGATCCCGAGACCCAGGCCGCCAAGGATGAAGGAATGCGGCTATGGGGCATTTCCGAGTGGATCGAAATGCAGCCCTATCTGGAACCCGCCGCAGAAGCCGGCGATGTCGATGCCATGTACTACCTGGGGGAGGCAACACGCCTGTTGGATCGCGGTCTGTCTCTAAGGGCCATGGCGTGGTATCTGCAAGCCGCCGAACAAGGCGACCCTTATGCCATGCTGCGGCTCTTCCAGGGTGGCGCCTGTACCGCCGGCGATCGTTGCCCCGAGGGTTTCGAGGACTGGCACCATGCCGCCCTGGCCATTACCCAGCCCCAGGCCGAGGCCGGCGATCCCGATGCCATGCTGGCGATGTACCATATCCAGCGCATGTTCGAGGCATCACGCCGGGCCGGCGAATGGCTGGAGCGCGCCGCCGAGGCCGGCCAGCCCGAGGCCCAGACCCTCCTGGGGCGACAGATCCTTAACGGACGCGGCTGGTATCTGACCAATAGCCGCCGGCTTGGCGCCGCCGAGGAATGGCTCCGCCAAGCGGCGGAGCAGGGCTATGTGCGAGGGATGGAAAGCCTTTCAAGAGTCTTAGGTGATATAGAAGCATATGATGAGGCTTGGGATTGGGTTCAAGAAGGCTCGAATAATGGGAGCTATGACGCCCGCCTTGGGATTGCCATGTGCTACTTGGAGCCTGAGGACGACCCCGTTTGCTCATATGAGGAAGACTTAATAGAAGGATGGGCAGTATTGCATGCCATCGATATTGAAACTCAAGGTGCTGGGCAAATACGTGGTGCGAAACGGCTATATAGAGATCGGCTAACTGATGCTCAAGTCGAAGGTGCAGAAGTTCTCGCAGAAGAAAAATGGATCGGCCGCGAGCCCCCACTCTCGCGCTTTCCGCCACGCTTTGGTTACTGATCCGTCATGTTAGCGCCTATATCACGCTGGCTGCTTATCGTCCTGCTGGTACTGCCGATAAGCGCCTGGGCCCTGGAGCCCGAGGCGCAAGCCGCCAAGAACGAGGGGATGCGGCTCTATAATATCGGACATTCCACGGCAGCCATGCCCTATCTTCGGCAAGCCGCGGAAGCGGGCGATGTCGAGGCCATGTACTACATGGGAGAGGCGGAGCGGCGACAGCAGATGATGGGGCTGACCCGGGCAGCCATGGAATGGTATTTAAAAGCCGCAGCAGAAGGCGATGCATACTCCATGCTGCAGCTGTTTCGAGGTGGCGCCTGCACCGCCGGCGATCGCTGCCCCGAGGGCTTCGAGGACTGGCACCATGCCGCCCTGGCCATTACCCAGCCCCAGGCCGAGGCCGGCGATCCCGATGCCATGCTGGCGATGTACCACATCCAGCGCATGTTCGAAGCATCGCGCCGGGCCGGCGAATGGCTGGAGCGTGCCGCCGAGGCCGGCCAGCCTGAGGCCCAGACCCTCCTGGGGCGGCAGATCCTTAGCGGACGCGGCTGGTATCTGACCAATGGTCGCCGGGTGAGCGCCGCCGAGGAATGGTTCCGTCGGGCAGCGGAGCAGGGCTATGTGCCGGCGATGAATGAGCTTGCATCCGTGCTAGCTAACCTAGAGCGTTATGAAGATGCTTGGTACTGGTATGTACAAGCATCTGATAATGGGCATATCAATGGCAGGCAGTGGCTTGGAAACTGCTACATGGAGCCCGAGAGGGATTCTATCTGTCAAGTGGATCAGGATTTAGTAAAAGGATGGACCATTTACTATGCAATCGATCAGGAAGTGGATGGAACTAGCTCGAGGAGAAGCTTGCAGTTGCGTCGCGAGCTTATTAGCGATGCAGAACGCCGGGAGGCTGAGGAGTTAGCCGGAGCTGAATGGATTGGCCGCGAACCGCCGCTTTCGAGATTTCCACCGCGCTTTGGTTACTGATCGATTATGCCGGGAGCTATACAACGTCTGCTGAGCATCGTCTGATCTTACCCAACATTGGTGGACACCAATCTAAGCGATCATTCGGGCCTCGAAGGCCTCTGGCCTGAGCGTCCGCCGTGTTATGTTGTTCGAGTGCACGGTCAGAGCGCTGCGGGAATATTTGAATGCTTGGTGCCTGAGGCATGGGTGTTTGTCCATTACATGATATCGTCTAGAGGGAACGATGGTCGGAGATACGTTAAGCATTTTGAATGGCTGGATCAAAGATTTCGGAATGCTTTCGGAGGGATGGCGCGCCGGTATTCTGGTCTTCATGCTGGTGTTCGCAACGGCTACCGCCGCATTTATCGCGTCCCGTGTGATCGCTGTGCTGGAAGATAAATTCAGCGCAACCCAAAACCTCTGGGACGACGCGGTTCTCCATGCCGTCTGCAAGCCGGTGGAGGCGTTTATCTGGTTGCAAGGCGTCTATTGGGCGGCGGAGGTTGCCCATCGCTTCTCCGACGCCGAAATCTTCAAGGCTAACGGTACCCTGCTGCAGATCGGTTTTGTCTGGGTTCTGGTCTGGGCATTGCTCAGGCTGGCAAAGGAGGCGGAAAAGATCCTGACGTCTCCGATGAAGGTTCGTCAACCGATGGATTACACCACGGTGAGCGCGATCAGCAAGCTGCTGCGGGCAGTAGTGATCATCACCGCGGTGCTGACCGTATTGCAGACCCTCGGGTTCAGCATTTCCGGCGTGTTGGCCTTTGGCGGTGTAGGCGGTATCGCCGTTGGTTTCGCGGCTAAAGACCTGCTGGCAAACTTTTTCGGGGGTTTCATCATCCATCTGGACCGCCCCTTCAAGGTGGGCGACTGGGTGCGCTCGCCTGACAGGAACATTGAAGGTACGGTGGAGCATATTGGCTGGCGACTCACCACGATTCGTACCTTCGACAAGCGCCCGCTCTACGTTCCTAATGCCACCTTCACCACCATAGCGGTGGAGAACCCATCCCGCATGACCAACCGCCGTATCTCGGAAACCATCGGCATACGCTACGCGGACGTCCATGCCATGAAGCAAATCGTGGATGAGATTCGTGACATGCTTAAGAGGCATGAGGATATTGCGGCCGATAAGACATTGATCGTGAATTTCCTGGCTTTCAATGCGTCATCGCTGGACATCATGGTCTACACCTTTACCAAGACCACCCAGTGGGTCCGGTTCCATGAAGTCAAAGAAGATGTGCTGCTCAAGATCAGCGATATCATCGAGAGCCATGGTGCGGAAGTGGCCTTCCCGACCCGCACCCTGCTTCTGCCCGATGGCGTGAAAGCCAGAGGCGACAATCAGGAGCCGCGAGCGTCCGAGCCGGCCAGCGAGGATGGTCAGGCACAAGATTCCGGCAAGCAGGCGGAGAAGCTATGGGACTGACTCAAGCCGCCTGGTACCACCTGGCTGCGCAGCAGGGCGAGTCCCATGCCATGCTGCGCCTTTACGACGGTAGCGCCCGCGTCGACAGAGTTGGATATCTATTGCTACCTCGATCATCCGGGACCTGACACCTCGCCGTGACTTCTCGACGGACTACTCATCCGGAGCCTGCTTTAGCAGCCTGAGGCCGTTGGCCACCACCAGCAGGCTGGCGCCCATATCGGCGAAGACCGCCATCCACAGGGTGGCGTGGCCGCTGAAGGCGAGCCCCAGGAAGATCACCTTGATGGCGATGGCGAAGGCGATGTTCTGGATCAGCACCCGCCGGGTGGCCCGGGAGAGGGCGACGAAGCGCGGCAGCTTGCGTGGGTCGTCGTCCATCAGCGCCACGTCGGCGGTCTCGATGGCGGCGTCGCTGCCGGCGCCGCCCATGGCGAAGCCGATATCGGCCCGGGCCAGGGCCGGGGCGTCGTTGATGCCGTCGCCGACCATGCCGATGCTGGCGTTGGCTGCCTTCTCCTCGATCAGGCGCAGCTTGTCCTCGGGGAGCAGCTCCCCCCGGGCCTCGTCGATGCCGGCCTCGGCGGCGATGGCGGCCACGCTATGGCGGTTGTCGCCGGAGAGCATCAGGGTCTGGATGCCCAAGCGGTGCAGGGCGGCGATCGCCCCGCGGCTGCCGGCCTTGAGGGGATCGCTGACGGCGAACAGCGCCAGGGGGCGGGCGGCCTCGCCGAGGATCACTGGGCTCTGCCCCCGGGCCTCCAGGGGCGCCAGGCGCGCCTCCAGGAGACTCGCCTCGACGCCATGCTCCCTCGCCAGGCGGCGATTGCCCAGCCATAGTCGGCGCTCACCGAGGCTCGCCTCCACGCCCAGGCCGGGGCGCTCGACGACGGCGTTTGGGGTCTCGGCCAGCCCGTCGGAAAGCGCTGCGGATGGCTCCTCGAATGGCTCTTCGAATAGTGCCGCCGCCAGGGCACGGGAGACCGGGTGATTGGAGCGCCCGGCCAGGGCCCGGGCCAGCCCCGCTGGCGACTCGCCGTTGTCGCCCGCGTCCTGCGCGTCCCAGGCCTCCCAATGGTGCAGTCGAGGCTTGCCTTCGGTGAGGGTGCCGGTCTTGTCGAAGGCCAGCCAGGTCAGGCGATGGCCCTGCTCCAGGAAGTGGCCGCCCTTGACCAGGATGCCGGAACGGGCCGCCGCGGCCAGGCCGCTGACGATGGTCACCGGGGTGGAGATCACCAGGGCGCAGGGGCAGGCGATCACCAGCAGCACCAGGGCCCGGTAGATGCCCTCCAGCCAGGCGCCGCCGAACAGCGGCCAGGCCAGGGCGGTGACGATGGCCAGGGCGAACACCAGAGGCGTATAGACGGCGGCGAAGCGATCCACCAGGCGCTGGGTGGGGGCGCGGCTGGCCTGGGCCTCCTCCACCGCGTGGATGATCCGCGCCAGGGTGGTGTCATCGGCCCGCCGGGTGGTGCGGTAGTCGAACTCCCCCTGCTGGTTGATGGTGCCGGCGAAGACGGCATCCCCCGGCCCCTTGTCCCGGGGCAAGCCCTCGCCGGTGATGGGTGACTCGTCCAGGGCGCTCCGGCCGCTGAGGATCTCGCCGTCCAGGGGCACCCGCTCGCCGGGGCGCACCCGCACTCGACTGCCGATGGCTACCGCCTCGGCGGCCACTTCCTGCCAGTCGCCGTCGTCCTGGCGCACCCGGGCCGTGGCCGGGGCCAGGTCGAGCAGGCCGCGGATGGCGTCCCGGGCGCGGCCCAGGGAGCGCGCCTCGATGCGCTCGGCCAGGGTGAAGAGCACCAGCACCATGGCCGCCTCGGCCCATTGGCCGATCAGCAGGGCCCCGGTCACCGCCACGCTCATCAGCGCGTGGATATTCAGGCTGCGGTGGCGCAGGGCGATCCAGCCCTTCTTCCAGGTGGTCAGCCCGGCCAGGCCGATGGCGGCCAGGGCCAGCAGGGGCGGTGCCCAGCCAAGCGCCGGGGCGAACCAGTGCAGCAGCTCCGCGGCCAGCGCCAGGACGGCAGCCAGGCCCAGCCGGCCCCAGCCCTCGGCGGGCGGCGAGGCCGGGGCGCTGGCGGTCGCATCCTCCAGCGGCTCGGCGCTCATGCCGGTGGCGGCGATCCGCGCCTGGATGCCGGCCTCGTCGGCGCCGTCGTGGGCGACGGTCAGCACCCGACGGATCAGGTCGAAGCGCAGCGCCAGGATGCCCGGTTCGTCGGCCAGGGCGCGGCGCAGCAGCGCCTCCTCGGTGGGGCAGTCCATGGCGGCGATATGCAGGCGCAGGGTCCGGGCATCGTCGGGTAGCGGCGTCTTGTCGGTGGTCGCCTGGGGGCGGCCGCCGCAGCAGGAGGTGGTCATCCGTGTGACTCCCTGGTGAGCTTGGGGTAGGCTCAGAGTACACACCCTGTAGCCACTACAGGGTCAAGAGGGGAGAGGGAGCCCTGGGCTATCGCAGTTAACTCTGTGATCCGGGGCTACCCTGGGGGCAGGTCGTCGCGGGGCGCTGTGAACCCCTCCCTGGGCGCTACTTTTGCCATCCATGGCAAAAAACCCCCGCTCCATCCTGCCCCCAGCGCCCTTCAGCGATTCGATTCGAGGAAGCCCAGCGGATAAACCGGAGGAGGACGAGGATGCGTATCGGAGAGCTGGCCCGCCAGAGCGGCTGCGGCGTGGAGACCATTCGCTACTACGAGCGGGAGGGGCTCTTGCCGGCGCCTGCCCGCAGCGCCGCCAACTACCGCCAGTATGACCAGCGTCATGCCGAGCGGCTGGCCTTTATTCGCCATTGCCGGGCCCTGGACATGACCCTGGAGGAGATCCGCACCCTGCTGGCCTATCACGACCATCCCGAGCGGCCCTGCCACGAGGTCAATGGCCTGATCGACGCGCACCTGGCCCATGTGGCGGCGCGGATCTGCCAGCTCCAGGCCCTGGAGACGGCCCTGGCGACCCTGAGGGCACGCTGCAACGGCGAGTCCGAGGCCGAGGCCTGCGGGATACTTCGCGAGCTCTCCCGTCCCCTGGGCGAGGACGAGTTGCCCGCAGCGGGGGAGGGTGCCCATCTGCCCGGTGCCCACGGCTAAGGCGCCGGCCGGGCACAAAAAACCCCCGACCTTGGCCGGGGGTCGAGCGAGTGCCGGGCTTACTCGTCGCCGAAGTAGCGCTGCAGGATTTCGTCGTAGGTGCCGTCTTCCCTGAGGGTGGCCAGGGCCTCGTTGAAGCGCTCGGCCAGGGCCTCGTCGCGCGGGCGGAAGGCGATGCCGAAGCCTTCACCGAAGTACTCCTCGGGCTCGGTGACCATCTCGCCGACCACCCGGTAGTCGCCGTCGTCGCTGTTGAGCAGGGTGGACTGGCCGACCACGAACTCGAGGAAGACGATATCCAGGCGCTCGGCATCCAGGTCCAGCACCATGTCGTCGGCGGTGGAGTAGCGGTTGATGGTGGCGATGCTGCCGTAGGCATCGGTGGCGTAGTTGTCGTAGGTGGTACCGCGTTGCACGCCGATGCTCTTGCCGGCCAGGCTCTCCTCGTCGATCGCCTCCAGGCTGCTGTCGGCGGGGGCGAACCAGGCGCCGGGAATGGTGATGTAGGAGTCGGAGAAGCGCACGGTCTGGCGGCGCTCGTCGTTGATGGACATGGAGGACATGATGGCGTCGTAGTTACGGGCCAGCAGGCCGGGGATGATGCCGTCCCACTCCTGCTCGACCCACTCGCAGGTGATGCCCATCTCCTCGCAGAGGGCGTTGCCCAGGTCGATATCGAAGCCGATCAGCTCGCCTTCCGGCGTGCGGTATTCCATGGGCTCGTAGGGCACGTCGACGCCGAAGCGGACATGGTCGTAATCACGGGCCTGGGCGGTGCCGGCCACGATGGCGGCACCGAGGAGAGAGATGGTAAGCAGTTTTTTCATGGTGCGTTTCCCTGTTGTTATAGGGGATTGAACCGGGGTTATCGATCAAGGTCACGGTAACGCAGCTTGGCGAGCCCCGGAAGGGGGATAGAGCCAATTTCCCAACGTTTGTTTGACGCCGGCCTGGGCCGGCGGGTTCAGACCGGCGGGTTCAGGCCGGCTTGAGGTGGGCCAGCAGGCGCTTCTCCAGGTAACGGAACAGGTAGAGGATGGCGAAGGTCAGGCACAGGTAGATCGCCGCGACGAACAGGAAGGCCTCGAAGGGCGCATAGAAGCGCGCATAGACGAAGCGCGCCGCCCCGGTGAGGTCCATCAGGGTCACCACGCTGGCAATGGCGCTGGCATGCAGCATGAAGATCACCTCGTTGCCGTAGGCCGGCAGGGCGCGGCGGAAGGCGCTGGGCAGGATGATGCGGCGCATCATCAGGGCATTGGACATGCCGTAGGCCCGGGCCGCCTCGATCTCCCCCCTGGCGGTCGCCTTGATGGCGCCACGGAAGATCTCGGTGGTATAGGCCGCGGTATTGAGGGTGAAGGCGATCAGCGCCGGATAGAAGGCCTCGCGCAGCATCGGCCACAGGAAGGTCTCCTGAATGCCGTCGAAGAACACCACCCCGTAGTAGATGATATAGAGCTGAATCAGCAGCGGTGTGCCGCGGAACACATAGGTGTAGGCGTAGATCGGCAGGCTGATCCAGCGCCGCCCGGAGCTGCGCCCGATGGCCAGGGGCACCGCCAGCACCAGCCCCGCCAGCAGCGACAGGAACACCAGCTGGGTGGTGGTGACCAGGCCTTCCCAGTAATAGCCCAGGGTCTGGGGGGTGAAGATCAGGTTGTCGGATAGCAGCTCATTGAGCCAGGTCGTGAGTTCCATGGTCAGTGCTCCCCGAAGCCGACGTCGTAGCGCTTCTGCAGGCGGGCGAAGGCCCACTCGGAGACGCTGGCGATCAACAGATAGATAACGGCCACCGGAATCAGGAAGGTGAAGGGCTCATGGGTGGCGCGGGAGGCCTCGGCGGCGACCCGCACCATGTCCGTCAGGCCGATGATCGAGACCAGGGCGGTGGTCTTGAGCAGCACCATCCAGTTGTTGGAGAGCCCCGGCAGGGCATGGCGCATCATCTGCGGGAAGCGAATGCGCCGGAACACCAGCCAGTTGCTCATGCCGTAGGCCTTGCCCGCCTCGATCTGCCCATGCTCCACGGCCAGGAAGGCGCCGCGGAAGGTCTCGCACATATAGGCGCCGAAGATGAAACCGATGGTCAGCACCCCGGCGGCGAAGGCGTTGAGGTTAACGTACCAGTCGAGCCCGGTGTGGTCGTAGAGGGTATCGGTCAGCAGGTTGAGGCCCATCTGGCCGCCGAAGAACAGCAGCAGCATCAGCACCAGATCGGGGACCCCGCGGATAATGGTGGTGTAGAGGGTCGCGATCTTGTGCAGCAGCCAGTTGCGGGACATCTTGGCGCTGGCCGCCAGCAGGCCCAGCACCAGGGCCAGGATCAGCGACAGAACCGCCAGCTGCAGGGTGACCCCGGCGCCTTCCAGCAGCCGCGGGCCGTAGCCGTGAAGGTCTAGCATGGTCGTCTCCCGCTCAGTACTTGGGCGCCAGGAACTGCTGGAGGCGCGGCGATTGCGGGTTGTCCAGCACGTCCCGGGGCGCGCCGGCCTCCTCGACCAGGCCCTGGTGCAGGTAGATCACCTGGCTGGAGACGTCCCGGGCGAAGCTCATCTCGTGGGTCACCACCACCATGGTGCGGCCCTCTTCGGCCAGGTCGCGCATCACCTTGAGCACGTCGCCCACGAGCTCCGGGTCCAGCGCCGAGGTGGGCTCGTCGAAGAGCATCACCTCCGGGTCCATGGCCAGGGCCCGGGCGATGGCGCCGCGCTGCTGCTGGCCACCGGACATCTGCGCCGGATAGGCCTTGGCGCGATGCGACAGGCCGACCCGCTCGAGCAAGGCGTGGGCCTGGTCGATGGCCTCCTTCCTGGGCTTGCCCAGCACATGCACCGGGGCCTCGATGATGTTCTCCAGCAGGGTCATATGCGACCAGAGGTTGAAGCCCTGGAAGACCATCGAGAGCTTGGCGCGCATGCGCACCACCTGCTTCCAGTCGGCGGGCTCGCGACCCTGCTTGGTGTGCTTGAAGCGGATCTCCTCGCCATGCACGATCAGGTCGCCCTCGTCGGGTTGTTCCAGCAGATTCATGCAGCGCAGGAAGGTGCTCTTGCCGGAGCCGGAGGCCCCGATCAGGGTGATGACGTCGCCTTTCTTGGCCTGCAGGGAGAGGCCCTTGAGCACCTCGGCGTCGCCGAAGCGTTTCTTGATATTACGAACTTCCAGCGGTAACGGCGTTGCGGCCATAACTCGGCTCCAGGTCGGGATGGCCATCCGGGGATGGCGATTTCAGCATGGCGGATGCGAAAGGCTGGCGATTCTACCAGCCCTGGCATCCCCTGACAGAGTATGGCCGAGTCGTCGCTATGCGACTTTTGTCTAGTGTTGGGGTGGGGGTCATAAATAACTATCCTCTAACTTATTGTTGTCTGTCAGTTTTATTTTCTGCCTGGGGGCGTTTGGTTAGGGTTGGATGCTGGCCTCCGGCACCGGGCTCGGCCTGACCAACAGGGCGGCGCGGGCCCCGATTTCCACCTTGGCATTGGGGAAGACCACCGCCAATGGCGTGTCGCCGACCCGGAAGTCGCCGGCCTCGGCGTCGCTGGCCAGCAGGCTGCCCGGGGCGAATTCGGTGAAGTTGGCGGTATCGTCGGCGAAGTGCAGGCTAAAGTCCCGGGAATGGCGCATCAGCTCATGCTCGACCCGGAAGAAGGCCAGGGCGTCGGGATCCTGCCCCGGCGGCTCGCGGCCCTCCACCAGGGCCTCGAGCAGGGCGCGCATCGGGCGCAGGGCCACCAGGTCGTTGTGGCCGAAGGGGGCCACCTTGCCCAGTTCCAGGGTAAAGGCCTGGGCGCCGTGGTAGTGCTTGGAATAGTGGGAGAAGGTCCAGCTGTGCTGATGCTGGTGCAGCACCGCCTGCAGGCCGGCGGCGGCCAGCCAGCGCCACTGCTCGGCGCCGGTGTGGTGCTCGGCATGGGGCTCCACCGCGAAGCGCGGGAAGCGGCTGTCGCGGATGGCGGTATGCAGGTCATAGTGCAGCCGCTGGCCGTCGGCGTGGCGGGCGTAGAAGGCGTCCACCGCCGCCATCAGGGTGCGGGCCCGCTCGGGCTCGTCGCCGTGGCGATCCTGGCCGCGCTGGAAGAGGCGGTTGAGGTTGGTGTCGAGAAAGCGCTCGCCGGCGCGGATGGCCGGCGGGTTGCCGAGGATCAGCAGGGTCGGCGCGCCCAGGCGCAGGCTGCCGGCCTCCAGGCGCGACAGCAACTCCCCCAAGAGTTCGATGGGGGCGGTCTCGTTGCCATGCACGCCCACCGAGATCACGCAGGCCTGGGCCTGGGCCTGGCGCTCGCTGGGGATCAGCTCGAGGATGCCCGGACCCTGCAGCCGGTAGCGGCCGAAGGGCAGCCGGCCTTCGGCCTCGGGGGGCTGCCCGGCGAGGGTAAGATCGATCCATTGACTGAGCATAGGGCGCCTTCTGTGCTTGCCGTTCTGTGTCGGCACCATCACCAGCTTTGCTGGCGACGGCAAGCGTCGGGGTCGAGGCGATGAAAAAGCCGGTGCCATCCTGTAACTCCCGGGCCGTTCAGCGGAGGGGCACGAAGACGCTGCCCCCGGGGCGTCCCACGCCCTCGTCTCCGGCAAGTGGCGGCAGGCCCGCGAGGCAGCGCAGCAGGGCTAACATAAAAAGCCTCCCGATTAGAGGTGACCAAGGCCGCATAGGGGGAGCGCTGCCGGTCGACTAGACTCCAGCAGGCAAGGTCGCTATTGAACCCTCGAAAGGAGCCGAAATCATGACTCAAGTGCTGGTGCTGTATCACTCCATGTATGGGCATATCGACACCCTGGCCAAGGCCGTCGCCGAGGGCGCGCGCGGGGTGGCGGGCTGCGAGGTGACGGTCAAGCGGGTGCCCGAGACCATGGACGCCGAGGCCTTCGCCAAGGCCGGCGGCAAGCAGGACTTCGATACCCCGGAGGCGGAGCCCGCGGAGCTGGCCGACTACGATGCGGTGATCTTCGGCACCCCCACCCGCTTCGGCAACATGTCGGGCCAGATGCGCAACTTCCTCGACCGTACCGGCGGCCTCTGGGCCCAGGGCGCCCTGCGTGGCAAGGTGGGTAGCGTCTTTACCTCCACCGGCACCGGCGGCGGCAACGAGACCACCATCCTCACCGCCTGGACCACCCTGGCTCACCACGGCATGGTGATCGTGCCTATCGGCTATGGCACCGAGGCGCAGTTCGACATCTCCGAAGTCAAGGGCGGCTCGCCCTATGGCGCCGCCACCATCGCCGGTGGCGACGGCTCCCGCCAACCCAGCGAGGCCGAGCTGGCACTGGCGCGCTTCCAGGGCGAGCATGTCGCCGGTATCGCCGCGAAACTCGCCGGCTGAAACGTTCCTTCGCCAGAACGCCTCGACGCCCTGCCATCGCGGGGCGTCGTCGTCTCGGGCTGCCGCGGCGAGTGACTATTGAGATTGGCGTGAGCCTAGAGCCGGCTGGCGATGGCTCGTCCCAGCGCCTCGGTGGTGCCATGACCGCCCACATCCGGTGTAAGAACGCGCTTGTCGCCCTCGGCGAGCACCGCCTCGAAGGCGCCGACCACGGCGTCCGCGGCCTCCCGGTGCCCCAGGTGCTCGAGCAGCATGGCACCGGACCAGATCTGGCCGATGGGGTTGGCGATTCCCTTGCCGGCGATATCCGGGGCGCTGCCGTGCACCGGCTCGAAGAGGCTGGGAAAGGTCCCCTCGGGGTTGATATTGGCCGAGGGCGCCACGCCGATGGTGCCGGTGCAGGCCGGGCCCAGGTCGGAGAGGATATCGCCGAAGAGATTGCTGGCCACCACCACGTCGAACCAGTCCGGGTGCATCACGAAGTTGGCGGTGAGGATATCGATATGGAACTGGTCGACCGCCACTTCGGGGTAACGCTTGCCCATCTCGGCGACCCGCTCGTCCCACCAGGGCATGGTGATAGCGATGCCGTTGGACTTGGTGGCGGAGGTGAGCTTCTTCCTGGGCCGTGAACGGGCCAGCTCGTAGGCGAACTTCAGCACCCGGTCGGTGCCGTGACGGGTCATCACCGTTTCCTGGATGACGATCTCCCGCTCGGTGCCCTCGAACATCTTGCCGCCGACGCTGGAGTATTCCCCCTCGGTGTTCTCGCGCACCACATAGAAGTCGATATCGCCGGGCTCGCGGCCCGCCAATGGGCTCTGGATACCGGGCAGCAAACGGCAGGGGCGCAGGTTGATGTACTGGTCGAAGCGGCGGCGGAATTGCAGCAGCGAGCCCCACAGGGAGACATGGTCGGGCACCGTCTCGGGCCAGCCCACGGCGCCGTAGTAGATGGCATCGAAGCCTTCGAGGGTCTCGAACCAGTCGTCGGGGAGCATCTGGCCGTGCTCGAGGTAGTAGTCGCAGCTGGCGAAGTCGAAGGCCTCGAGCTCCAGGTCGATGGCGAAGCGCCGCGCCGCCGCCTCGAGGACGCGCACGCCCTCGGGCATCACCTCCTTGCCGATGCCGTCGCCGGGAATTACCGCGATGCGTTGTGCCATGCCGATCTCCTCTCTGAGTGGGAAAACCCCGCCAGTCTAGCAGGCCGTCCGACCCGGGAGGACGCCCCCAAGATCTGGACACCAGGCCATTTTTTATTGGTCTGATGGGTGTCTCCGCCGGGTACCGGCGCGGCGGCGTGCCTGCGTCGACTATCTTGAACGGCAGAGCCCCCGGCGCGTGCCGCCGCGGCCGGACCTCGTCGTTGCGTCCCAGGGAGAGTGCCCGTGAAGGTGATGATGTTCACCAATACCTACCAGCCCATCGTGGGCGGGGTCAGCGAATCGGTGCTGCGCCTGACCCGCCGCCTGCAGGCCCAGGGCCACCAGGTGCGGGTGGTGGCGCCGCGCCTGGCAGGGCAGCCCGAGGCGGAGCCGGACGTGGTGCGGGTGGCCGCGGTGCAGCACTTCAACGGCAGCGACTTCTCGCTACCGGTGCCGATTCCCGGCCGGCTCCACGAGGCGATCGAGGCCTTCGAGCCGGATATCCTGCATTCCCATCACCCCTTCCTGCTGGGCGATACCGCGGCCCGGGCCGCCGAGACCTATGGCCTGCCGCTGGTGTTTACCCATCACACCCTCTACGAACACTACACCCACTATGTGCCCGGGGACTCGCCGCGCATGCAGCGCTTCGCCATCGCCCTGGCCACCCAGTACACCCGCCTCTGCGACGAGGTGATCGCCCCCAGCGAGAGCATTCGCGACCTGCTGCTGGAGCGCGGCGCCAACCCCCACCTCAGCGTGGTGCCCAGTGGCGTCGATACGGCGCGCTTCGCCCGGGGCCAGGGCGAGGGGTGGCGGCGGCGCCTGGGGATTCCCGAGGGGGCCCCGGTGATCGGTCACCTGGGCCGCCTGGCCC